>JBKJTN010000037.1:0-13519 GCA_046590275.1 Novosphingobium sp.
CTGCGATTCCGACGGATGAAATCGCTACAGAAATTCGCCTCAGTTCACGCCTCGCTTCACAACCATTTCAACTCCGAACGCCATCTCGTCGACCGCGAAACCTACAAGGCCCGTCGCCCAGTCGCCCTGGCCGAGTGGCAATCGCTCGCCGTCTAAAGTCGATGTTTTTGGCCCTCGTGCGCCAATCGGAGACGAGTTGCGATTTGGCTGACAGCAACCCCGCAGTGGATGTCCCGCTAGATCGTCAACCTTACACTCCGTAATTGTACGGACCCTCGATTGCTACATACGCCCGCGCCCTTGTTGCTGGTATTGCTCCGGTTTTGTGAGGGGGAATGCGAATGGGAAGTCGCCAGCGGAACCAACGAGCAACATCCCACCGGCGTCTAGCCTAGCTCCCGCTTTGCGACTTTTCCGGCGGCATTGCGGGGCAGATCGGCGAGGAACACAAACTGGCGCGGAACCTTGTAATTGGCCATGTTTTCGCGCGACCAGGCAACGAGATCCGCTTCACTGGCAGTTGCTCCGGGGCGCAGCACGACGAAAGCCTTGCCCACCTCGCCCAGTCGTTGGTCAGGAATCCCGATTATCGCGACCATGCTGATCGCGGGATGGGTAGAGAGCAGCTTCTCGACCTCGGCCGGATAGCAATTGAACCCTCCTGAGATATACATGTCCTTCTTCCGATCAGTGATCCGCAGAAAGCCGTCCGCATCCATCGTGCCGACATCACCGGTATGCAGCCAGCCCTGGGGATCAATCGCCTCAGCGGTGGCTTGCGGGTCATCGAGATAGCCGAGCATGACCGCCGGGCCGCGGACCAGTATCTCGCCGGTTTCACCGCGCGGCAATTCGGCTCCGTCATCGGCCGCAATCCGCACCTCATTGCCCGGGAAGGCTGTGCCGCAGGTATTGGCGATGCGCTCTGCCGAATCGCCCGGCCGACAGCTGGTAATGTTGAGGCACTCGGTCATGCCATAGGCGGTAATGATGTCGGACATGCCAAGTTCGCCGCGAATCCGCTCGATCAAAATAGGGGGGACCACCGCCGCCCCGGTCGATCCACCCCGCAGCGAAGAGATGTCGAAGGGCTTTTTCTCGAGCTTTGCCAGCAGCATCTGAAAGATTGTGGGAGGTCCGGGCAGAAACGAAATCCGGTCCCTTGCGATGCTCGCCGCTGCCGCTTCAACCTCGAATTGCGGCATGGGGACCATGACAGCCCCGGCCAGAAGACAGGCAACCCAGCCAACCTTCATCCCGAAGCTGTGGAAGAACGGGTTCACGATCAGATAGCGCTCACCTGCGCTCAGCCCGGTATTGCCAATCCACGAAGCGCATTGCGGAATGATCCGGCCGTGGGTTGTCAGGACACCTTTGGGGCTTCCGGTGGTGCCGCTAGTGAACATGATATCCGAGAGTGTATCGGCGCCAATCCGATCAAGTGAAGCGGGTATCGCCGGATCATCCGGCCCCCGTCCCGATGCAACGAATTCAGCCAGGCCGGTATCGATCATCACCGTCTCGGCCAGATCCGGCAGATCCTCATTGGCAAGCAGCCCGCGATAATCGATGCCGAGAAAATCATGCACGGTAAACATCAGCTTCGCGCCGGTGCGGCGCAGTTGATCGCCCGCCTCAATCCCCTTCAGCCGCGTGTTAAGCGGTACGATGGCGGCCCCGGCAGTCATCGCCGCGACAGCTGCGACAACCCATTCCCGGCTGTTTGGGGCCCAGATGGCAACCCTGTCACCCTGGCCAATTCCGCGCGCCAGCAGGGCTGAAGTCGCAGCACGGCATTCAGTCCACAGTTGCTTGAAGCTCCAGCTTTCGCCGCGCTCCACTATTGCGGGCGCATCCCCCCATAGCGCCGCAGCCCGGGCCGCGGCATGGGGTATTGTCAGGGGCAGTTTCTTACTAGAATCCATGCATGTTGCCAGGGCCGAAATAGGCTTTCATCTCCACAACTTTGCCCGCCTCGTTGAATTTGAAAATATCGATGACATCGACCTGCATATCGTTTCCGCCCATCTTCAGGCGCGCGGAGAAAGGAAAGGCAGCACATTCACCAGCGATGCGGATCGGGCCTTCGAGCACCAGTTTGGCACCCGCCGCGATGGACCCAGTGTAGAATTCGCGGATCGCATCATGACCGATTTTGAGCGGCGTTCCGATCGGATCCTCGATGATTGCATCGGCTGCGAAAAGCGCAACAGCAAGTTCAGGGTTACCTTTGTCGAACGCGTCGACATAGGCGTGGACGGCAGCGATCATCTGCTCGGGAGTGGCCATGGTTCAAATCTCCGGAAAATAGCGGCTGATGGTATCGACGACACAGGCAGGCTTTTCGCTGCCCTCGATTTCGATGGTGACGCGCAGGACCGACTGGACGGCGCCTTTGATCTCTTCGGCCGAAATAATTTCTCCCAGCGCGCGAATTCGCGAGCCGACCTTGACCGGGGCAAGGAAGCGCAGCCGATCAGCCCCGACATTGACCGCATGGGCAAAGCCGCGAACTTCTATCAGCTCGGGCAGGAACAGGTTGACCAGGCTCATCGTCAGATAGCCATGCGCGATTGTGCCGCCGAACGGGCTTTGCTTGGCGCGTTCAACATCGACATGAATCCACTGGTGATCACCAGTAACGGCAGCAAAGGCGTTGACCCGCTCTTGATCGATCAGCAGCCAACCACTCGGTCCAAGCAGCGTGCCTGCCTGCCCGATGAGGTCGCGGGGCGAGGCGTAAATCTTGGTCACGCGCGTTGGCTCGAAACCGAAACGATCTCTCCGGTCATGTAGCTCGACAGATCGGAGGCGAGGAACATCATCACGTTAGCCACCTCCCAGACTTCGGCAGCCCGGCCGAATGCCTCCTGCTGCTCCAGTTTGGCAAGCAGCTCGTCCGTCGTCACCTTGGCAAGGAACGGATGCATGGCGATCGACGGCGCCACCGCGTTGATCCGCACCCCATGCTCGGCAGCTTCCACTGCCGAACAGCGGGTGAAGGCCATTACCCCGGCCTTGGCAGCGGCATAATGCGCCTGCCCCTTCTGGGCCCGCCAGCCCAGGACCGAGGCATTGTTGACGATCACACCCGACTTGCGGGCATACATGGGGGGCAGGAAGGCACGGGTCATGCGCATCACGCTGGTCAGTGTGACATCCAGCACCCGGAACCACTGCTCGTCACTCATGTCGATCACCGCCACTTCACCGCCGAGGCCTGCATTGTTAATCAGCACGTCGACATAGCCAAGCTCGCGCAGCGCCGCATCGCGCAAGGCATCGACATGGTCCTGATCGGTGACATCGCAGACAAAGGTTGCGGGCCGCGTGCCCAGTTCCGCGCCAATCCGGTCGGCCGCTTCGCCAAGGCGCCGCTCGTGGAAATCGCTCATCAGCACCCGCGCGCCTTCCTCAGCGGCGCGCTTGGCAGCAGAAAAGCCGATGCCGGTCCCGGCCGCAGCGGTTACCACCACGGTCTTGCCTTTCAGCAGATCACGCGGGACGGGGTAGGCTGGAACGCTCATACATCACCTCGCGGTTCGCGCGGCAGGCCAAGGCCGCGCTCGGCAATCAGATTGCGCTGGACCTGGTTGGTCCCGCCATATATCGTGTCGGCGCGCGAATAGAGAAACAAGTTGGGCAGGGTGTCCCATTCGTAATCGGGATTGTCGGACACTTCGCCCGCTTGCCCCAGCACATCCATTGCCAGCTCGCCAAGCGAACGGCGCCAGCTGGCCCACTGGATCTTGTAGGTCAGCGCCGCGCCGTCAACCTTGCTGTGATCACTGTTGGAAAGCATCCTGAGCGCACCATAGCGCATCAGGCGCAGGCCAATCTCTGCCTTGGCAATGCGCTGGCGGATCAGCGGATCGCGCGCGGAGCCGCCCGCCTTGGCTGCGGCGATGATCGCGTCCAGTTCGTTGCGGAAGGCCATCTGCTGGCCGAGTGTGGAGACCCCGCGTTCGAACGCAAGCAAACCCATCGCGATCTTCCAGCCGCCCCCTACTTCGCCGATCAGGCTATCAGCTGCGCAGGTTGCATCGGTAAAGAAGGTTTCGTTGAATTCGGCATCGCCGTTGATCTGTTTGATCCCGCGAATTTCGATCCCCAGCTGGTTGATCGGCATCATCAGGAAGGTCAGCCCCTTGGGGCCTTTAGAGCCCTCCTCGCTGCGGGCCACGACAAAGATCCAGTCAGAGATATGAGCAAGACTGGTCCAGATCTTCTGGCCGTTGACGATCCACTGCCCTTCGTCCAGGCGCGCCTTGGTCCTTACGCTGGCAAGGTCCGATCCGGCACCCGGTTCGGAAAATCCTTGGCAAAATATCGTCTTGCCCGCCGCTATATCGGGCAGGAACCGCTGTTTCTGCTCAGGCGTTCCAAACGCCAGGATTGTCGGCCCGGCCAGTTCGACGCCGATGTGGTTGACCCGCCCTGGCACGCCTGCGCGAGCATATTCCTCGGCAAAGATCACCTGCTGCGCGATGGTGGCATCACGCCCGCCCCATTCCGCCGGCCAACCAATGCATGACCAATTATGCGCGGCGAGTTGCTGTTCCCATTCCTTGCGGCGTTCGGCTTTGGCGGTCAGCGTGGTGATACCCTTGATGTCGGCAAACTCGCCTGCCATCTGCGCGTTCAGCCAGGCCGCGCATTCGGCACGGAAATCCTCTTCCGCAGCGGAAAATCCCAGCTTCATGCGGCTTCTCCCAGAATCATCGCGGCGATTTTTTCGCGGTGCCAGTTGCCGCTACCCAGCATCGACTGGATCGCACGGGCGCGCTTGAAAAAAAGATGCGCGTCATGCTCCCAAGTGAAGCCAATTCCGCCATGGAGCTGGATCATATCGCCCGCGCATTTGAAGAACGTGTCGGCGGCGAAGCTTTTGGCAGCATGGATCGCAAGTGCCGCTTCGTCCGAGCCTTCATCGACTGCACAAGCTGCCCAGTAAACTGCTGAACGGGCCTGCTCGATCTCAACCATCATATCGGCGAGGCGATGCTTGTAGGCTTGAAATGAGCCGATCGGTCGGCCGAACTGGACACGCTCCTTGGCATAGGCAACGGTGCGGTCAAGGCAGGTCTGTGCGCCGCCTAACGCTTCGGCAGCAAGGCAGATCCAGCCACCTATCCGGGCAGCTTTCGTTGCAGCCGGACCATTTTCCAACGCGTCCAAAGCAGCGCCACCAAATTCGATATGGGCCAAGGGGCGGGTTTGATCCATCGTCGTTAATTGCTTGATATTGATACCCGGATTGTCCGGCTTGCCCAACCAGGCCCGTTCTCCGATTGCGAACAAGATCAGGTCGGCCGAGGCGCCATGGGGAGCTAAAGCAGGTTGTGTGTCGGTCGCTATCAAGGTTGTCGCAATAATCTCACCCGATGACAGCCTGGGAAGCCATTCCGACATTTGCGTCTTGCTCCCGCCCGCCGCGATCGCTCGCGCCGCAGTTGCGACGCCGAGCAAGGGCAATGCGGCAACCTGTGCACCAGCTGCCTCTGCAACCAGCGCCAATTCGACCATGCCAAGCCCTGCGCCCCCATAGGCTTCAGGCAAAGCTACACCCGCCAGGCCGAGTTCCTGGCAGAACGCTAGCCACAATGCGCGATCGATCCCGTCGCCGGTCATCGCATCGCGGGTGCGTTTCGAGGTGGCATTCTCGGCAAAGAAGGCGCGCGCCGTCTCGCCAATCATTGCTTGCTCGTCGGTGAAAGCGAATTCCATCAACCAAGCCTTTTCTGCAAGGAGCACAGAGTTCCTGTCATGAAGTCCCCCAGACCTTGCGGGGCAGCAGGCGGTCCGCCAGTAGGCTGGCCACCGCTGCGCCGATATCGCCCGGGAGCCAGCGCCTGCCCGCATCCACGACCGGACCTTCACGCCAGCCATCCTCCAGCATGATTTTGCCGCCCTCAAGTTCGAACACGCAGCCCGTCACGTTTGCGCTTTCGGCGCTGCCCAGCCAAACGACAGTCGGCGCGATATTGGCCGGGTCCATCACATCGAAGGCATCGCCCCCGGTCGCCATCTTTTCGGCAAAGGCCTGCTCGGTCATGCGGGTGCGGGCAGATGGAGCAAGCGCGTTGGCGGTGATGCCATAGCGACCAAGCTCAGCTGCCTGCACCAGGGTCAACGCGGCGATCCCTCCCTTGGCGGTGGAGTAAGCCGCCTGGGCGATCGAACCTTGAAGGCCCGCGCCCGAAGATGTGTTGATGATCCGCGCATCTGGATCGGTTCCGGCCTTCTGCTTGGCGCGCCAATAATCGACGGCGTGGCGTGAGAGACAAAAATGCCCACGCAGGTGGACGTGCATGGTCGCGTCCCATTCCTCTATCGTCGCGGAAACGAACATGCGATCACGCACGATCCCGGCGTTGTTGACTACCACATGCAGATCGCCGAACGCGGCCACCGCGGCATCGACGATCCGCTTGGCGCCGTCCCAATCGGTGATGTCCTCATAATTGGCGATAGCCCTGCCGCCAGCGGCCTTGATTTCAGACACCACGCTATCGGCGGCGCTGGTATCGCGTCCCTCGCCGCCGAGCGAGGTGCCGATGTCATTGACCACCACATTCGCGCCCTCGGTCGCGAAAGCCAGTGCATAGGCGCGGCCCAGCCCGCGCGCAGCGCCGGTGATGATGACGGTGCGGTTGTCGCAGATACCCATTATAGCCTCTCGATAATCGTAACGTTGGCCTGCCCGCCACCTTCGCACATGGTCTGAAGGCCATAGCGGCCGCCCGTGCGTTCCAATGCATTCAGCAGGGTAGTCATCAGCCGGGCACCAGTGGCTCCGAGCGGGTGACCAAGCGCAATCGCTCCGCCCTGGACATTCACTTTCTCGTGCGGAATGCCGAGTTCCTTCATCCATGCCATCGGCACGCTGGCGAAGGCCTCATTGCATTCGAACAGGTCGATATCTGCGACGGTCATGCCTGCCTTTCTCAGCGCGTGCTCGGTTGCCGTGATCGGTGCAGTGAGCATCCAGACCGGATCATCTGCACGCACCGAAAGATGATGAATGCGGGCGCGGGGCGTTAAGCCGTGGTCCTTTACGGCGCGTTCGGAGGCAATCAGAAGGGCAGCGGCACCATCGCAATTCTGGCTGGCAACGCCCGCCGTAATGACGCCGCCTTCCTGCACTGTCCTCAGGCTGGCGAGCCCTTCCATAGTGGTGCCGGGGCGGATCGTTTCATCAACTTCCAGTCCGTTCAGCGGAGCAATTTCGTTCCTGAACCAACCAGCATCGCTCGCAGCCTGCGCGCGTTGATGCGAAGTGAGGGCAAATTGCTCCATCGCTTTGCGCGACAGCCTCCATTTTTTGGCGATCATCTCGGCAGAATCGATCTGATTGAGGATGCCATCGCCGTAGCGCGCTACCCAGCCCGGCGAGGTGTTGAACGGATTGGTAAAGCCATAGGGTTCCGCCGCGAGCATCGCCGCCGAGATCGGAATCGCGTTCATCGCCTGGCTTCCGCCAGCCACCACAACGTCCTGCGTGCCAGACATCACGCCTTGCGCGGCGAAATGGACCGCCTGCTGCGAGGAGCCGCACTGGCGGTCGATGGTCGTGCCCGGCACATGCTGGGGCAGACCGGCGACCAGCCAGACAGTGCGGCCAATATCGCCCGCCTGCGGCCCGATCGTATCGCAGCAGCCCCACACGACATCGTCGACGGAATTGGCGTCAATACCAGTCCGATCGATCAGTGCCTTGATCGGGTGCGCGCCCAGATCAGCCGGGTGGACGGCGGCAAGGCTGCCCTTCTTGCGCCCGATCGGGGTGCGCACGGCATCGATGATATAGGCTTCGGGCATTGTCGTTCCTCAAGCGAAGGTGTGTTCGGGGCCGATCGGGAGCGATCCGCCAAGCACGGCCTCAGCGATCCGCTGCAAATGGAAGGCGCGCGATCCCCAGGCTCCCGCCAGCGCCCAGCTGCGCTTCATCCAGAAATGGAGATCGACCTCATAGGTATAGCCCATCGCGCCGTGGACCTGAATTGCCGTCTCGGCGGTATGGATTGCCGCATCGGCGGCCGCCACCTTGGCATGGCTGACGTGGATGGCGGCGCTGTCATCTCTGTCCTGCAACGCCTGCGCGGCGCGCCAGACAACCGGCTTGGCGAACTCGATCGCCACCGCGCAGTTTGCGAGGCTGTGCTTAATCGCCTGAAATGCGCCAATCGGCTGGCCGAACTGGGTGCGTAATTTCGCATATTCTGTGGCCTGATGCAGCATCGCATCGGCAAGGCCGAGCAGTTGCGCCGCGCTCATCAACGCGCCAAGATTGAGCAGCGCCGGATCATCGCTCGGCTCATCGGTGAGCGCAGTTAGCATCCGCAAAGGGTCCACGCTGGCCAGGGCCGGGCCATCGCCGTCCGCTATCCACGGGTTGATCCGGTGCGCCGGGGCAAGATTGCTTGTGCCAGCGACGATACCTGCGAGAACGTCGGTCTCTCCCCTGCTGACTAGCCATGGCACCGCCACGAAGGCTGTATCGACCAGCGGTTCGGCCAGACAAGCGCGGCCGCATTCGGCAGCGATGAGCGCGGCTTCCAACAACCCCAGGCCTAGGCCGCCGTGCGCTTCAGGCACAAGCAGGCCAGTCAGCCCCATGTCGACCAAGCCCTGCCAGATCGCAGGATCGCGCGCACCCGCGGCATCGAGCCGGCGCAGCACCTCGGGACCATGCGTTCCGGCCAGGTAATCGCGAACTCCTGTCGCCAAAGTCAGCTGATCTTCGGTAAAACAGAAGTCCATCAGCCCGCTCCCGCCCGCGGAAGTCCTAGCAGGCGTTCAGCAGTGATGTTGCGCTGGACCTCGTTCGAGCCGGCATAGATCGGGCCGGAGAGCGAGAAGATATAGCCCTCGAGCCAATGATTGATGCGGCCATCCGCAAAATGTTTCAGTTCAGCCGCCGCGCCCAGCAATTGCATCGCGGTGCGGTGCATCGCCCGATCGAGTTCGGACCAGAAGATCTTGTTGAGGCTCGCTTCGGCGCCGATCTTGCCCCCGGCCATGATCTTGGCGGCAACGGCATAGGTATTGTAGGCATAGGCTTGCGCACCCATCCAAGCCGTCAGCACAGCCTCACGCGCGGCGGGAGCGGATTCGCCTTCGTGGCGTCGGTAAAGCTCGACCAGCCGCCGTGCGGTCGCTTGAAAGCGGCCTGGCGAGCGCAACATCAGCCCGCGCTCAAACCCGGCGGTCGCCATCGCCACATTCCAGCCCTCGCCCTCGCCGGCCAACCGGTTCTCGATGGGGACACGCACATCATCCAGGAACAATTCGGCAAAGCCGGTCTCGCCGTGAAGCTGGCGGATCGGGCGGCGGGTGATGCCCGGACTGTTGAGATCAAACAGGATGAAGGTCAGCCCCTTGTGGCGCTTGCTGTCCAGATCGGTCCGGAAGATGCCGAAGCCCCAATCGGCAAAAGCCGCTCGGCTGGACCAGGTTTTTTGTCCGGTCAGGACATAGTGATCGCCGTCGCGCACGGCTTTTGAGGAAATCGCAGCCATGTCGCTGCCTGCGCCGGGTTCGGACCAGGCCTGCGCCCAGATGACTTCGCCCCTGGCCATTGGCGTCAGGAAACGGGATTTCTGTTCTTCGGTGCCGAATTCCATGATTGTCGGGCCAAGCAGGAAGATGCCGTTCTGGTTGGCACGATTGGGGCCACCGGCGCGGAAGTATTCTTCCTCGAAGATCAGCCACTGGATCAGGTCCAGCCCGCGACCGCCATAGGCCTCAGGCCATGTGACCATCCCCCAGTTACCCGAGGCGAGCGTGCGCTCCCACTCGACATGACTATCGTAGCCTTCGCGGCATTCCAGTGTGACCAGCGGCTCCTTCGGGACATGCGCCTCCATCCACGACCGGACTTCGGCGCGGAAAGCCTGCTGTTCGGTTGTATAGGCGAGCTGCATCAGAAATCTGCAGCCTTGCCTGTATCAACAAATGCATCGCGCGATTTCTGACTGTCCTCGTGCATGTACATTTCGAGCGTGAAGCCCTGTTCCCAGCGGTAACCGCGATCGACATCGCGAGGCTCCAGCCCGTTGAGGGCTTCCTTGGCAATCACCAGAGCTTTGCGCGATTTGGAGGCGATGATGGTGCAAAAGGCGCGGGCTTCGTTTTCCAGGTCGGCGCGCGGCACTACTTTTTCCACCGCGCCCAGCCGGTAGGCTTCCGCTGCCGGGATATTGCCGCCTGTGAAGAACGCCGCCCGCACCTTGTGCAGCGGCAACATCCGCGATAGGTGGCTGGCCCCGCCCATCGCGCCGCGATCGACTTCGGGCAGGGCAAAGAAGGCGTCGTCGCTCGCAATAATCGTGTCGCTCGCGCCGCATATTCCGATCCCGCCGCCAATCACGAATTTGTGGACTGCGCTGACCACCGGCACTTCGGCATCTCGGATTGCCTTGAAGGTCAGATAATTGCCGCGATTGAGGATGGTGATGCGCTCGGGATGAGCCTGCATTTCCTTGATATCAACCCCGCCGCAAAAGCCGCGACCCTCGGCCCGGATCAGGATACAATTCACCTCAGGATTGCGGCCCGCCGCAGTGATGAGGTCCGGGATCGACATCCAGGTTTCGCTATCAAAGGCATTGACCGGGGGGACATCGAAGACAATCTCGGCGATTCGGTCGGTGACAGTGCAGGTGATCGGCATGGGCGGCTCCTAAGCGGTCAGCGCTGCAATGCGGGCGCGGGCATCAATCTCGATGCTGTTGATCAGATCGGCGCAGCTTGGCAGGTCGGTCAGGCGGCCCGCGACAATCCCGGTAGCCATCAAGCCATGCTCGGCATCGCCCGAAACAACCGCGCGCTGGATCATCATCGGAGCTGCAGCGGCCATCATGGCCTGGACGAGCGACATCTCGCCGTGGCTGGTCATGCCCCGCGCGGCCTTGAGCAGCTCTCCCCAACTTGCGCCGGTCTGGCGCTTCATTTCAAAGCCAGCTTCCATTGCGCGCAGCCACATGCCAAGCTTGCCGGAGCCTTCGATCCGCCGGAGCAAGGGATTGAGGATCATGCGCTGGGGGATACCATCGACCTTGGTCGAGACTGCGATGTCTCCGGTTCCCGCCTTCACGTACGCAGCCTTGGGCGCGGCTGGAACCGGGCTTTCAGCCGTCATCAGGAAACGCGTGCCCATGGCGATCCCAACAGCACCATAGGCCAAAGCCGCCGCCAGCCCGCGGCCATCGCCAAAACCTCCTGCTGCAACCACCGGAACGCCGACTGCATCGAGCACTTGCGGCAGCAACACAGTTGTCGGCACTGCGCCGGTATGACCCCCGCCCTCACCGCCCTGAACGGTGATCATCTCGCAGCCAAGCTGGACCATTTTCTCGGCGTGTTTGACCGCGCCGACGGTAGGGATGCACAGAATCCCGGCATCGCGGAACCGCTCGATCATCTTCGCATCGGGCCCGCGCCCAAAGCTGACAGCCCGGACCCGGTCGCTGTTGGCTAGAATAAGCTCGACGATCTCTGCCGCGCCGGGCTGAAACGAGTGAAAATTCACCCCGAAGTTATGGGAAGTCATGCCCCTCAGCCGGGCGATCGCTTCGCCCAGCTCGGCCGGTTTCATCACCGCGCCGGCAAGAAAGCCAAACGCCCCGACGTTGCTCGCGGCTGCGACCAGCTCAGGAGTCGCGATCCAGCCCATCGCGGTCTGGATCACGGGCAGGCGGCACCCCAGACGCTGCGTGAGCGCAGTGACGAGGGGATCGCTCATGACCTAGCCTTCGCCAGCCTGTTTCTTGTTAGCCTTGGCCATCGCTGCGCCATCGAAACCGCCAAGGCTGTTTCCGCTGACCAGATCGTTCTGGGCATGGGCGAAATGATGCATATGGAAGACCGCGTCCATCGCGGTCCGCTTGCCGCGCAGGTCCTCCACATGATTGATCGCCTGCTTGGTGAGCCAGTTGCCCAGGCGCGGCCGGGTGGCGAGTTCCTGCGCCATGGCGCTGACCTTGTCGCGCAGTTGTTCGCGCGGGACCATCTCGTTGACCATCCCGAACTGATAGGCGCGTGCTGCGGTCATTCGCTCGCCCAGCAGCAGGAAGCCCTTCGCGATACGCGGCGGCAATTCAAAGCCATGCGCGGAATACTCAACCCCGGGAATCCCCATGCGGTTGACTGGATCCTGGAAGAACGCGTCCTCGCTCGCCACGATCAGATCGCAGACCCAGGCCAGCGTCAGGCCGCCGGCGATGCAGGCGCCCTGGACCATGGCAATGGTCGGCTTGGGAATATCGCGCCAGCGGCGGCACATTCCCAGGTAAACTTCATGTTCGCGCGTATAGAGCAGCTCGGCGCCCGGCCGGTCGGTATGATCGCCGAACATCAGTTTGCGCTCGAACGGCACGAGATGGTCGCGGCCGGGTGTCCCGACGTCGTGACCTGCGCTGAAATGCTTGCCCTCCCCCGCCAGCACGATGACCTTGATCGCATTATCATCGGTCGCCCGCGCAAATGCGGCGTCGAGCGCATAGGTCATCTGGCTGTTCTGGACATTGTTGTATTGCGGCCGGTCCATGGTGATCCACGCTACCGGACCGTCGGTTTCATAGCGCACAGGGTTCTCGGTTTCATAGACCGGGCTCTGGTCCTGGCGCGGGACGAAGTCGTCGCTCATGCTGCACTCCTTGATGCCGGCGGATTGTCCTTGATCACGCTCGCGCGGAAATTGTGAGGGTCGAGCCGCGCGATGATCGCCAGATCGGCCTCGTCTGGCGTCGGTGTCTCAACCAGATCGCTCGCGGCTTCGAGCGGGAATCCGGTGGCGGCCTGCACCTCGTCAAAGGAAACGCCGGGATGAAGCGAAATGACCCGGATCGCGCGATTTTCGCCGCCAAAATCCATCACGCACAGGTTTGTGACGATCCGGCGCAGGTCGATGCCCGAATAATTGCCGCCGATGATACGCTTGGCTGGATTATAGCCGGCGCTGGACACCATATCGACCTCGCCCTCAACGAAGGTGCGGGCCGAATGGAACGGGATGAACATCGAATTGGGGTGGTAGATGCTGTTGCCCGGAAAGCCGCGCACGCCCAGCATCTGGGTCCTGGGCTGGCGGTGCGTGCCACCAAGCTGAGACAGGTTGATCTGGCCGAAGCAGTCGAGCTGGGTCGGGGTGACCATCGCGTGGCGCCGCCCGGTCCACACCGCGCTGTCGAAGAACCGCGAGAACGGCAAGTGGCCGGCGAACTTCGGTTTGTAGTCGCCGCGCGGCCCCAGTGGAACAGGATCTTCGACAAGGTAGGCCTCGCCATCGGTCATCATCAGTTCGGGGGTATGCGTGAGCTTGGCGAGCCCGGCCGCCAGCCGCGGGACCGGGCCGACCCCGGTCGCCACGACCTCGCCATTGCCGCGGAATGCCTCGGAACAGGCGACGATGCAAAGTTCGGCGAGACTGATCATCAGAACACCGGCAGCGGCAATGCCGCTACCGCCCCATTCCCGCCTATCGCGGCGAGATAATCCGACTCGCTCGCCCCGACGA
>JBKJTN010000113.1:0-2530 GCA_046590275.1 Novosphingobium sp.
CTCGCAGTGGCCGCAGAACGCCGACAGGCAAGTTACCACCGCATCGCCCACCTTGACCGTGCGCACTTCGCTGCCGACCGCCTCGACAATCCCCGCCGCTTCGTGGCCCGGCACTGCCGGCATGACATGCGGATAAGAGCCTTCGATAAAGTGCAAGTCCGAATGGCACAGCCCGCAGGCGGCGGTGCGGATCAGCACCTCGTGCGGGCCGGGCTTGCTGATCGCCAGCTGCTCGATTGCGAGCGGCTGCTGAGCCTGGACGAGAACGGCGGCTTTCATACATTTACTCCTGGATCGACGCTAGTCTGAGTGCTTCGACAAGCTCAGCATGAGCGGGGTTTGGATTAAACCCCCAAATCCGCTCAGCCTGAGCCCGTCGAAGGCCGCGCTCTTGCCAAGCCTACCGCGCTACGCCCATATCGCCCGAGCTGATCTCGCCCGATTTGGGCGCATTGGGCGCATGCCGCGCAAATTCGATCCGAGCGATCGCACGGCTGTGGACTTCATCGGGACCATCGGCCAGCCGCAGCGTGCGCTGGTGCGCATAGGCAGAGGCCAGACCGTAGTCATCCGAAACCCCGCCGCCGCCGTGCGCCTGGATCGCATCGTCGATGATCCGCAGCGCCATGGTCGGGGCCTGAACCTTGATCATCGCAATCTCGCCAGCGGCGGCCTTGTTGCCGACCTTGTCCATCATGTCTGCGGCTTTGAGGCACAGCAGCCGGGTCATTTCGATATCGATCCGGGCGCGGGCAATCCGCGTCTCCCACACCGATTGCTCGGCGATGGTCTTGCCGAACGCGACCCGCGACTGGAGCCGTTTGGCCATCTTGCCCAGCGCTTCTTCGGCCACGCCAATGGTGCGCATGCAATGATGGATCCGGCCTGGCCCGAGGCGGCCTTGCGCGATCTCGAACCCGCGGCCTTCGCCCAGCAGCATGTTGGTGGCCGGAATGCGGACGTCCTTGAGCAGGATTTCCATATGGCCATGCGGGGCATCGTCATAGCCGAACACCGGCAGGTGACGCAGGATTTCCACGCCCGGCGCATCCAGTTCCATCAGCACCATCGATTGCTGGGCGTGGCGCTTGGCCTCAAAATCGGTCTTGCCCATTACAATCGCGATCTTGCAGCGCGGATCGCCCGCACCCGATGACCACCACTTGCGGCCGTTGATAACGTATTCGTCGCCGTCGCGGCGGATCGAGCATTCGATGTTGGTTGCATCCGACGAGGCGACATCGGGTTCGGTCATCAGGAAGGCGGAACGGATTTCGCCGTTCATCAGCGGCCCCAGCCATTTGTCCTTCTGATCGCGGGTGCCATAACGGTGCAGCACTTCCATGTTGCCGGTATCGGGCGCGGAGCAGTTGAAGGCTTCGCTGGCAAAGCCGACCCGGCCCATTTCCTCGGCACACAGCGCATATTCAAGGTTAGACAGGCCTGGGCCATCGAATTCAAACGTATCGTCGACATGGGTGCGGCCAAACTGCGGCGGCATGAACAGGTTCCAGATCCCTTGCGCCTTGGCACGGGCTTTTTCCTCTTCGACCACCGGCAAGACCTTCCAGCGCACGCCTTCGGCGTCCTGGCGCTTATAGTCGCCGTAGCGCGGGCGCACGTGGTTCTCGATGAACTGGCGCACGCGATCGCGCCAATATACCTGCCGCTCGGTCGGTTCGAAATCCATGGCGTCTGCCTTTCATTGTGATGTCGAGTCTCAATTGCATCCCTGCCAGAGGGCCGGGGCCGCGCCAAGGGTGAATTAAGTGCGCGGTTAAGTTGGTGGCTCAGTCTGTTGCGCAGCCGCTGCCAGTTTCGCGATCCGCTGCTCGTGATCGGCACGGGTAATCGGAAAGCGGGCGATAAAGGCGATGCTGGTTATTGCGATCACCACCAATGCGATGATCCAGTATAATGCCAAATTGCTCAGCACCGGCTCGGCAATCTCGCCGGGGCGGGCCTTGGCCGGAAACCCTGACGCGCTGATGATCGCGCCCGTCAGGAATATGCCCATTCCGGTGGCGCATTTCTGGGTGAAAAAATAGGCCGAGAAAAACAGCCCCTCGGTGCGCTCGCCGGTTTTTTCCTGCGATGCCTCGATAATGTCGGCGGCCATCGATTGGGATAGCATCACTGCTGCTACCGCAAGGGCGTTGGACAGGGTAACGAGCGTGAACAGCGCCGGGATCAAGCCCGGCTGGCCATTTTCGGGGAACAGTCCGGCAAATCGCAGCAAATAGGGTGCGACTGCCAGGACCAGCGAGGCGATCCCGGCTCCAACTGCGCCGGTGCGCTTCTCGATCCGGCCTTGCAGTTGGCCGACAAGGAAAAAGGCCCCGACCACACCGACGAACAGGGTCACCGAATAGGCCAGAAAGCCGGCTTGGGGCATCTCCCAGTAGTAGGTCAGCAGATAGGTGGCCGATGAAAAGGTCATGCCCTGATTGATGTAGGCAAACAGCGTGCTCGCCAGCAGGATCAGGAAAGCGTGGTTGGTCAGCGTATGGCGAATTTTTCGGACTGTCTG
>JBKJTN010000036.1:0-4440 GCA_046590275.1 Novosphingobium sp.
TGACGGGGGAACCCGGCGGGCCAGACTCATGCCATCGCAGCTTATCCGAAGATGAAGTCGGTGGGGGTCATCGTGCTGCATAATGTGACGATGAGCACGCTGACCGCCACCGACTTCATCTTCGGATAAGCTGCGATGGCATAAGTCTGGCCCGCCGCGGGCCGCGCTGCTCACCGATGCCATCCAGTTCGGCAGCGACGACCTGCACTGGCACCGCCCGCAAGCAGAGGCGTTCATTTAAGAGCGAACTGCGCGGCTCAACCTGACCGGCGCGGCGGCCCCGGTTCATGGGGCGGCGGAACGCCCCGGCCATGCGACGAATGCAGCTCGTTCCATCGCATTGTAATAGCGCGTTAACGTCTTGTCCCGCATCGTCGCCACTGACTCAGGGAGTGTCGCACCGATGAAATCTGCTGGAATGCTCGCAACATTGGCCTTTGCCATTGCCCTTGTTCCGTGTGCTGCGATGGCCGACGACCCCAATGATCCCGATATGCGTGATCCCCGCAACCGGGCGCGTGACAAGGCAATAATCAAGCAGATGAACCTCGATCAGCTCGCCCATGTGCGCGCGCGTGATGCCCGCTATGCCGATGGCTGGAAAGACTATCGCGAAGCAAGGAATGGCGGCGGGGACAACGCCGACTATTCCAGGGCCAGAGCCGAAAACAACCGCCAGCGTGCAGATTATGAGCGCGACCGTGGCCGGCACGAACAAGACATGGCCGCCTGGCGCCGCGCCGTGGCCATGTGCCGTGCTGGACATTACGAGTATTGTGACGGGTGATCCTGGCGCAAGACGCGCGAGGGGTTTAGTCAAGCGGAGCGGTATCTTGCCAGCGGCCCGTGCGGCGGGCAACGCGACGGTACGAAAAATAATACCTCACAAAGGCCCGCACAGCAGGGTTTGTCGGTTGCCAAGGATATTAATCTAGATCCGAAAAGTGCCAGAAATTAGGGCTTTCGGGTGATGAGATTATTGATTGTCGATGATGAAGCTGCGCTGCATGACGCCTATCGGCATGCGCTGGGAGCGAACGTCGACGGCGATGCAACAAATGGCGCAGTCGCTATTGGCTGAACCCGGACCCGATCTGGCTGCGGCCGATGCTGGAGAAAAACTGGCCGAGCCCGAGTTTGACTGCTCCTACGCCAACCAGGGACTTGATGGCATAGCCTTGGTTGCGCAGAGCCTGATTGATCGGCAGCCTTACAAGGTTGCGTTTATCGACGTGCGGATGCCGCCCGGGATCGACGGCAAGGAAACCGCCCGACGCATTCGGGCAATGGACCCGAACATCAACATCGTCATCGTGTCGGCCTATTCGGATCATGGCGTAACTGAAATTGCCCGGGTGGCAGGCCCAGCGGACAAGATTTTCTACATCTCCAAACCCTTCACCGCCGATGAGGTTCGGCAAATGGCAACCGCGCTTGCCAAGCGCTGGGACGCCGATGCTTTGCTCCAGCAAAAGATGGCCGAACTCGCCGCCAGCGAGGCGCGCGCCATTCATATCGCCGAGCATGATTTTCTGACTGGTGCCGCCAACCGCCGCGCCTTCCAGAGGGAACTGGGGCGGCGGCTGCAAGAGCATCCCGATGATGTCGGCCTGGTCTTACTCGACCTTGATCGGTTCAAGCATGTCAACGATCCGTTCGGCCATGCTGCGGGCGACGAATTGATCATTTCGGTTTATGCGCGATTGCGCGAAGTGGTTCCATCCGATGCCATGATTGCGCGATTGGGCGGCGATGAATTCGGCCTGATTTTCGAGGCAGCCGAGGCGAGCGAGATTGACGAAGTCTGCCGCAAGGCGCTCGTCACCTGCGCCGCCAACTTTTCCGTTCACGGCTGCGAGATCGATCTGACCAGCTCGGCTGGCTTTGTCCGTTCCGGCGATCATAAATCACGCGATGCGGTGGACCTTATCCGCTTTGCCGACATCGCGCTTTATGCCGCCAAACGCAAAGGCCGCAATCGCGCCTGCAGGTTTGATACCGAAATGGATGAAAGCGCGAAGTTCCGGCACTTGGTCGAATCCGGCCTGAGGCAGGCCATCGCCCGTGACGAACTATCGCTGCTGTACCAGCCGATCGTTGATCGCAATACGCTGGGTATTGTCGGTTTCGAGGCACTGGTCCGTTGGAACAGTCAGGATCACGGCAATATTTCTCCCCAGGTCTTCGTGCCGATCGCCGAGGAAGGCCCGCTAATTCAGGAGATCGGCGACTGGGTAATGGACAAGGCCATCGCCGAGAGCCGCAACTGGCAAGAGCATTATGTTTCGATCAACCTATCGGGGCGCCAGCTGGCGGCGGATCACCGGCGGGCCCGGTATCGCCACGTTTCTACCCCGGACCGCCAAGAGCCGCACTGCTGCCGGCTGGCCCGATCTGGAGATCGGCGGTCCCGGCTTCTGCTTCAGGGTGCAGCGCTGGAACGGGCGCGAATACGTCCACCACCGCTTCCAGTATGAGTGCAAGCCCTGCCGCCCGCCGCGCTAAATACTGCGCCGCCCGTTTGCAGCATTTACACTTTACTTACAGCACCCTTCAGCGCACACTTGGCCCCAATAAAGAGCCTTGCGTCCAGAGGCCATGAGCATGTGTTACCGCGCTGTCAGCATCGGATCGAGGGCCGGTTTTCCGGCGCCGGATCTGACCGCCTGAAGCGCCCCAACAGGGTCTGCATAACAATGCCGCGATGCCGGGGTGCCCCCCGCATCGGCACGCGGTGCGTTTGCGGCCGCGGGGGACTGTTAGGAGATGACCCATGCCCATAGACAGAACACTCAACATCACCTGTACGCCAACCCTGATCTGGCAGCCCAATGGCGAGATCGGCGCGACCATGGCCTATGCGCAGGGCGCATCTGTTCCAAACATGCCGAACGTGGTCAATCCCGCGAACGGCAACATCTCGCTGGGAAGAATGCCTTCGAACAACAATTATACCGACAATGTCGATATCAGCTTCACGCTCGATTCCTCGCATTGCGTCGATCAGAACGGCAATTCGATCGGCGTCCGCTGGGCCTATCCGGCCGAGGGTAATCCGCCCGACGACGTCGGCTGCATCTGGTTCTGCAACACGCCAGCGCCGGGCCAGCGCAAGGATACCACGGCAATCAGCATCAACGGCATGACGACCGGCCGGATCAGCGACAGCGTGTTGTTTATCGATGACAACACCCCCGACGATGCCCCAGGCCAGCCTTCAACCTACACCTTCTGCATGGCGATCGTGATCCCATCACGCAGCAACTATTACATCACGATCGATCCAACGATAGTGGGCAAGGGAACCGGCGGAACCTGATAGCTGCGCGATACTGGGTGTGAATTCGCTCTATTATCGCTCGCGACGAAAGGCAGGGTGGAAATCGCCCTGCCTTTCAAGTTCGCGGGCCAAGACTGCGGCTTGCTCCGCCTTGCCCAGTCGTTTCAGCAGCAAGAATTGACGCCGCTTGGCTTTGAACAGCAAATCCGGGGCTCCAGTCGGCAGTCTGGCCAGCGCCGCTTGCCACATCCGCAGTGCATCTGATTTGCGCCCCAGTTTCACCAATGCATCGCCTGCCAGCAATCCGGCATCCGCGGAGATATAGGCGGCTTGGGCACCCGAATACTTCCCGGCCTCGATTCGGGTCAAAACCCCTTCCGCAGAACTGAGCGCAGCTGCTGCTTCCCCCCTCGCCAAGTGCAGCCGCGTAGCCTGAATATCGACGTAGTTGCGCAAATCGACAGACCAAATCGTGTTGCTCGGATCGGCGGCAGTCATGCCCTGCACGCTGTTTTGCGCGACCTGGTGCAACGCCCATGCCGCGCGTAGATCGCGGCGGAAAATCAGGCTATCGGCCTGACCAAGCATGGCTCTGACTTCGGTCTCCTGCCATTCGGTGTTGGCCGGTTCTTTCGTCCGCAATTCCTTCATCGCCGCTAATGAAGCGCCATAGGCCGCAACCGATGCTTGCATTCCTCCTTTGAAGAGTTCGAGTTGACCGACATGCTGCCAGGCGACTGCCAATTGCAATTTGGCCTGGGTGTTGTTCGGGTCGCTGTCCAGGACCTGCTGGTAGAGCGCGACCTCGCGCTGGTGCAGTGCAAGAGCTGCGGGAATCTGGCCGGTGCCAGCCCGCGCCTTGCCCAGCCAGTTGATCGCCGCCCCGACTTCCAATTGCCGGGCGGGGGCGCGCCGTTCCTGCGCGGCGACTGCATCGACCATCGCCAGTGCTTTGGCAAAGGCTGGTTCCGCCCCGGCATAATCTCCCTTATCATATAGCAGGATGCCCAGATTGCTCTCGGCATAGGATACTTCCATCTGCCATTCGGGTTTTTTGGGATCGAGCATCAGCAGCTGGTCAGCCAGGCGTTTGTAGTCACGGAACCGGGCTTCCGCTTCCTTGGTCTCGCCGCGTTCGTAGGCGATGTAGCCCACCCAGA
>JBKJTN010000041.1:0-44058 GCA_046590275.1 Novosphingobium sp.
CTTTTTCGGCGTGTCTGGATATCCTTCGGCGGCCATGACGACAGTGAGTGCAGTTTCCTCCGAGAAACGCGGAGGATCGATTTCCCCAAGCCGCCCCTCCGCGCAGGCCAGCAGCAAGTCGGCGAGGTCCGATTCGAGCCGCATCATCATCACCTGGCATTCGGGATCGCCGAAACGGGCGTTGTATTCGATCAGTTGCGGGCCGGTGGGGGTGAGCATCAGCCCGAGGAACAGTACGCCCGAATAGGGCATGCCTTCCTTGGCCAGCGTCTGCACTGTCGGCACGATGATCCGCGCCATCGCTTCCTCTTCCAGCGCCGGAGTGAGCACGCGCGCGGGGCAGTATGCCCCCATGCCGCCAGTGTTGGGGCCGGTGTCGCCTTCGCCGACCCGCTTGTGATCCTGGGCCGATCCGAATGGCACGATCGTGCTGCCATCGGTGATCGCAAAGAAGCTCGCTTCCTCGCCCTCAAGGAATTCCTCGATCACGGCCTCGGCGCCCGCTTCGCCGAAGCGTCCGGCAAATATGTCGCGGATTGCAGCTTCGGCTTCCTCGCGGGTCATGGCGACGGTCACGCCCTTGCCGGCCGCCAGCCCATCCGCCTTGATCACCACCGGAATGGTGAAACCGTCCAGCGCCGCCAGCCCCGCAGCCTCGCCCGTCACGCGGACGTAGGCACCGGTCGGGATATTCGCACGGGCGCACAAATCCTTGGTGAAGCCCTTGCTGCCTTCCAGCTGCGCCGCTGCCCGGCTGGGACCGAAGGTGGCGAAACCAGCGCCGCGCAATGTATCGGCCAATCCATCGACCAGCGGTGCCTCGGGGCCGACCACGACGAGGCCGATCTGCTTCGCATCGCAAAACTGGACCACCGCGGCGTGGTCAGTCAGTTCCAATGAGACCAGTTCGGCGTGTTCGGCCACACCGGGGTTGCCGGGCGCTGCAAACAATTTTGTGCCCGGTTCGGACAGCAATCGGGATTGCGCCAGCTTCCACGCCAGCGCATGCTCGCGCCCGCCTGATCCAAGCAACAGGATGTTCATGCCCGACACCACACCTTTTCCCGACGAGTCTGCTGGCGGGCTGGTAGCGAAGGACTTGGACGGCGACAACGCTGCACCTCTTTCGATCACCGAGATATCTGCGATCCTCAAGCGGACGGTCGAAGACCGGTTCAGTTTTGTCCGCCTGCGCGGCGAACTTTCGGGGGTCAAGCGAGCGGCCTCGGGACATTTCTATTGCAGCCTCAAGGATGAAGGCGCGCGGATCGACGGGGTGATGTGGCGCGGCAGCGCGCAGCGGCTGTCGTTCCTGCCCGAGGACGGGGTGGAAGTGATCGTCACCGGCAAGCTCACCACCTATCCAGGGCGCTCGACCTATCAGATAGTGATCGAGCGGATGGAGATCGCGGGCGAGGGCGCGCTGCTGGCGCTGCTCGCCAAGACCAAGGCGCGGCTTGAGGCCGAAGGGCTATTCGCAGCCGAGCGCAAGCGGGCGTTGCCATTCCTGCCGCGCGTGATCGGTGTGGTCACTTCGCCCACCGGCGCGGTGATCCGCGATATTTTGCACCGCCTGGCTGACCGGTTTCCCAGCCATGTGCTGGTTTGGCCGGTGCTGGTCCAGGGGCAGGGTGCGGCCGAGCAGATCGCGGCGGCGGTGCGCGGATTTTCCGCGATCGAGCCGGGCGGCCCAGTCCCGCGCCCGGATCTGGTCATCGTCGCGCGCGGCGGCGGCTCGATTGAGGATCTGTGGGCCTTCAACGAGGAAGTTGTGGTCCGGGCGATTGCCGATTGCTCGATCCCGATCATTTCCGCCGTCGGGCATGAGACCGACACCACGCTGGCCGATTTTGCTGCCGATCTGCGCGCGCCCACGCCGACCGCGGCTGCCGAAATCGCGGTGCCGGTGCGCGAGGAATTGCTGGCCCAGCTGATCGAGCTGACCCTGCGGAAACGTCGCTCGGTGGTCCGCCCGGTCGCCCTCGGGCGGGAGCGGCTGGAGGCACGCGTCCAGCGGCTCCCCCGCGCCGAAGCGCTGCTCAGCCCTTATGCGCAGCGCCTCGACGAGCTGGGCGAGCGACTGCGACGCGGTTTGGGGGAACGGATCGTCAGTTTGCGGGGCACCCTCCAGCGCGATAGCGCGCGGCTTTCAGCGCCGCTGCTGGTAGCCCGGCTTGATCGCGCCCGCGACCGGCTGGATGCAGTGGTCAGGCTGGCGACCTCGCTCGATCCGCTGCGGGTGTTGCAACGCGGCTATGCCCAAATCATCGACGCCGATGGCCGCACTTTGGTGAGCCGGGCTGCGGCGGCGGGTGAGCCAGCGCTGGTGATCCGCTTCCGCGATGGGGAGCTGGCGGTGGCTCCCGCCGCAGGTGACGCTCCGCGTTCTCCCGCCCAGCGTCCACCGCTTAAACCGCGTACCGCTGCGCCTGAGCAAGGCAAATTGCTTTAAGAGCCATTTCCGGCTAAACTGCAGCCATGCTGATGTCATCGAGCGAACGCGCCGCAACCCTGTTTTACCAGCCCAATGGCTTCCGAGTGCTCAGTCCGGGCAGCCATGTGATCTGCGCGGTCAGCGCCGAGGCTGTTTCGCTCGAAGCCTTGCGCTATTGGAGCGTAACCCGGCAGGAAGCCTATGCCAGCGCCGAGATTGCCACCAGCCGGCTGCTGGGATCGGTGTGAGGCGGCAGTTGCGCGGCGGGATGCTGGTTGTGCTTGGCGGCGCAGCGCTGTTTGTCACCGCAATGCTGCCAGCGCGCCTTGCCGCTTTGATCGAGCCTGCCCGGCCCGATCTGGCGATCACCGGCAAGCTGGTTCAAGGCGGCTGGGCCCGCGGGATCGCGCCACGCGATGCGCAGTCGCTAACCTTCGATGGCAAGCCGGTCGCGCTTGCTGCCGATCGGCAGTTCTTCGTAGCGTTCGACCGGGATGCACCGCCTTTGGCGCAATTGCGGATGAGGCGAGCTGATGGCACCGAAGCGGAGCAGCAGCTGGCGATCGCGCCGCGCGCGTGGCAGATCGAGCATATCCCGCTTGGCCCCCGTCCCGGCACACCGCCCAATGAAGCGTTCCGGATCCGCCGCGCCGGCGAACTGACGCGGATCAACGCGGCCCGGGCGGTAGGCGCAGTGAGCGATGGCTGGCGGCAGTCGTTCATCTGGCCGGTAACCGGGCGGCTTTCAGGCCGGTTTGGATCGCAGCGGATCTATAATGGCACTCCGGGGAATTATCATTCGGGCCTCGATATCGCCACCGGGGCCAGCGGCACGCCGTTTGTCGCACCTGCTGACGGGGTGGTGATCCTCGCCGCGCAAAGCCCCTTCACGCTTGAGGGACGATTGCTGATGATCGATCACGGCATGGGGCTGAACAGCGCATTCCTCCATTGCTCCGAACTTGCGGTAAAAGAAGGCGACACAGTCCGCCGCGGCCAGTTCATCGGCCGTATCGGGATGACCGGGCGGGCAACCGGGCCGCATCTCCACTGGAGCATCAAGTGGCAGGACAAGCGGCTTGATCCGCTGCTGTTTGCGGGGGCGACACCAACGGGCTGAGCAGGCCAGCTGAGTTTGCCGACAAGGCCAATATTGCGCAACAATCCATCAACGCGCACAAATATTACCATGCGATCACACCATTGTGGCTTAGTTGCAACAGCAACCAAGCGAATGTTGCAGCAGTGTGAAAAACCTTTGCTCCCCACCCCGCAGTTCGCCATGTCACGACCAATCTATCGACGATCCGTTCGGCCGCGGGGCCAAATTGTGGATCGTTGATGCGGGAACGCCGGCTGCCCTGGCAGCTGGCACATACAGAGGGACTAACCTGTGAAAAAAACCACTCTTATTGCATTGAAGGTTGGCGCGGCACCGTTCGCACTCGGCCTTGCAATGATCAGCACCGCCGCCTCGGCGCAGACAGCTGCCGTCGATTGCGCTACGAACCCCAATGACGCATCCTGCACGACCGAAGCACCTTCGATCGTTGTGACCGGCTCGCTGTTCCGCCGGACCGATGTCGAGACCCCTTCGCCGATCACCGTGATCAGCGCCGAAACACTTGAAGAGCGCGGCCTCAACAACCCGGCCGAAGCCATTCAGCGTCTCTCGATCAACAATGGCAGCACCATCACCCAGGGCTGGAACACCGGTTTCAACTTTGCTTCGGGTGCCAACGCACCGGCGCTGCGCGGCCTGACCGTGCAGACCACCCTTTCGATTGCCGATGGCCTGCGCATTGCACCTTATCCGCTCGCGGATGACGGCCAGCGCAACTTCGTCGATCTCAACACCATTCCCGCTGCGATCATTGAGCGTATCGAAGTGCTGCGCGATGGCGCGTCGTCAACCTATGGCGCCGATGCGATCGCCGGTGTGATCAACATCATTACCAAGAAGGAAGTCCAGGGCCTGCACCTTAATGGCTCGGCCGGTATCTCGCAGCGCGGTGACGCGGGCGAACAGCGGATTGACGCAACCTATGGTTACGGCGATCTGGAAGATCAGGGCTTCAACTTCTACGTCAGTGCCGAATATCAGCGCCAGGATGCGCTGTTTGCACGCGATCGCGATTATCCCTTCAACAGCTCCGACCTGACCGGCATTTGTAATGCCGCGGGCAGCTGCCTGACCAACCACAACTGGAACGGTTACACGCAGGAAAACGGGCTGTTTAACGGCCTGATCAGCATCCCCGGTGTTGCCCTGGTCCGACCGGTTACCACGCCGGGTGCATTCAGCGGCTCGGGCAGGTTCGCCTTCCTCAACCCGGCAGCAGGCTGCCGTGATTTCCCGAACCAGCCGAACATCGGCACCTCGGCGACGGCACCGCTCAGCGGCGTTTGCGAAGTCGATTTCCAGAACCGCTACATCATGCTGCAGCCGGATATCGAGCGCAAGGGCCTCTCGGCGCGCTTTACCGCGAACATCGGCGATCGCGCCCAGTTCTATGCGATGGGTAACTACTACAATACCAAGACACACGCTTCGTTCACGCCGCTTGGCTTTAACGGCACGCCGACCGCTCCACAAAGCGGCGCGTTGGCTTACAACGTGATCGCTCCGGTCTATGTTTGCGCTGCCGGTGTCGGCACCCGCAACGGCGTGGGCACGGGCTGTGATGCCACCAATGGCGTGCTTAACCCCAACAACCCCTTTGCTGCACTGGGCCAGACCGCACAGATCTTCGTGCGTTCGACCCGCGGCCGCACGATTGATACCGATTCGCGCTCACTGCGCGGTGTGCTCGGCATTGACGGCAGCTTTGGCGATGCCTGGAACTATTCGGCCAGTTTCACGGCGTCGAATGTCAAGCTGACCAGAACCCAGCTCAATTACTTCCAGCCGCAGGCGATCATGAATGCGCTGGCGCGTAATACCTTCAACTTCCGCGATCTTGAATCCAACACCCAGGCGCAGTGGGACGCAATCGCTCCGCCGAACACCACGGTTTCGAACTCGAACCTGTGGCAGGTCTCGGCTCAGATCGGCAGAGAGCTGATGGAACTGCCGGGCGGCAAACTGCAGGTTGCAGTCGGCGGCCAGTATCGTTCGGAGTCGATCGATGCGCCTTCGGCCAATCCGGCCAACTTCGATGCCCCCTACACACGCTACTACAGCGTCAACGCAGTCGGCACCGCCGGCAGCCGCAATGTGAAGTCGGCGTTCTACGAAGTGAACGCGCCGATCGTGGATCAGGTTGAAATCAATGCTTCGGGCCGCTTCGACAGCTACTCGACCGGACAGGAAGCCTTCTCGCCGAAATTCGGCGCGAAGTTCACACCGATCCCGCAGCTGGCGGTCCGCGGTACCTGGTCGAAGGGTTTCCGTATCCCTTCGTTCAATGAAGCCTTCGGTCTGCCGACCACCGGCTTCGTGACCCGCACGCTCAACTGCACCACCTTTGCAACCTTCTGCGCGGCGCATGGCAATAACGCCTATGCTACGCAGTCGTTCAGCCTGGGTATCACATCGGTCGGCAATCCGGGTCTCGCTCCGGAACGCTCGACTTCAATCACCGCTGGCATCATCCTTGAGCCGACCAAGAACATCAGCCTGACAGTTGATTTCTGGCGCATCAAGCAAAAGGATCTGATCGTCGGTGTCACCGACACTGCCACTCCGCTTAGTGCCTATTACCTCAATAATGGCGTCGTGAACCTGCCGGGCATCATCGTGACGCCAAGCGGCACAACGGACCCGGCGTTCCCGAATGCTCTGCCACACATCGGCACCATTCAGGCCTCGTTCCGTAACGCCAACAGCCAGACCGTCAGCGGCCTCGATTTCGGCGCAAACGTCAAATTCGATATCGGCAACGATCTGACCTGGATCAGCTCCGCAGATGCATCCTATATGCTGAAGTATGAGCTGAACGATGGCGGCACGATTTCGCGCTACGATGGTTCGCTTGGGCCTTGCAACAACACCTCATGTGCGGGCGTTCCCAAGTGGCGCGGCAACTGGCAGAACACGCTGAAGTTTGGCGGCACGACAGTGTCACTGACCGCCTATTACACCAGCGGTTATGATAACGCGGCGGTTGACGCCGGGGACATCATCGGTGACTGCGAGCTCAACGCGGCCAATGGCAATGCTGTCGCCTCGTATGTCGATGGTACGCCGGTTCAGTGCCGGGCCAAGCCGACCTGGAATGCTGACTTTACCATCAGCCAGAAGGTCGGTGACAAGTTCACTCTCTACGCCAACGTCCTGAACGTGTTCGATATCGACGCGCCGCTGGATACATCTTCGACCTATCAGATCTTCCAGTTCAACCCGGCCTGGGCCGGCGCGAACATCCTGGGTCGTTACTTCAAGGTTGGCGCGAAGGTTGATTTCTAAACCTTCGAACCTGAAATGATCAGGGGGCGGCTCGCGAGGGTCGCCCCTTTTTCTTTGTATGCTTGCCGCGTGGCGGAGGATCGTTAGAGAGGGCTGCGTGCGCCGCTTGATGATCGTGTTGTTGCTGTGCGGCCTCGCTCCTGGCCTATGGGTCCGCACAGAACGCGCCCCGCGCCAGCACAATCAAAGTGTAACGATGACTGCGCTGCGATTGGCTTCGGGCTGTTGCCGGATTGGCCCGCTCAAGCTTGAAGCGGTGTGGCAGCTGACCGCTCGCCACAATGATTTTGGGAGCTATTCCGGCATGGTCCGGATCGAACCAGGGCGGATGCTGGCGTTCAGCGACCGCGGCTATTTCCTCGATTTCCCCGATCCATCGCCCGGGACCCATCCGGTGCGGATCGGACCGACGGTTGGCGGCAAGGATGACATCAAGGACAACCGCGATGTCGAGGCGGCCACCTACGATCCGGTGTCCCGGCGGTTATGGCTGGCGCTGGAATGGCGTAATGCCATCTCGCGCCATGGGGCGGACCTTCACCGCCAGGTGTTGTACAACCCGCAAGCCATGCGCGATTGGCCAAAAAACAGCGGTCCCGAAGCAATGGTGCGATTGCGCGACGGGCGCTTCATCGTGCTGGCCGAAGCTTTCTCAGGCTGGTCTGACAGCAGCCGCCATCCCGCGCTGTTGTTTTCAGGCGATCCCACCACTGGCACGCCGCCGCAAGCTTTCACCTTTTCCGGGCCGGAGAATTACCGGCCAACCGATATGGCCCAATTGACCGATGGCCGCGTGCTTATCATCATGCGGCGCTTGTTGTGGCCGTTCCCGGTGCGCACCGCTGTCAGGATTGTGCTGGCCGATCCGGCGGCGATCAGCGAGGGCGGCTTGTGGCAGGGCCAGCAGATCGCGGCCCTTGATGCGCCGCTGCCGATCGACAATTTCGAAGCCGTCATGATCGATCAGGGCGCGGATGGGACGATCACGGTGTGGCTGATGTCAGATGACAATGGCGCGATCAGCCAGCGCACACTGTTGTGGCGGATGACGCTTGATCCGGCCAAGCTTCCTCTGCCTGCACGGTCAGGGGACAAGCAAAAGGCGCGCAATCAAATTGCGCGCCCTTGAATAAATGCCGATCAGTGGCCCCGACGGGCCGCTAAAATCAGGCAGCCTGCTTCTTCGCCAGCTCGCGCTTGATCTTCTGCGCGTTGGTCGACAGCTTGGTGTCAGCCGTCTTGATCAGCCAGTTGTCGAGCCCGCCAACATGCTCGACCGAGCGCAGGCCGTGCGTCGACACGCGAAACTTGAAGCTGCGATCCAGTGCTTCGGACATCAGCGTGACGTTCTGCAGATTGGGCAAAAAGACCCGCTTGGTCTTGTTGTTGGCGTGGCTGACGTTGTTACCAACCTGGCGACCTTTACCGGTCAGTTCGCAAATGCGGGCCATGACAATACTCGCTTGAATTTTGGTGCGTTTCCGCAGGAAGGGGCGCGCTTAGCGATTCAACCCGGCAAGGTCAAGTTGCATCGCGGGTTTCTGCGGGGTAGCGCTGCTAAATGACCCGCTGGCCCCTTCCCAAACCGATGCAGCGGGCGCTGGCTGAGGCGGTGGCCGCGATCAAGGCTGGTGAGGTGCCGATCGGCGCGGTGGTGGTCAGGGACGGCGCAGTCATTGCCGCTGCCCACAATCAGCCGCGCACCCGCTCTGACCCAACTGCCCACGCCGAGATTCTGGCGATTCGCGCTGCCGCCAAGGCTTTGGGCAGCGAGCGCCTTGAAGGCTGCGAACTGTGGGTCACGCTGGAGCCCTGCGCGATGTGCGCCGGCGCCATCGCCCACGCACGCATCGCCCGGCTCTATTACGGCGCCAGCGATCCCAAGGGCGGCGCGGTGGAGCATGGCGCGCGGATATTCGAGCAAGACCAATGCCTCCACCGCCCGGAAGTCTATTCGGGCATGGGTGAGACCGAATCAGCTGAATTGCTACGCAGCTTCTTCAAGGCCAAGCGTTAATTGCCGCGCCAGATTTTGAGCCTGGCATTGTTTGGTGCGCCAAAACTTCCGCGCGGGCAAGACTGGGGCCTGAAATCGCGCCCATAACAAAGCTTGATCTCGCGCAGCCAGCCGCCGGGTCCGGTGGCGATACCGACGGCCTCCGCCTGCCATCCCCGATTCGCGGCCACGAACGCTTGGCGCAGCTCGCCAGCGGTGAGTTCATCTTGGCGTGATAGCCGGCCCATGTCGGGGAAGCGCAGCGACTTCCACAGAATCCCGGCGACCCGGAAGTATCCCTCGGGCGTTCGGGCCATGCAGCTGCCATGCTTGGCCCACTCATGCTCAAGCAGCCACGCCGATGGAGACATGCAGAGGTTCCGGCGCAAGGTTTGCGGCGAAGGGCGCGGGGTGAGCGCGCACCACTGCGGGGCGGGGCCGCTGTTCGATTCGGGCCACAACCCATGCAGGACAAAGCCGAACCGCCCATCGGAGCCGCCGCATTGCAAAGCATTGCCAGCGCCCCGGCCGCGCTTGCTGCGGCAGAATTCCGGGCTCCAGCTGAGGGCCAGCGTGTAACGGGCAATGGGCGCACGAATGACCGGGCCATCGGGGCGGATCGGGCGAACCGGCTCAAATCGCGCTGGCGGTGCGCATTGATAGGCCTGGGCAAGCGCAGGGGCTGGGAGCAGCGCCAGCAGGATCGCGGCCAGTCTCATAGCGGGGTGAAATCCAGCCCGATGTCCGCCGCCGGTGCGCTTTGGGTCAGACGGCCAACCGAGACGAAATCAACGCCGGTGGCGGCAATCGCGCCAATCGTGTCGAGCCGCACACCGCCCGATGCCTCGCAAGGCACCCGCCCAGCGACCAGCGCCACCGCTTCGCGCAGGCTTGCGACGCTCATGTTATCGAGCAGCAGATGGTTGGCGCCCGCGCCGAGCGCCGGTTCGATCTGGTCGATCCGGTCGACCTCGCAGATAATTCGCTTGACCCCGGCCGCGCGGGCGCGGCGCACCGCTTCGCCCACCCCGCCCGCGACCAAAACGTGGTTGTCCTTGATCATCGCTGCGTCCCACAGTCCCATCCGGTGATTTTGTGCGCCGCCCATTCGGGTGGCGTATTTTTCAAGGTGGCGCAGGCCCGGAATGGTCTTGCGGGTATCGAGCAGGACGGCTTTCGCCGCGCCAATGGCGTCAACATACTGGCGCGCCATGGCGGCTATGCCCGAGAGGTGCTGCACGGTATTAAGCGCGCTGCGTTCTGCGGTCAGCATGGCCCGGGCATTGCCCGACAGCCGCATCAGATCGGTCCCGGCGGGCACGGCTGCGCCTTCTTCGACCAGCACCTCGATCTGCATCTTGGGGTCGAGCATACGGAAGAAGGCGGCGGCGATCGGAAGCCCCGCCACGGTGATCGCATCGCGGGTGTCCATCATGCCGGAAAAGCGCGCATCCGCGGGGATTACGCTTTCGGAGGTGACATCATGGCCTCCTCCGGGCAGGCCAACACCGAGATCTTCGGCCAAAGTCGCCGCGACAAAATGGTCGAGGTCGAACCCCGCAATCTCCCAGCCCCCCATTGCCGCCTCAGTGCACGAAACGCGCGACAACATCGCGGTAAGAGCGCGAGACCTTCACCTGCGCGCCGCTTTCCAGCACCAGGAAGCATTCGCCATTGGTATGCGGCTTGACCTGGCGCACCTGATTAAGATTGACGATGGTCGAACGATGAACCCGCTGGAACACGCGCGGATCAAGGCGGCGCTCAAGGTCTTTCATCGTTTCGCGCAGGATCAGCGAATTGTCGCCGGTATAGATGCACATATAATCGCCCGCCGCTTCGATATGTTCGATCGAGTCGACATCGACCCGGAAGATCTGGCCGCGGTCCTTGATGTTGATGAGCTTTTCGAATCGCGCCACGGCCTCGCCCTCGTCGGGCATCGCGTCCATTGCGCCGGGGGCAACTTCGGCCAGCACGATTTTCAACATTTCGGCTTCTTCGGAAGAGCGCTTTTCAGTAAGCCGTGTGCGGACCCGGTCGAGCGTGTCAGCGAGCTTGTCTTCGTCGACCGGCTTCATCAGATAGTTGACCGCATTGGCCTCAAACGCGCGAACCGCGTGTTCCTGATAGGCGGTGACGAATACGAACAACGGCGGCTCGATCTCCATTACGCCCTTGACCACCGAAAAGCCATCGAAGCCGGGCATCTGGATATCGAGGAACACCAGATCGGGCTTTTCGGTCTTGATCTTGCGGATCGCCTCGCGCCCGTTTGAGCAGGTGTCGATAACTTCCACGTCGGGGAACTTCGCCAGACGCAATTGCAGCCCCTGGATCGCCAGCTTTTCGTCATCGACGAGGATGGTCCGAATGGTCATAAATCAAATCCTGCTAGCTGCCGGGTAGGCAGCGCATCTCTTGTTCAACCGGCTTGGGCGCTTTCCAGCACTGGACGCTTGGTCGGTTCTGCAGACTGCGCCGCGGCTTGGCGGCATTCGAAGGGCAGTTCGATAAGCACGGCAAAACCGCCCTCGGGCGGCTCCATCGTTTCGAACCGATGCTCCTCCCCGTAGGCCTGCGCGAGCCGGTCGCGAATATTCGCGAGGCCAACGCCGGTAGATACTAGTTCGCCGCCATCAAAGGTCACGCCAGTCAACCTGTTGTCGGTTCCCTCATTTTGCAATCCCGGACCGGTGTCGGAGACGGTGATGCGAAGGTTCTGGCCGACGAGTTGCGTCGAAATCGTAATTTCCGCTCCAGCCTCTTGCGTGCTGACGGCGTATTTAATCGCATTTTCGACCAGCGGTTGCAGCAGCAGCGAGGGCAGCAGCGCTGTTTCGCTGGCCGGATCGATGCGGAAAGAAGTGCGCAGCCGCTCTTCAAAACGCATTAGTTCGATATCCAGATAAAGCTTCAGCGTCTCTACTTCCTGCGCGACGGTCACGCGCCCGGTCGGCTGATTGATCAGAGTGTATCGCAGGAACGAGGAAAGGCGGCTGAGCATCGCATTGGCAGGCTCGGTTTGTTTTAGCAGCACAAGCGTGGAAATCGAGTTCAGCGTGTTGAACAGGAAATGCGGGTTCAACTGGTAGCGCAACATGGCCAGTTGGGCGCTGGTCGCCTGATTTTCCAACCGGACCAGCTGATCGTTTTGTTCTTCAACCTGGAGGAAGAAATTGATCGCGTAATAAAGCGCCGACCACGCGCCAAGCAGCGTAAGATCATAATAGAAAACGCCGATAAACAGCTTGGTAAAGCCGGTTTCGCTGTCCGGCCGGTAAAGCCCGACCACCCAGGCATCAATGAAGGCATAGAGTGCCACTGCAAAGGGCAGCACCAGCGCAGTCACGCCCCAGGTTATCAAAGGGCGGCGCGTGATCAGCTGGCGGTAGATCACCGAGAGGACGAGCGAAATCGAAAAGCCGGTGATCGTGGCTATCAGCACCAGCACCAGGAAGGTCAGCGGCTGGGCGTTGGCGAGACTCGATATGGCACGCAGCAACATCGCGCCGCTCCAGCCCACGGCTTGCAAGCGCCAAAACGCCCGATTCTTGTTGGCGAAGAAGGGGATCGGTCGAAAGGGCAATACGGCCATACAAGCACACTAGCAGAATTCCGTCGCCTGGCGAAAAATTTTGCGAAGTGGCCGGATTGTGGGTTAGTATTCCCGGCAAGGGAGAACCGCAGATGGATATGATCGAGACCGGCCTGCACGACGAGGAGCGCGCCCGCTTTGCGGCGATGACTGAAGGCACCGCCGAGGATTGGGCGATCATCGGCAGCCACTACAGCGATTTCGCCAAAGTCCTGCCCGACCGGATCATCACTCATCTTAAGCTGCTGGAGGGCGATTTCGGCGGCTTCCCGGTCGACCGGATGGAACACTCGCTGCAAACAGCAACCCGCGCTTATCGCGACGGGCGCGACGAGCCCTATGTGGTGATGGCGCTGCTCCACGACATCGGAGATACGCTGGGAACCTACAATCACCCCGAAGTGGCGGCCTCAATCATCAAGCCGTTCGTATCAGAGGAACTGCACTGGATTTGCGAGCATCACGGCGCCTTCCAGGGTTATTATTTCTTCCATTACCTGGGCATGGACCGCAACATCCGCGACAATTTCCGCGACCACCCGCATTTCGCTGCCTGCGCCGAATTCTGCGAGAAATATGATCAATCCGCCTTTGCGCCCGATTATGACACACTGCCGCTGGAGTTCTTTGAGCCAATGCTGCGACGGGTCATGGCAAGGCCAATCAACAGCATGTACAAAAACCTCTAGCCCCGCGCACCGGCGATGGCTTTGGCCAGCTCTTGCTGACCAATAGCGCCCGATGTGACTACATCGCCGATCACCCAGCTGGGCGTTCCTTCGAAGCCGAGCTGCCGCGCTAAGCCGAGATTTTTTTCGATCTCTGCATCGATTAGCGGACCGGCAATAACCCGGCGGGCGCGATCCATATCAATTCCGGCGGCTCCGGCTGCGGCGGCAATGGTCTGGGTACTGGGGTTGCCGACTGCAAACATCGCCTTGTGGAATGCGGCATAGCGCCCCTGCTCGGCAGCCGCGAGTGCCATGCGCGCGGCCTCGGTGCTGGCAGGGGATAGGATCGGCAGTTCGCGGATCACTACTTTCAGGTCGGGATTTTCAGCGATCAACGCATCGACATCGGCCACGCTTTTGCGGCAATATGTACACCCATAATCGGTGAATTCGACGATAATGATCTTGCCTTGCGGATTGCCCAAAACCGCGCCCGGGAACGGCGCTTCGACCTTGTCGGCGACCCCTGCCAGTTGCTTTTTGGCTTCGCGATCTCGCAGCCGTTCCATCGCCTCGGGCAGGATTTCCGGGTGATCGAGGATATAGTTGCGGACCAACTGCTCGATCGCAACCTTGTCATTCAGCGCAGTGGGTTGGCTGCGGCTTGTTTCGAACAACCAGCCCGACACACCGCCGACCAACAGCAAGACGCCGCCGCCGATGGCCAAAGCGAGGGAGCGGGACGAGCTTTTGTGAGGATCAGACATCGTTGAGACGCCTACTTGCGTTTGCGGGCCTGTTCAATCGCGGCGCGGGCCTGCATCGCAATATCCTGCGCACGAAGCCAATCCGCGGAGCCTTTGGGCAGTTCGGCCTCAGCCGCTTCGGCACTGCGCAGGGCCTGCGGCATTTGCAGGCTCATCACCTGCTGTTCGGCGCTGGCCAGCTTGGCCCGGGCGAGATCGCCATTGGCTGCATAGACCACGCCAAGCTGATACCATGCAAAGGGGTTTTCACGGTCCCGCGCGACTGCGGCCTTGAGTACCCGCTCGGCCTCCTGGAAATTGCCCTTGTCCTCGGTGGCGATCAACGCATGTCCGAATGTGGTGGCGATCAGCGGCTGGTTGCCGGTCAGCTCGGTCGCACGGCGCAGCGAAGTGAGCGCATCCAGGGGCTTGCCCGCCTCGAGCAGGACCTGGCCCTTTAGTTCGAGGAAATATGGGTCATTCGGGGCTCTGGCGAGCAGTGCCTCGACCTCGGCCATCGACTTTTCGAGAAGCGCCTCCTTGTGGTAGGCATAGGCCCTGGCATAGCCGGCGGGCACCCCGGTCATGGTTTTCGGATAAGCGACCAGGGTGTTGTTCGGCTCAGCCAGGTAGCCATAAAGCTTGGCCTTGATTCGCTGGAATCGGGCCTCGATCACACTGTCATCGGGCTTGTTCCAGGCCGGGTCGCGTTCGTAGCTGTCTTGTAGCGTGGCGACGCGATCCGCGGTCATCGGATGGGTGCTGTAGAATTCGGTGTCAGCGTCACGGGTGAAGCCGCGGCGATACTCCATGCCCTGCAGCTTGCTGAAGAATGCGATTGAGCCACGGCCCGAAATTCCTGCTTTCGACAGATATTGCATTCCAGCCGCATCCGCGCTGGATTCCTGCGCGCGGCTGAAAGCCAGATACTTGCCTAGCGCCGCTTGCTGCCCAGCCATGAACACACCCATCGCTGCCTCGCCCGCCCCGGCGGCTGCGGCTGCCGCGCCCAGCAGCAGCGAGAGGATACTGATGCCTTGCGCGGCCTTGGCTCCGCCGTTGCCGATCGCATGGCCGCCGGTGACATGGCCGAGCTCATGGGCAATCACGCCCTGAACTTCGCTGGCGGTGCTCGCCTCGTTGATCAGGCCGCTGTGAATATAGACCGCTTGACCACCGGCCACGAAGGCATTGATCGAAGAATCATTGATCAGGACAATGTCGACATTCCTGGGATCAAGTCCGGCGGCGGCGATCAACGGGGTCGCCATATCCTGCAGCAGCGCCTCTGTCTCGGCATCGCGCAGAATCGATTGGGCGGCCACCGGCTGGATGGTGAGCGCGGTCGCGGCCAATATGGCGGCAATGCGGGCAAGTCTGCGCATGACCATGCTCTAGCCCTCCCGCGCCTGAACCGGCGCTGAAGCTATGCCTCCGTGGCTGGCGAGGAAAGCCAGCACGGCATCGATCACGCGGGTATCCCGGGCCATGAAGGGCTGGGCCAGCTTCATGATGATACTTTCGTGTGAAACGCCTTTCAGGACCACCGCCTGAGTGGGCGCACCGACCGCCGTCATGGCCTTTGCCAAAGCCAGGCTGTTGCGCGGCTTGACCGTGGTGTCGAGATCGCCGGTCAGCAGCAACAACGGCGGGGCATCGCCGCGAACATAGGTGATCGGCTGGGTGCTTGCGGGGTCCGTCACATGGCCAAAGGCCTCCCGCGCCGAATCAGAGGTGAAGGGGTAGAAATCATACGGGCCAGCAAGACCAACCATCCCCTTGATGAAACCGTCGGGAACGCCTTCACGGCCCAGCCACTGTCGCTCCAGTGCCAGCATCATGCCGTTGTAAGCCCCTGCAGAATGCCCCATCACGAAGACCCGGTCGGGATCACCGCCTTGCTCTGCGATATTGTCGTGCACCCAATGCAGGGCGGCCGCACCATCCTTCAGCATGCTCGGGAAGGCTCCGTCCGGGGTCAGCCGATAGCCTGGCAGAACCACGACATAACCGGCCCGGGCCAGTGTCCGGCCGATGAAATGATACTCGCCCGCTTTGCCCGAACGCCAGCCGCCGCCATAGATGAATACCACCACCGGGCGCTTTGCGGCGGACGGAGCGGCAGGCACAATGACTTCGAGCTGCTGGGCAGGTAGGGGGCCATAGGCAACATCATGCAGTGCCACTCTGGTGCCCTTCGTGCCGCCAAATGTTTGGTCGGCCCAATCAAGCAAGCCAACCCCATTGGTCGCCACCGCATAGCGGTAGATCCCGAACAGCACGGCTGCGAGCAGCGTCAGGGTAATCAAGATCCAGCCCATCCAGCCGATCCGCCTCCGCGTGGAAATCATTGTCATCGCGCCCGTGGTATCGTGCAAAAGTTAAAGGCGCCATGCCTCATCGGCACGGCGCCCTTTCCCCCCTCGCTGTAAGGTCGGTCAGGTCTAGTTCAATAGTTTGCGCGCAGCTCGTTCCAGCAGCGGGATGTCATCGCCCACTTCGCCCAGCAGCACGACTTCGCCACTGGCCAGACGCCGGGCAATGAGCAGCGTAAATTCGCTGCCTTGGGGCGCGACCGCATTGAGCGGCTGGTGATCGAGTTTGCGCAGCTTGCGGGCCAGTGCCTCACGCGGGGTATCACGGACGTCAGGGGCCTTGCCGCTTTCATCGCGGCGCAGGCGGCGCTCGGCAGTGACTACACCCTTGAGCCCGCCGGGAGCGGAAGACAGGAACCCTGCCAGCGTGCCGCGGCCCAGGCCCAGCCGATGGGCATGGCCCAGGGCCGATGCATATTCGGTCAGGCGGGTCTTGTCGTAATCAGCCCCGAACACCAGCTTGACCACCGGGGTCATCGGCGCCCGGTCCTGTGCGGTCAGGCCCGAATCAGTAACCAGTTCGTTGAATTCTTCTGGCGCATCTGCGGCAGCAAGCGAGAAGTCATAGGCACGGCCGATCGCAGAATAGAGTGCTTGACGCGTGCGGTCTTCCGATCCTTGGGCGGCGAGGGCCAGCTCGCGGGCAGAAGCGAGCCAATCGGCCAGCCCCATATCCGCGTCTGGTCCGGTGCTTGCAATGATCCCGGCGCCTTGAGCGAGTTCAGTGTCGTCATCGGCTTCGTCGTGCAGTTCGAAGTCGGCCGCCAGTACGAGCTCAGTTTCCGGCTCGATATCAGCCGCCGGTTCGCCTTCAGCTTTCGGTTCCGGAACCGGCACGGCTTCATAACGGGCAAGGTAAGCCTCGTCCTCAGTTCCGCCAAACCCTGGTTCGGGGAGATTGATGCCGGAGGTAGCAATCGATGCCTCGGACAGCTCATGAACATCTGGCGGACCATCAGCCCATTCGGTGAGCGGCGCTTCGAGCGATGCCAGCTTGGTGGGGGCTTCGAGCGCCTGATCGATTTCGAGGAGCAATTCGTCGGTGGTTTGCTGGTCGGCCAGCTCTTTCCAGTTGATCACGCCATAGATGAAATCAATGGTGTCATCGTCGCTGGAATACGGCAGCAAAATCCCGCGATAGAGTACTGTCCGCTCGCGCTGATTGACGAATTCGGCTTCAAAGCCGATCGGCGCCTGATTGGCCAGGATCTGCATGTAATGATCGGTGATGCGCGACAGTAGCGAGCGGGTCGGAACATCGTCGAGCGATTGGATTGGCCCAGATGCACCGCATTCCGAAGCCAGCTGGTTACCCAGGTACTGAACCGACGGGTTGTCGATCCCGCCGGTGAAATCGAGCAGGACGCTGAACGGTCCAAAGTCAGGCAATGCGTCCGGGTTCAGATCTTCGACTGAAGGGAAATTGCGGTTATCCAGCAGGCTTGCCCAATGGTTATAAGCGCGCACCTGCATGCGCCGTTCATCTTGCCCTACGGGGCTGGGCGGCGGTTCCTGCCCGGCTTCGTCTTCGACGAACTCGGTCTCCTGCGTATCTTCACCTGCCCCGGTGAGATCAATGAAATTTCCCCGATACGTATCCATTAGGCTTCCCGTCAGCGTCGCTGTTCGAGACCCTTCTGGCGCAACATGGTAAATTAAGCGTTAAGTCGCGCCGCCAGCGTTTGGATGACGCCAGGAAGTCGCTGCACGGCCTTTGCTGCGCGCCATCACCACGCGGCCCCGCATCGAAGTGGGGGCACCGCTCAAAACATATATCGCATCCGCACTGTCAGGTTCACCGCAGCATCGGCCACTATGAAAGCGGCGGATTTGAAGCTGGGCGGACCAAAACGAACCGGCGCATCGCGCGAAAAGCCGAAGCCCTCCTTGGGCATGAACAGGGCCATATCGGCCTTGCCATTGCCGTTCTCGTCATGGAGCAATGAAATCGCATAGCGCCCCGGCGTAACCGGCCCGAAATCAATCCGAACGCTGTTCCCGTTCACCGGTACGATCAGCTTGTGAGATGCGGGATCCTTCGCGCAATCAGGAAAGGCGCGCGGCTGGGTCGTGAGGCAAGCCAAAATCTGGCCCTTTGCTGAGCGCAGCCCGGTGACATTCACGCCCACGGTGCCCCCCGGGCCCGGAGCCGTCGCGGCAAGCACCGGCACGGCGGCAATGCCGGCGGAGAGGATCAGGGCGGCGAAAGCCCGCGATCGGTGCCGCACAGACGGTCCCAGATGCGAAAATAAAGGCCAAAATTGCATTGGTAGCTCTCATGATGACGCTGGTGGTGGCTCGCAGTTATCAGCCAACCTCCCAACCGGGAATGAACAAGCGCGCGCGGAAATATTTCCCAGCCCATGTGATTGGTGATGCCCATCAGGGTCATGATGGCCAGAACCAGCCCCAGCACCGCGACATGAACCGGAATGAGGAACACCAGCGCAGGGATCACCACGGCGCCTGTCAGCGCCTCGAGCGGATGAAAGCTCATCGCCGCCCAGGCGGTTGGCGGGCGGCTGGCGTGGTGAACGGCATGGGCGACCCGGAATGGCCTCGGCCGGTGCATCCAGCGGTGGGTCCAATAGAACCAGCTGTCATGGGCCAGCAGATAGGCCAGCAAGGACACCGGCAGATACCACAGGCTGTAGCTGCCCAAATCGGTGTAAATCCGGGTCCAGCCATGCTGCTGCCAGCCCCAGGCGACGATGCCGGCGGGGATCCCGTAGATCGCCGCCGAGGCCAGCGACCAGCCGATTTCGCGACGGATCTGCTGTTTCTGGCCGGCATACAGCCCGGGCCGGACGATCCGGGTTGCCCAGGCAAAGGCGCCACTGGTCAACAGATAGCGCAAGCCGACAATCATCGACATTGCTGCAGCGGACAGGGCAGCGGCAGCTACGGCAGAGGAGATTGAACCCGGCATTGCCAAGCTATGCCCCGCCGCAGCTGTTAGTGCCAGTGGCTGTCAGAAATTGTGCTCAGCGAGCGGCTGGGCGCGGTCCGCCGGAACGGTTGCCGCCGCCAAACCGGCGCTGGCTGCCATTGCTGCCTTCAGGCCGAGCCGGACGGCGATCACCCTCAGGCCGAGCCGGACGGCGATCACCTTCAGGCCGAGCCGGGCGGCGGTCACCTTCAGGCCGAGCCGGACGGCGATCACCTTCAGGCCGAGCCGGACGGCGATCACCTTCAGGCCGAGCCGGGCGGCGATCACCTTCAGGACGCGCCGGGCGGCGATCACCATCGGGACGCGCGGGGCGCGGTGCCGGGCGATCACCTGCCGGGCGCGCGGCGCCAGCAATCCGGTCCTCATGGGCCAGCGGATTGTGGACCGGGCCGCGTTCAGCTTGGGGCCGGCCGCCATAGCGCTGTTCGTTGCGGACATAGGCATCGCGTGACTGACCGTCACGTGCTTGCCCGCCATTGCTGCGGTTGTTGTTGCGGCCCTGGCCACCACCGCTGCGCTGGCCGCCACGGCCCTTGGCATCGCGGGCGTCGCGGCGGGCATCCTGCTCGGCTTCGGCAGGCTTGCGAGTGGGCGCGGGAAGGCGTGCTGCTTCCTTGGCGAAGTTCTCAGGCAGTGCCTGCGGCATCAGCTTCACGCCGGTCAGCTTTTCGATATCGCGCAGATATGGCTTTTCGTCGGGCGCAACGAAACTCATCGAAATGCCATCAGCGCCAGCCCGCGCAGTGCGGCCGATGCGGTGAACATACTGCTCGGCCACATTGGGCATTTCGAAATTATAGACGTGGCTCACGCCGGTTACATCGATCCCGCGCGCGGCGATGTCGGTGGCAACCAGTACCGGGGTCGTACCCTGGCGGAAGGCGCTCAGCGCAGCGGTGCGCTGCGGCTGGCTCTTGTTGCCATGGATCGCTGCGGCGTTGACGCCGGCGGAGTTGAGGTAGCGCACGACGCGGTCTGCGCCATGCTTGGTCCGGGTGAACACCAACGCGCGATCAACCTTGCCGTCAGCCAGCCCGGTTTTCAGGCTCATCGTCAGCAGAGCCTGCTTTTCGGCCTGGTTCACGTGGGTGACGAATTGGTCGACCCGCTCGGCTGTGGTGGCCTGCGGGGCTACTTCGACGCGAACCGGATTATTGATGAACTGGCGGCCAAGCTCGGCAATCGCCTTGGGCATGGTCGCCGAAAAGAACAGGCTCTGACGCTCCTTGGGGAGCATGTTGGCAACGCGCTTGAGCGGCACGATAAAGCCAAGATCCATCATCTGGTCTGCCTCGTCGAGCACGAAGATTTCGACATTGCGCAGCGTCAGGGCGCGCTGATCGATCAGATCGAGCAGGCGGCCGGGGGTGGCAACAAGGATGTCGGTCCCGCCGACCAGTGCGCGCGACTGCTTACCGACGGGGATGCCGCCGAATACGACCTGAACCGAAAGGTTGAGGTATTTGGCATAGCCGCGGAAGTTCTCGGCGATCTGGGCAGCCAGCTCGCGGGTTGGCGAAAGCACCAGCATCCGGCACGATGCGTTCTGGCGCGGCTTGGGGTTGGCCGCGAGGCGGTGGAGCGAAGGCAGCGCGAAGGCTGCAGTCTTGCCGGTGCCGGTCTGGGCGATACCCAGGATGTCACGGCCCTCGAGCAGAGCAGGAATGGCCTGGCGCTGGATCGGGGTGGGATCGGAATAGCCCTTGGTTTCAAGCGCACGGAGCAAAGGCTCGGCGAGGCCAAGGTCGGAAAAATAGGACATGGAATTCTTTCAATATGAAGCGGCGCGCACGGAAAAATCCGTGCCGCGAAGCAAGGTGTCGTTAGATGCGACCCTGCGTGAAGAAGGAAGCTTCAGCGATAGCGGCGACCGTAAGTCCGGGCTGATCTCACGTTGAAACGCGAATCTCACGCTGCCGGGACTGCGGCGGAATAAGATCCGCGCGCCGATTGCTGGACGGCTATCTAGGGTGCGTTGCAGCAAAACGCAAGAAAATTACGCGAAGGCAAATGCGGCAAGGGCGCAGCAGACAGGCATAAGCCGCGCGGATGCGCCGATTTGTGCCATAAAGATCAGCAGCGGGAAGGTTGCAAAGGGTTGCTTGCGGGTCTTCTGGAGAAACAACGTTTGCAGATTGACGAGCAAAACTGCGGATACAACCGAGGACATCATCGGGTTTTTCTGGCCTGGTTGTGTACTGGCTGCCATAGTCGGCGGCTATGCACCACCCGCCGAGCCCCTGCACCGGCGTCTGTCGGATCGAACTAACTACCGGCTGGTGCGAAGGCTGCATGCGCACGCTGAAGGAAATCGCCGACTGGCCGATGCTTCGTGCGTCAGAAAAGCGCGCGGTGCTGGCCGATTTGCCTAGCCGCTCCAGTCCTTGAGCTTTGGATCAGCCCCAACCACCTGCCGCCTGAGCGAGGCCCTTGCCAGCCGCTCGATCTCCGCCTTGCGGCGCGCGGCGTTGAGCGGGACAGTGGGCGCAGGGCGGAGGATTTCAGCGTCATAGCCATCGGCCACGATCAGCCCGCAGCGACCTGGCAGGAATGCTTCGGTTTCCATGCAGGCCGGGTCAAGATGGGAGGCGAGGCCCCAATAGAAGCGGTCGCAATGATCAAGGTAGTCGGTCCATTTGCTGTCGCCGAGCAGATCGGCCCGGCTGACCTTGATCTCCACGATCACGATCTGGCCCTTGGGGTCGATCCCCATCAGATCAGCACGGCGATTCGATCGGAGCGGCATTTCCGGCAGGCACCAGATATCATTGCGGGCGAACAGCCGCGAAATTCCGCGCGCAACGGCCTGCGCGGCGCGTTCGTCAGGATCGAGGAGAATCGGTGTGGGCTCAGCCATTGCACGGCTTTAGGAACGTAGCGGGAACATGACAAGCTCTAGCTTCGAATGCGGGATGCAGAGTTCAACCCGATGACGCGGGCGCCAGCGCCATAAGAGCAGCGCAGGCAGCGTCGAATTCCTGCCACAGGGCCAGCGCTGCCGGGGCGGCATCGCCGCCGCGAGCGTGAATCGCCACAAGCGCTGTGAGACCCGGCTCCATGACCGCAAAAAGATCGGCAATCCCTTGATCCGCCAGATTGCGCCGCCAGCCGCCGGTATCGCGCATCACGGCGGGAAAGTTGCGAGTTTCGGGCTGCATTGGCTCGTTCTCTAGGCCAGCCAGTTTCGCCACCACCCCGGCCGCATCGTGAAGGGCAACCCATTTCATACCCATCGTGCTGGCAGAAGCATCTCCGAATTCGGATTGCCTCGAGGCTGGCCCAAAGGCAGGCAGACTGGCGCCAGTTGAATTGACAGAAGTGGGAAAGTTGGGGGGCGGGGCGTTCATGATCACGCGCCATAGCGCTGATCGCCTTTCCATTTTGCTAACCGGGCAAAATTGCAAACTTGGCCGGAGTTTGGAAAAGGCGCTGGCGTCCGCCTTGCTGCACTGCTAACCGCTGCCCGCTCAAACGCATCCGTAGCTCAGCTGGATAGAGTACTGCCCTCCGAAGGCAGGGGTCACAGGTTCGAATCCTGTCGGGTGCACCATTTTCCTAAGCGCGACGAACCTGTGAGTCTGACGCTTGTCGCCATCCGGCGACGGGGAGTTCGAATCCTGCCCGGTTCGAAGGCATTTCTTCAAGCAAAGCCGGTTTGCAGAAAGCGCGTGGCCAGCCCGGCGAGTAGCGCGGCGCCTTGGGGCATCACGGTTTCATCGAGCATCATCCGGGTGGAGTGGATCCCGCAGCACTGGGTCCAGTCTTCGCCTTCATGCGATACGCCGATGAAGAACATCGCGCCCGGAACTTTTTCCAAAACGTAAGAGAAGTCCTCTGCGCCCATGATCGGGCTTGCCATTTCCCGCCAGGCGCGCGTGCCAAACATCTCTTGCACGACGGCTGCGCCAAAGGTGACTGCGCGCGGATCGCAGATCGTCACCGGGAATCCTTCCTCGATGGTGACCGTTGCGGTCAGCCCGTGCGCGGCGGCGATGCCGGTGGCGAGCTGCGTGATCTCGGTGCGCAGCCGGGCCCGGTTGGCCGCTGACAGCGTCCGCATCGTGCCGGTCAGCCGGGCGCTGTCCGGGATCACGTTATAAGTCGTGCCCGATACGATCTGAGCGATGGTCACCACCACCGCCTCGCCAGCGTTGAATTTGCGGGTAACCATCGCCTGCAGCGCGGTAACAATCTCGCAGGCGACCGGAATCGGATCGAGCGTTTCATGCGGCATCGAGGCATGACCGCCGCGCCCATTGATAGTTATCCCGATCTGATCGGCAGCCGCCATCAGCGGTCCGGGTCGCCCGGCGATCAGCCCATGCGGGGCATTGGGCATGACGTGCAGCGCATAGGCAGCGTCGGGTAGCGGATCCAACAACCCATCGTCCAGCATGAAGCGCGCGCCGTGGAAGCCCTCTTCACCGGGCTGGAACATGAAGCGCACTTCGCCCTGCATGCTATCCTGCCTCGCGCACAGCAGCTCCGCTGCGCCGGCCAGCATGGCGACATGGGCATCATGGCCGCAGGCATGCATTGCGCCGGGAATGGTCGAGGCGAAGTCCAGCCCGGTTTCCTCGGGCATCGGTAATGCGTCCATATCTCCGCGCAGCAGCACCGACCGGGCAGGGCTGGAGCCATTCGCTCCCGCCCCGCCTTTCAGCGTCGCAACAAGTCCGGTGGTCGAGGGTCCCTCGCGCCATTCGAGCGGGAGGTGGGCCAGAGCGGCGCGGATCTTGTCGCGGGTTTTGGGCGTGTGCAGCCCCAGTTCCGGCTCGGCGTGGATAGATCGGCGCAGTGCCGTAAGGCGATCGGCGATCGCATGCGCGCCCTCGATCAGGGATGGTGAAATCGGGGATTGGGCGATTAGGGTTTCGGTCAAATCTTCACACTCCGATTCGCACGGCGATCCTTCGGCTAGCAGCATTGTGCATCAGTACCGAGCCGACCAGCAGAAGGTTGAGTATGGTCGCCTGATACATGAAGTACCATAAGGCGCCCCGTCCGGCTGTATCCGCCGTGAACCCTGCGGCCAGCATCGCCAGTCCAAGCACGATTGCCCGCGGGTTGGGACCCAGCAGCTTGCACATCAGCAGCAGCGGCGGTGCTTCGGCGGCAACGGCTTTGCGTATCTCCTCCAGCCTTGCCGGATCCCGCTGTGCGGCCTCGACCGCTGCGTCGATCCGCAGGGCATGGGGGGTCATCCCGCTGGCGAGACGGAGATAGCCGGAGACGATTACCCCGAAAAAGCCTTTGGCAGTCGTCGATTCGGCCTGCGCATGGGTGTTGCGCAGCCACGGGGTCCCATAGACCCACCATTGGTAGGAACGGCGTTGCACTTCGACATGGTTGGACTGAACGATGTGACTGAGGCCCGCGCCCAGCATCCACCAGAATGCCGCGCCGCCGATGGTGCCGGCCAGCATCCAGCCGAGCACCAGGTAGAGGACGATGTGACTGGTATAATCGCAGACTCCATCCACCAGCTCTCCCAATGGGCTGGCCCGGCCGGTCAGCCGGGCAAGATCGCCGTCTGCACCGTCAACCACATGCCAACCCATATGCAGCGCCAGGCCAATCGCCGCGGTGAGCGGCCAGCCCGGCAGGCTATAGGCAAGCGCCGCGCCCACCACGAACAGGGCGCCGATCACCGAAACCATGTTGGGGGTCAGCGGGGTCTTGGCCAATTGGCGTGCCAGCTGCCAGGCCAGCGGGTGGTAGAGATAATGATTGAGCGGATCCTGCAGCTCTCGCGCGCGGCGCGGGCGCTGGGGCTTGTCGGGCTGGGGCGGATCAGATCTGGGCGTTTCCAGATCATTCGATCCTGTCGGCACTGCAGATCGCACCATTGCTTCGCTTCCCAAAACGCCTCTTGGCGCATTGGCCCGGGCTTCTTATAGACGCTCATGCCGACAGCAACAGGGCCTGTCGAGCCGAATGACGCGCGCAGGCGCAGATCGCCGAAAGGGGCACAGCATTACCGACCGCGCGTTTATTCTGTTTTCCAGCAAGGCTACCGCAGAACAGCAGGTCGCAGGCCTGCCCGCCGCTGCGCGCGCCTTGCGTGAGGCCGGCTTGGCCGGAATTGCCGATTGTGCGGTAACAACGCCCGACGGCTGGTCGCCCAGCGCGCTGTGCCGCGCCGAGATTGCCCGGCTCGCACCTGGCATGAAGGTCAGTTTTTCTGCCGAACAGTCAGCGCTCGACCAAGCAGGCCCGACTTCACTGCTGATTTCGGGCGAACGGCAGATAAAGGCCGATGAGCTGTGCCTGCTGCTGGACGGCCACGATTCAGTGGCTGGTGTTGAATGGTCCGGGAGCGCTGATTCGCAAACAATAGCCAGGTTACGCGATGGCGGCGGCGCAGCGGCGCTGTCGGCAGCAGGACGGCAAATAATCGCAGGAACCGGAAAATCGAGCGACGGAATCGTATCCCGGTACATCAATCGGCCGATTTCGAAGGCAATATCCCGGGTTTTGCTGGGTTTTCCGGCGATCCGCCCGCTCCATGGCACGATGCTGACGGCAGCCATCGCCATCATAATGATCTATTTTCTATTCCAGGGGACCCGACAGGGCCTCATGATTGGAGCTATCTTGTTTCAGCTGGTATCGATTATCGATGGCGTGGACGGTGAAATCGCTCGTGCAACTTTCCGCAGCACGCCCCAAGGCGCCATGATCGATAGTCTTATTGATGCTGCCGCGAACCTGGGTTTTATCGGCGGGGTTACGCTAAACCTCTATATGCAAGGCGAAGTTATCGCAGCCAAGGCCGGTGTCGCCGGCCTTATCATGCTGGCAGCGGGGCTGACACTGATCGGTTTCCGGGGCCGAAAGAACGAAGCGGGGTTGACCTTTAATGCCGTAAAGGAGCATTTCAGAGCGCAACGCTCGCGGGTGATGACCTGGCTGACCTGGCTGACCATGCGAGATTTCTTCGCTTTGGTTGGTGCAGTGTTGATTTTGGCCGGTTTTGGCTCGCCAGCGCTGATGTTGTTTGCGGTAGTCACTACGGGGTGGTTGGCAGTGGTCATGGCGGTCATGTTCCGCCAAGCAGCTTGACGTGTGCCAAACTTCTTGCTTTTGGCGCGCGGTATTCTCATTGACGCGAGATTGTAACGATCGCGCCGCGTCTGTCTGAAGGGATAGAATCAGAATGAAGCCTATCAAGGTCGCCATCATCGGCGTGGGCAACTGCGCCAGTTCGCTGGTGCAGGGTGTCGCATATTATCGCTCGAACAACTCCTCGCAGGGCCTGATTCACGACAAGATCGGCGGTTACGGCGCTGGTGATGTTGAATTTGTGCTCGGTGTCGATGTTGATGCCCGCAAGGTCGGCCTCGATCTGGCGGAGGCGATTTTCGCTGCCCCAAACTGCACGGCGGTATTCCAGGAGAATGTTCCCGCCGCCGGTAACAAGGTGATCATGGGCAAGATCCTTGATGGTGTTGCCGATCACATGACCGGGATGGGCGACAAGGGTTTCATCCTTTCCGACGCGCCCGAAGCCACCAGGGAATCAATGGTTGCCGCGCTCCGCGACAGCGGCGCCGAGGTGCTGCTCAACTTCCTGCCAGTTGGCTCGGAAGATGCGACCGAATTCTATATGGAATGCGCGCTTGAAGTGGGCGTGGCCGTGGTCAACTGCATGCCGGTGTTCATCGCCAGCCGTCCCGAATGGGAAGCCCGGTTCCGCGCCAAGAACATTCCGATCATCGGTGATGACATCAAGGCGCAGGTTGGCGCGACCATCGTCCACCGCGTACTCTCCAGCCTGTTTGGCGCGCGCGGCGTGAACATTGAGCGGACCTATCAGCTCAATACAGGCGGCAACACCGATTTCATGAACATGCTCGATCGGCAGCGGCTGGGCAGCAAGAAGACTTCCAAGACCGAAGCCGTGCAAGCGATGCTTGCCCAGCGGCTTGAGGATGAGAACATCCACGTCGGCCCGTCGGACTATGTGCCATGGCAGAAGGACAACAAGCTTTGCTTCCTGCGGCTTGAAGCCAACCAGTGGGGCAATGTCCCGATGAACCTGGAACTGCGCCTTTCGGTCGAAGACAGCCCGAACTCGGCGGCTTGCGTCATGGACGCGATTCGCTGCTGCAAGGTAGCGCTGGAGCGCGGCGAAGGCGGGGCGCTGATTGGTCCCTCGGCCTATTTCTGCAAACACCCGCCGCAGCAGTTCAACGACGATGTCGCCGCCCAGATGGTTGATCAGTATGTTGGTGAAACCGCGCTGGCCGCAGAATAATCTGAACTTCACGAGCTTTTGACGGCGCCGGTAAGCATTGGCCTACCGGCGCCGTCTTTGTTTGATTTCAGGCATTTGGAGCAGGCGATGGACGCGCTGATTATTGCTGCAGGATTTGGTAGCCGACTGCGCGAACTGTCGGAATCGAAGCCGCTCACCCCGGTAGCCGGGATCACCTTGCTCGAGCTGGGCGTGCGCCAGGCCAAAGCGGCTGGGGCGGCTCGGGTTGTGGTCGTAACTGGTCACAAGGCCGAAGAAATCGAGGCTTTCCTGCCGCAGCTGGCGGCGCGGACCGGTATCCCGGTGGTTTCGGCACGGGTCGATGACTGGTCACTGCCCAATGGCTATTCGGTGATGGCCGGTGCGGGCCAGATCACCGGCGACTATTTGCTGATGATGTCCGATCACATTTTTTCGGCCGAAATCCTTACCCAACTCGCCAGGCAGGGGGCGGCTGACCGCGGCGTGACGCTGGCGGTCGACTACCGGGTGGATAGCCCGCTGGTCGATCCCGATGATGCGACCTGGGTCAAGCTGGACGCGCTGCAGCGGATCGTGTCGATCGGCAAGACCATCCCAACTTTCGATGCGGTCGATTGCGGGGCGTTTCTGGCGACGCCAGAGCTCAGCGCGGCGATTGCCGCAGCGATTGCTGCGGGTAAGTCAGGCAGCCTGTCCGACGGAATGCAGCGGCTGGCAGATAGCGGCCGGGCCGCGACGATGGATGTGGGCGAGGCTTGGTGGCTCGACGTCGATGATCCGCGCGCGCATGCCCTCGCCGAGGCAGAAGCCCCCGGACGGCTTAGCGAGATTTACGGAAACACCCCGATTTAGGGATACTTCATCCTGATTCGCGACGTCAGGCCGCTGCGGGGCACGTTGAGGCGGACTGACCGGAATGAGGGCAGGCCCGCCAGTGTTGTCGGGTTGTTGGAGAAGCCGTAGCCTTCAGCTGGCAGGCCAATCCCGGTGCGATCGAAGCGCCGGCTCGCGTTCTCGTCATGATAGATCGCGACCGCATATACGCCGGGCTGCGGCACGAATATGCAGGCGCGGGTGGTACCGGGCTGAGCATCAACCCGGCCCACATAGAGCGAGCCGCGCTTGGCCAGAAATTTGCTGGAGTTGTCGGTATAGAGCGTCACTGCCACCAACCCGTTGCTGTTGCGAACGCCCTCAACCACGACAGAGAGCCAGGTCTGACTGGCTGGGCCGGTGCAGCCGGCCGGCGCAGATGCAGCGGCTGCAGAAGCAGCAGCCGTGGAGGTCTGGACCGGGGACGGTGCAGCTGCGCCAATCGCAGTTGAGAGGCTGAGCGCAGAGAGCAGCGAGGCCGCGGCGCGGAAACGTCTCGGCAAAATCATGGGCTTGTCGATCCTGGCAGTGAATGAGGGGAGGGCGGATGCCGTTGCTCGCGGCGCTGTTAATCGGGCAATTCGCCGGAGTGCATGAGGTCCTTATGCGATTCGTGCGCTGAATATCGGGTGAACTGGGTAAAAATGCCGTTAGTCTGAAATCTAGCCCGTTCCACCGGATGATTCCATAGCGACGATTCGTCCGGATTCCAAATGCACAACCTGGTCCGCGAGTCCGGCAAGCGCACCTCGGTGGCAAATGATGACCATCGCCATCCGTCCGCGCAGCCGAGACAGAGCTGTGCTGATTAGCGCTTCGTTTGCCGGGTCCAGTGCACTCGTGGCTTCGTCCAGAATCAATAGCGAAGGCTCGCGCAGAAGAGCCCGGGCCAGCATCAGCCGCTGGCGCTCGCCGCCGGACAGCACCCTGCCGCCATCGCCAACCCGGGTTTCAATTCCCTTCGGCAGTGCGAGGACAAAGTCCGCGGCGGCGTCGCGCAGCGCCGCTTCCAGCTGCGCGTCAGATGCATCGGGAGCGGCCCAGCGCAGGTTTTCGGCGATGCTGGCGGCGAGTAGCACCGGTTCTTGCTGGACATAGGCAACGCGGGAGCGCCACGCTTGCCGCAGCGGGCCTTCCAGTACCGCGCCGTCAATCACGATCCGTCCGCTATCGGGCGACAGGAGCCCGCTGAGCAGGTCGGCCAAGGTGCTCTTGCCCGATCCCGAGGGGCCGATCAGGGCGGTGATACCGCGCGCCGGGAGGGTCAGCGTAACATCTGCAAGCGCAGCCGCTGCGGCCCCAGCAAATTCAACCGTTACATCTGTCAGGATAATAGAGCCCGTCAGCGCCGGTGCCACCATACCGGCTGCATCGGGCTCACGCGCGGCCTCGGTGCGGACAATCAAGGAGTGCGCCGAGGTAATTGCCGAGCGCGCATGGGACCAGTTCAGCCATGCTTCCTGCACCGCACCCAGCAAGGGAACCGCCCGCACAAACAGGGCGACCAACGGCAGGATGGTCGCCGCGCCCAGGTGCCAGCGGGCGATTGCAAGCCAGATCAACAAGGCCAGCGCTAGTGCGCCACCGGCTTGCAGCGCCACCTGGCCCCGGCCCTGCGCCCGCCAGAATGCCAGCTGAGCCTGGCGCAATGCGGCAAAACCTGCCGCACTTGCCTGGACGGCCTCTGCCTCGCGGCCAAGACTTTTGATTTCCCGCAGGGCAGACAGCCCTTCGCCAAGATTGCCGTGCACCTGGGCATAGGCGGCGCCGAGCGCCTCACCCAACGCGCCGGCGCGTTGGCGCATCCTGCGATAGGAAAGCAGCACCAAAGCTCCGGCCAGCGCCGCCAGGCCAGCGACTACAGGTGATATCACCAGCGCGGCGAGGCCAACGGCGGTCAGGGTTACTGCTCCAGCCAGCGCGGCGATCAGTTGGTTCACGCCATAGCCGATCCGGTCAATTTCACTGATCAGCAGGCTGGCGCTGTCGCTGCGCCGCAAATTCTGCAGTTCGCGCCAATCACAGTGCAGCAGCGCCCGCCAGGCACGCCGGCGCAAGCCATCGACCAGCGCGATCTCGAACTGCTGGGCGGCCATAGTCCGGGCGTAATTGAGCATGGCCCGCAACGAAACGAGAATTACGAACAGGGCCAGCAGCGGTCCCAGCGCCAGCGGCACACCAAGCGCCTCAATCGCCGCCATGATCGGCGTGTGCGATCCTCCCGCTGCTCCAAGAACGCCAAGTACCGGGACAACCAGCACCAGCCCGATCCCTTCGGTGATCGCAGACGCGAACATCAGCGCACCAAGCAGGGCAAGCGCGGGGCCATTGCGGCGCAGGTCCAGCAGTTTCAGGAAAGGTGGCGGGTTGTTCACGATAGTCGGCAGCGCTCAGATATCATTGCGGCCCTTGGCATAGGCAATGAAGCGTCCGGCGGCTATACCTAGCGGCAATGCGGTCTGGTATGGCAACGCCTCTGCGGCATCGTAGCGCGGCCCGGCCTCTGGTAATTCGTGCAGCAACTTTTGCAATTTGGGCAAATCGACGACCGCAGCGATATCCGCGTCACCGGTCATCCGCTCTAGCTCGACGAGCAATTCATCACGGGATCGCGCGATTCGTTGCCGCCAATCGACAAATTGCTGGCCGTAATCGCGATTGGAACGCTGTGCTTCGGGCAAGCGCCCGCGCCCCATTTCCCGCGCGAGCCATCGATCCTGTCCGTCGTGCAGAAACGCCTCTGTTGGGCAGCCCCAGCAGAACTCAACCAGCGGGCGATAAGCGGTCGGATCGCGCTTGGGTAACCCATAGAGCAGCTCCATGCCGTAGGCGTATTGATCCTGATCCTGGCCATCTTCGGCAAGTAGCCCCCGCCAGCATGCGTGCTGCGAGGCGAAAGATAATCGTGCAAGATCAAATCCGGCTGCACGCGAACGCTGCAGTATTCTTTCTAACCCTGGCCATGCCTCGGACACCGAGGTTTGGTGCAATCCACTCGGCACGGTGCCATGGCGCAGGCGCTGGGCCAGTCGCCAAAGCGGGCGCGGTAGCAACGGCATTATGGCCAATGCCAAAAAGCGGCGCCACAGCGGGCGGGAATCAGCATGTCGCTTTCGCAGTATCTGCCACAATTTCACCCATTTTCCGTGACGCAGATATTCACTATAGGCCCACGGCGCTTTGCTGCTAAAAGTCTCGTTACCCCAAGTACCGCAAAGCATTACATCGCAGCCACTGACCCCGGCGGCTTCGAACAAGCCGTGTTCGATCCAGGCCAAACCGAGCATTGAAGGCGCGCCATCGCAGGCTTCGAGCAGCTCACGCTGCCGAAAGCGGAAATCGCGATCTGGGTTGGTCTCGCAAGTTAGCACGACGCGCGGATTGGCGGCGGCGAACGCCTTAACGGCTGGGAAATCGGAGAGGAACGCGCCCGGCGGAGGGACTGCATCCCACCCGCATTCTGGCCCAAAGGTATAGGCGTGCAGTGGCGCTTGGTCCGGCAAAATGCGCAGAGCGCTGGCCGCGACTGAAGCGGAATCGAGTCCGCCTGAAAGCATGATAGCCGGCCGTTTGGTTCCATCAAGCACGGCGGCGACGCCTTCGTCGAGCAGGGCAAGGGCCGCCTCGACATAGTCAGTCAAGTTTGGAAATGTCACTTTAGGCCGACTGAACAGATCGTACCGCCAGATTTGGCGCCAGCCATCGGGGCGCAATTCGATTGCGGTTCCCAGCGGCACCCGGTGCGCTCCGTGATACCAGCTGCGGTAGCGGTCGCTGTGATCGTTAAGCAGGGATTGTGCGATGCGCTCAAGATCAGGCTCGGCCCGTCCGGGGTCGCGCCAGAACAGATTGCGGGGTAGTGGCATGGCGCTGGCGATGTTGCCATCGTGCCGAAAATGCAGCGGCAAGGCCTGGAAGGGACTGCGCGAGAGCCGCAGCGCTGATGAGCCAGGCAACACGGCAATGGCGGCGTAGTGGCCAACGCAGTGTTCATCTGCAGCGTCGCCCCAGCGATCAAGCGCGGCAGCGTAAATCGCCGTTACGTCGCCAGCGCCTATCCCAAGCTCGCTCGCAAGTTTCCGTTGATTGTGCAGCTGGCCGGCAAACAGTACAGACCAGCCGCCGAGCCCCTGCTCCCATTGAGCAATTGGCGAGAGTGCCTGTGCAAGCAAGATGCGATTTTGGCGGCGAATTTCAATCCGCTTGCCCGGGCTGGGCCGCAATAGTCCAGAGAAACGCTGCGTATCTTCGGTATTAAAACGTTCGGCCGCGAGGCTGGCGGCAATCATAATCTTAACTGATCCTGACCGGTTAGCAAACGCCCGCATCCGGGCGGTTTAGAATCAGCTGCGGAACTGCCCGCCGCCTGCCGCCTGAGAGCCTGTACCTGCGGGGCCGGCCACATCCTTGAGGGTGCCGAGCTTGGTAAGTTCCGGCTTGATCCAGACCTGTGCTTTATCGTCATTGAGCGCCATGCTATCATTCCTTAATGCAACCCATGCGGTCTTTGATGCCGCCCACCCGGCCGCCAAATGCGGCAAAGCGGCGCAATTTGCAAGACTGAAATGGCGTGGCTTGTCGCAATCTTTCAGGCGCTTGGCTTTTCTGGCGCTGGGAGCCGCGCGGTTTCGAGCCAAGGTCCGGGAAGTTCACCCAGCACAATCCGCCCACCTGATTCAACCCAGGCATGCAGATCATCCCCCCCGCCGCGCTGGCTGGCGGGGCGCGCTGCGATGACCAGCTGATGGGGAATACCGCGCCGCAGCAATAGCCGGCTCAATGCGATGGCGCGCGGCAGACACCGGGTGGGAAACGGCAGCCGGGCGGCGGCGCGATCGATATGTTGCGCCAGCCGCTGCGCCTCGATGGCGGCGTCTGGCAAGGCGGCGCCGGTCAGCCCGAGCCAGCCGCGCCACCTGCTGAACGGCAGCCATGCGACGGCCGCCTGCGCGAGGCACAATGCGCCCATCGCCTCCAGCGTGCGCCCGCGCAAGCGCCAGGTTTCAGTCCCCCTCAAGGAATCCCGCCGCGGTCAGGTCTGCCAGAAATTCGTCGGTCTCAGCCGCAATATCGGCCGGTTTCAAGCCATATTGCTCCGCTGCGGCGACCGCGATTGCATCACGAGTCCGCGCGCCGTCGATCAGCAACCACAAGTTTCGCCCGGTTCCGGTCAGCGAGAAGAATTCGCCGCTAATCAGATGCATCACCACGATTTCATTGTCGATCGCGGTTTCGCTGAAGCTCGCCTGCGCCTTGGTGATGACCTTGCCCGCATCAGTCTTGCTCATGTCGAATTCTCCTCATTTCGAACCAGCTTTGCGGCCAGCTGAGCCGAAGCGGCGAATTGCAGCCGGTCACGCGGGCGGGTCAGCCGCGTCATCGGGATCTGCTGCGCCAATCGCGCCTGCAGGCCAAATTGCTCTGACCGATCGAGCCGGCGGGCGCTGGCGAACAGCGCTTCGGTATAGTGATCGTCGCTCAGCCGGGTAAAGCGTTCTGCCCCGGTGATCTCGCGCGCCGCAAGGTCGGGACCATCTTCAAGAAACACCAGCCGGCCCAGCGGCAAAGGCTCACCCACTTCGCCACCGGGCGGGAGGGCATAGAATTTGTCGATCGTGACGCCGACTTTCTCCTGACACTCTGTGCCGGTCAAGGCGAGCGCCTCTGGGGTGAGCTTCAAGCGCTTGTGCCCGGGCAGGCAGATGATCCGGGCCGGATCGGACAGATCGAGCACCAGCGTATCGTCGCAGAACATCGGCAGGCCGAGCTTGCCAAGGGCCGCGATCAAGGTCGATTTTCCGGCACCGCTTGGTCCGGTGAAGGCAATAACCTGGCCGTCATATGCGACGGCCGAGGCGTGGATCGGCTTGAAGCCATTGATGCAGGCAATCGCGGCATAGACGCTGCCGTTCAGCCACAGGCTTTCCGCCGAGAGGTCGGCATCCGCGCTCCGCTCGACCGTGATGCCTTCGCCCTTGCGGTACAGGAACGATAGGCCTTCGGAACGCAGCAGATAGGCCTCGCCGCTCAAGAAATGGCCATCCTCCGGTACCGGAACACCATCAAGCTCGGCCGGCACCAGGCCATAACGGAGCTGCGTCTCGCGGCTGAGCAGGGCCTCGGCGGGGCTGGGAATTCGATCAGGCGGCATATTCCCAGCGCTTTGGCGCTGTGCCGAAGCCGCGTCAATCGGGGTGCAGATGACAACTATCCCGTGTGTTCACGATATACTGTGTGGAAAACGAGCAAAACCGCGCTTGTCGCCCCTAGATGTGGTGGGTAAGCGCCTAGGTAGGGAGCTGACCTTGCCCATGCCCGCACCACTGATCTCGCCTTCGATCCTCTCGGCCGATTTCGCGCGTCTGGGTGAGGAGGTGCGAGCGATCGATGCGGCTGGGGCGGACTGGATCCATATCGACGTGATGGACGGGCATTTCGTGCCCAATATCACCATCGGCCCCGCAGTGGTTAAAGCGTTACGCCCGCATACGGCCAAGCCGCTCGATGTTCATTTGATGATTTCGCCGGTCGATGGTTTCCTTGAGGCTTTTGCCAGCGCTGGCGCGGATATCATTACCATCCACCCAGAGGCGGGTCCGCATGCGCATCGCACGGTCCAGGCGATCAAGGCGCTGGGCAAGCTGGCGGGGATCTCGCTCAACCCGGCAACGCCCGCCAAGATGCTCGACTATCTGATCGACGAGATCGATCTGGTGCTGGTGATGAGCGTCAATCCCGGCTTTGGCGGGCAGAGCTTTATCACCAGCCAGCTCAAAAAGATCGAGGCGGTGCGCAAGATGATCGACAAGACCGGGCGCGACATCAGGCTTGAGGTTGATGGCGGGGTCGATCTGATTACCGCCCGCGCTTGTGTCGAAGCCGGAGCCGATGTGCTGGTGGCAGGGACGGCGACCTTCACCGGTGGACCAGATCGTTACGCCGCCAATATCGCTGCGCTCAAGGGGATCGGCTAGGCCATGGCCGATGTGCTCTCTTCATCGCGAACAGAAGTCTCGGACTATGATGCCCGGGATATGGCGATCCCGCTCCCGCGCGGCACCGAAGAGGGCGTGTTGAGCCAAGCCGAAGCCGCTGAAAAATCCCCGCCGGGCGAGTTGATCGAACCGGGCCGCGCCTTGGCGCTGGCTGATTTCGCGCCGCCGGCGCTTGGTGCGGGCGAGCGGTTGATCCGCTTGGCCTATCGGATGGGGCTGCCCGCCGCGACCCTGACCGCGCCGTTTCGCAAGCCTGCCCGGGTCCGCCTGCTGGCCACCGTGACCAATCCGCTCCCCGGCAACAAGGCGTCCGGAACGGCGCTGCGGGCTGGGCATTTTCTGGTTCACGGGGTCAAAGCGCCGATTGCGCAGATCGATTTTGGCGGCGCCGCGCGGATGAGCCCGCCATTGGAGCGGGTGGTCCACAGCTTCGCCTGGCTGGCCGATCTGGAAGCTTGCGTCCCGCGCGAACAAGGCGCGCCGGTGGCCGAGCGGGTGCTGTCAGCCTGGCTCGCCGCCAACCCGAAGCCGCCCTCGCGGCCCGGCAAAGGTCCGGCCTGGATGGTTGCCAATGCCGGGACGCGCGAGCTTAACTGGCTGGTCCACGCCCCGTTGATCCTGTCTGGTAACGACAAGGCCTTGCGCGGCCGGGCGCTGGCGGCGCTGACTGAAACTGCCCGCTGGCTCGACAGGAACGTCAGCCGGGCCGAAGATCTGCTTGCGCAGGTTGCGGGCTGGTGCGGAATAGTCGCGGCCGGACTGCTGCTGCCCGATGGCCGCCCGCGCCGCCTGTATGGCGAAGCCGGGCTGATCCGCGCGCTGGGCGAGCTGGTTGGCGATGATGGCGGTGTCCTGTCGCGCAGTCCACTGGGGCAGGCCGAGGCGATTGCGCTGCTGACCAAGCTGCGGGCCTGTTATCAGGCGACCCGGCGCGATCCTCCGCCTGCGCTTGAATCGATCCTGGGCCTGCTGGTTCCGCCGCTGCTGGCGCTGACCCACGGCGATGGTTCGCTGGGCAGCTGGCAAGGCGCCTGGGCGCTGGATGCAAGCGAGCTTGCTGCATTGGTAGCGGCGTCTGGCGTGCGCACCCGGCCCTTACGCGATGTCCGGCAATGGGGTTACCAGCGAGTCGTTGCGCACAAGACCATCCTGCAGTTCGATGCCGCCCCGCCGCCGCTTGCCCGCCATGCGCGAACCGGCAGCGCCTCGACGCTGGCCTTTGAACTGTCGCAGGGCAGCCAGCGGATCATCGTCAATTGCGGCGGCGCGGCCTGCGCTGGCGGGCTGATCCCGGTCCGGCTGGAACAGGGCCTGCGCGCAACCGCGGCCCATTCGACGCTGACGCTGGACGATGCCAATTCCACCGCAATCCTGATCGGCGGCAAGCTTGGCGCCGGGGTTACCGAGGTCGAGGTTGATCGTCGCATCCTGAGCGGCGACAAATCCGGCACCGCAACTCGGCTTGAGGCCAGCCACGATGGCTATGCGGCGCGTTATGGCCTGGTCCACCGCCGGATCCTGATCCTGCGCGATGACGGCACCGAGCTGCGCGGCGAGGACTTGTTGATACCCACCGGCGGCAAGGGCAAACGCGGCAAGGTTGGCTTTGCGATCCGTTTTCACATTGGCCCCGGTATCGAGCTGGGCCTGTCGGAAGATGGGCAGGGTGTCGGCATGGCGCTGCCCGACGGCAGCTATTGGCAGTTCCGGGTTGGCGGCGGTTCGGTGCGGATCGAGGAAAGCCTGTGGGCCGATGGTCAAGGCCGGCCGCAGCCGGCCCAGCAGCTGGTGCTGCAAGGGCTGGTTTCGCGCGGCGGCGGTAATTTTGCCTGGCTGCTCAAGAAAATGGGATAATTCTGACGTGAGCAACGTGACGATCCGCCGGGCTTTGCTTTCGGTGTCCGACAAGGCTGGCCTGGCCGAGCTGGGACAAGCCCTGGCGGCCCGCGGGGTAGAGCTGGTTTCAACCGGCGGCACCGCCAAGGCATTGCGCGATGCGGGGCTGGCGGTGCGCGATGTGTCAGAGCTGACCGGTTTTCCCGAGATGATGGACGGGCGCGTCAAGACGCTGCATCCCATGGTCCACGGCGGGCTGCTGGCGGTGCGCGACAATCCCGAACATGCCGCAGCAATGGCCGAGCACGCGATCGGTGCAATCGATCTGGTGGTGGTCAATCTCTATCCGTTCGAGGCCACCGTGGCCAAGGGCGCAGACCGCGAAACGATCATCGAGAATATCGATATCGGCGGACCATCGATGGTGCGCTCGGCGGCGAAGAACCACGAATATGTGACCATCCTGACCGATCCTGCCGACTATGCCGGGCTGCTGGCCGAGCTTCAAGAGACAGGCGGCGCGACCCGGCGTCAATTCCGCAAGCTGCAAGCGGCGCGGGCATTCGCAGCAACCGCTGCCTATGATGCGATGATCAGCCAGTGGTTCGCATTTGCCGATCAGCAGCAGCTGTTTCCCGAAATGCTGGCGGTCAACGGCCGCCGGGTGGAAGAGCTCCGCTATGGCGAAAACCCGCATCAACGGGCCGCGCTCTATGTTCCGGTCGGGCCCCATGGGCCAGGGATCGCGCAAGGGCAGCAGGTCCAAGGCAAGGAACTGTCCTACAACAATTACGCCGATGCCGATGCTGCGCTGGAACTTGCGGCAGAGTTCAGGGGCGGCGCGCCCGCCATCGTGATTGTCAAGCATGCCAACCCGTGCGGCGTTGCCCAGGCGGCAACCTTGCTGGAGGCATGGCAGGCGGCACTCGCTTGCGATTCGGTGTCCGCGTTCGGCGGGATTGTCGCCAGCAATGTGCCGCTCGATGGGCCGACTGCCGAGGCGATTTGCGAGATTTTCACCGAAGTGGTGGTTGCGCCGGGCGCCGATGACGCGGCCCGCGCTGCTTTCGCCAGGAAGAAGAACCTCCGGCTGCTGCTGGTCGGCGATCTGCCCGATCCGCGCCGCAGCGGCCTTTCGATCAAACAGATCACCGGCGGGTTGCTGGTCCAGACCCGCGATAACGGCGCGATCACCGAGGCAGATCTCAAGGTGGTGACCAAGCGTCAGCCGACCGAGCAGGAATTGAAGGACTGCATCTTCGCCTGGACCGTGGCCCGCCACGTGAAGTCCAACGCGATCGTCTATGCCCGCGAAGGAACCACCGCCGGGATCGGCGCGGGTCAGATGAACCGCCGCGACAGCAGCCGCATTGCCGCCATGAAGGCAGCCGAAGCCGCGGAGAAATACGGCTGGGCGGCCCCGCTCACACATGGCAGCGCGGTTGCCTCGGATGCCTTCTTCCCGTTTGCCGACGGTTTGCTCGCCGCCGCCGAAGCGGGCGCGACGGCGGTGATTCAGCCGGGCGGCTCGATTCGCGACGACGAGGTGATTGCCGCAGCCGATGCAGCGGGCCTTGCCATGGTTTTCACCGGAATGCGCCACTTCCGCCATTGAGGTTGCGTGGCGGGGGTCAAAAACGGGGGCTTTGTCGCAACAGGGAAACGCTTCATCGGCATAAAGCTGGCCAAACCTGTAACCGTTCACCACTGCGCAACGAATTCGAGGCAACTGTGACTCATTCCGGGTATTTGCCATGAGAGTTTTCAATGCGCCTGTTCACTTCCGATCTGTACCGCTCCTTTGGCATCGGCTTCTTGCTGGGCGCGGCGGCGCTGTTTGCATCCCTGAACGGACAGGCGCGGAGCGAACTGGCAGGCAAGGTGGTTCCGTCAGCTTACGCCGCAGCGAGCCCATCATCACCGACCGGTTGAAGCGGGGCGTTGCGCTCACGCTGGTTCTGACACTTACTGCCGCTTGCCAGCAGCCGGCCATGGCGGGCGAAAGCGCAGTGGCTACGCCTGTGGCGGCGCGAGTTTCGAGCGAGCCAAAGGTTCTGCAAACCGCTGTCTTTGCCGGAGGCTGCTTTTGGGGCGTCGAAGGGGTGTTCAGTCATCTGAACGGCGTGACCAGCGTGGTTTCGGGCTATCACGGCGGTGCCCGTGCAACCGCGCAGTATGACCGCATTTCAGACGGTGACACCGGCCATGCCGAGGCGGTCCGGGTAACCTATGATCCCGCGAAGATCCGCTACGACCAACTGCTGCGGATCTTTTTTGCCGTGGTGGCCGATCCGACCCAGCTCAACCGGCAGGGGCCCGACAGCGGCACCCAGTATCGCTCGGCATTGGTGCCGATGAACGCCGAGCAGCGGCTGGTTGCGGACGCCTATGTGGCGCAGCTGCGGAAATCCGGCTTGTGGAAGGCGCCGATCGTCACCCGGATCGAGGCCTATCAGCGGTTCTATCCGGCGGAGGCCTATCATCAGGATTTCATGGCGAAAAATCCGCGCCATCCGTATATCCAGGCGTGGGACGTCCACAAGGTCGACAATCTGCGCCGGATGTTTCCCAGCGCCTATCGGGCGGCCTTCAAGACCGGCTGATTGCCGAGCGGACGCAGCGCGCCTATATGCAATTGATGGCCGGGCATCATCACCACGAACACAGCGGCGTACCCTTACAGGAGGCGGCGCGCGATTCGCTGACCGAGGCCGGGGAGCAGTGGACCGAGATGCGCGCCGACGTCTTCTCGGCGCTGTCCGCCCACGAAGACCGCCCGGTTTCAGCCTATGATATTGCCGAAAGCGTCTCGACCGCGCGGGGCAAGCGGGTGGCGGCGAACAGCGTTTACCGGATCCTCGATCTGTTCGTGCGGACCAATCTGGCGCGCCGGGTGGAAAGCGCCAATGCCTATATCGCCAACAGCCACCCCGGCTGCCGCCATGATTGCATTTTTCTGATCTGCGACGCCTGCGGGCAGGCCACTCATCTGGATGATGACCGGCTGACCGGTGCGCTGATCAGTGCCGCGCATGATGCGGGCTTTGCCGATATTCGCCCGGTGGTGGAACTGCGCGGGGTGTGCAGGAACTGTTCCTAACCAAACTGCGTCAGGCTCAGCACATTGCCATCGGGATCGGCGAACCACGCCACTGCCGCGCCGCCGCCGGGCGAGCTCCAGATCGCGTCGGCATCCTGTCCGAACCCCTCATAAACCTTGAACTCCACGCCCTTGGCCCGAAGGGCTTTGACCGCTGACCTGATGTCGCCGACATGCCAGCCGAGCACCGTGTGGCCCGCGCCCTTGTGCCCGGGCAGGTCGGTCAGGCGCAGCGGCGTACGGTTGCCCAGATCGAAGGTTACGGCATGGTCATCCTCGCCCATCATTCGTAGCCCCAGCACATCGGCATAGAACGGCTTGGCGGACGCGCGATTGGCGGTGAGGACGAAACAGACTGGCTGGGCGGCAGCTGGAAGGGACATAGCGCGAACTCCTGGGGAGCATCGCATTAACACAAATGGTCTCAATCGACACCACTTGCCGAAGTGTGTAAGGCGCTTGCCATGACAGCGTTTCCGGCAACCCCGCTGCTCGACACAGTCGAGACACCGGCAGACCTCCGCCAGCTTGCTCCGGGCCAACTTCGCCAGTTCGCTGACGAGCTGCGCACTGAAATGATCGCCGCAGTCGGGCAGACCGGCGGGCATCTTGGCTCGGGCCTTGGGGTGGTCGAGCTGACGGTGGCGATCCATTATGTCTTCAACACACCCGCTGATCGGCTGGTGTGGGACGTCGGTCACCAGGCCTATCCGCACAAGATCCTGACCGGGCGGCGTGACCGGATCCGCACCCTTCGGCAGGGCGGCGGTCTTTCCGGCTTCACCAAGCGCAGCGAGAGCGAATATGATCCGTTCGGTGCGGCGCATAGCTCGACCTCGATCTCGGCGGCGCTGGGTTTTGCGGTTGCCAACAAGCTGGCCGGAACACCTGGCAAGGGCATTGCGGTAATCGGCGATGGGGCGATGAGCGCGGGCATGGCCTATGAGGCGATGAACAACGCCAAGCAGGCCGGCAACCGGTTGGTCGTGATCCTCAATGATAATGACATGTCGATCGCGCCGCCGGTCGGCGGGCTGTCGAGCTATCTGGCCCGGCTGGTGTCCTCGCGGCCATTTCTGGGCTTGCGCGATATCGCCCGGCGCCTGTCGCGCAAACTGCCGGAACCGCTCCACCGCGCCGCCAAGAAAACCGATGAATTCGCGCGCGGCATGGCGATGGGCGGAACCCTGTTCGAAGAGCTTGGACTTTATTATGTCGGGCCGATCGATGGCCACAATATCGATCAGCTGATCCCGATTCTCGAAAACGTCCGCGATGCTGCCGAAGGCCCGTGCCTGATCCATGTCGTGACGCAAAAGGGCAAGGGCTATGCCCCCGCTGAGGCGAGCGCCGACAAATACCACGGGGTCCAGAAATTCGATGTGATAACCGGCGAACAGGTCAAGGGTTCAGCCGGACCGCCGGCCTATCAGAATGTCTTCGGGGCGCAGCTGACCAAGGAAGCGGAAACCGATCCTCGGATCTGCGCGATCACCGCCGCGATGCCATCGGGCACGGGTCTGGACAAATTCGCCGCCGCACATCCCGATCGGTTCTTCGATGTGGGTATTGCCGAGCAGCACGGGGTGACTTTTGCCGCCGGGCTTGCGGCGCAGGGGATGCGTCCGTTCTGCGCAATCTATTCAACCTTCTTGCAACGCGCTTTCGATCAGGTTGTACATGACGTCGCGATCCAGAACCTGCCGGTCCGTTTCGCCATAGATCGCGCCGGGCTGGTCGGCGCGGACGGCGCGACTCACGCGGGGTCGTTTGACATTACTTACCTTGCCACCCTGCCCAATTTCGTCGTGATGGCCGCAGCAGACGAGGCGGAACTGGTGCACATGACCCACACCGCGGTTCTGCACGACAGCAGCCCGATCGCATTCCGCTATCCGCGCGGAAACGGCACCGGAGTGCCACTGCCCGAAGTTCCCCAGCAACTTGAGATCGGCAAGGGCCGGATCGTTCGCCACGGCACCAAAGTCGCGCTGCTCTCGCTTGGCACCAGGCTGGCCGAAGCGCTCAAGGCTGCCGATCAGCTCGATGCCAGGGGGCTCTCCACCACGGTTGCCGATCTGCGCTTTGCCAAGCCGCTGGATACCGACTTGATCCGGCACCTGATGGCCACTCACGAAGTTGTGGTGACAGTCGAGGAAGGCAGCATCGGCGGCCTGGGCGCGCATGTGCTGACCATGGCCAGCGATGAAGGGCTGACCGATGCGGGCTTGAAAATCCGCACCCTGCGCCTGCCCGATGTCTTCCAGGACCACGACGCGCCCGACAAGCAATACGATATCGCCGGGCTGAACGCTCCGCAAATCGTCGAATGCGTGCTGAAAGCGCTGCGGCACAACTCTGCGGGAGTTGAGGAGGCGCGGGCTTAAACTATAGCCAGCGCCAGATCCCCGCCGGGACATAGGCCAGCGCGACATGCGCCCAGGTCAGCGCCAGCCATAGCGCGAGCGAAACAAGCCAAAGTACCGCTCCGGCCTTTCCCAGCTGACCCCAGCGCGGCCAGTAGCTGGTTTTGCTTTCCCAACTTGCCCAGCTTGCGCCCATCAGCGCTTCCTTCTTGCGGTCTTGCAGATGAGCGCCGACGAGGGCGAGGAACAGGATCGAGCCGACCATGATCAGCGACCGCGGGGTCGGGCTGACCAGGATATGGGCCAGCGCCCATAGCGCAAAGCCCCACATCATCGGGTGGCGGGTGACGTGAAACACGCCGTGGACTGGTTGTTCTGCCAGTGCTGGCGCGCGCGGATCGGGGAGTGCCGGGTTGCCACGAAAGGCGCCGAGGAACAGGGTTAGCGCGACCAGCGTCAGCAGGCTGGCTACGACCCAGGCCGCTGCGCTGCTGCCATCCCACAAGGGCGGTCCGCCCGCGCCAATGGTCCGGAAGGCCAGCACCATCCAGCCAAAGCTGGCCAGCGCCACGACCGAATAAATCGCCATGAAGCCCATCGGCCCCAACACCTTGACCAGCGGCGCCCGCAATGGGTGCGAAAGCGCGAAGTGGGTGCCGACAAAGGTGACCGAAGCGGCGATCAGCGGGGTCAGAGCTTCATCCATTGTCCGGTTTCTCCATTGTCAGCTTTTACCAGTCATAGGCCTTGGGCAGCGCGCCTTCGGTGGGGGTGCGATAGCGATCTCTGAGCCGGGTCTGGTGATTGCTGAGCGGTTGCTCGACCCCGTCGATGAATACTCCGACGACGCCGGAGCTGACTTCCAGCGGATCGCCGTCCCAGATCACCACATCCCCGGCACGGCCTGGCCTCAGCGAGCCAAAGCGATCGCCCATCCCGATGATCTCGGCCGGGATCGAACTGATCGTGGCAAAGGCCTGCCCCCAGCTCAGCCCGCTTGCGCCGGGCACGCGGTTCAGCGCCACCAGATTGCCGGCATATTGCGGGGCCCAGCGCGGCTGGTCATTGTCGCTCAATTTGCCGATCGCCACCTTGACGCCGGCCGCCGTCATCCGCCCAACATTCGATTGGGTGGCGGCGAGCGTTTCGAACTGGGCAGGCAGATCATTGAGCGGACTGGCAATCACCGGCACGCCCGCTCCGGCTAGCTCCTTCGCCACCCGCCAGCCCTCGCTCGCCCCGATTATGACCAGCCTGAGCGCGGGGAAATCTGCCTTCAGCGCCAACGTCATGCGGATATCCTGCGCCCGCTCGACATGGACGTAGAGCGGCTGGACGCCGCTGACCACCGGGATCAGTGCGGCGGCATCGAACCGCGAGAGCTGCACATCGCCGGCGCGTTCCGGGGTGGCCTTGCCAAGGCGGGGATCGCCTGCCGCGGCCCCCACGGTCACGCTCGGTCCGAACC
>JBKJTN010000010.1:0-28409 GCA_046590275.1 Novosphingobium sp.
CCGATTGGCGTGGCACTCGCCGCCGCGCCGATCGAAGTAACGTTCTGCCGGGCCGCGCCGGGCAGGAAAGCCTGCGCCGCCGCATCCCACTCCAGCGCTGCGCCTCCGGCCTGCATATGCAAATGCACCACCGGGGTGAACCCGCCTGACGTGACCAGCAAATCGGCCTTCCAGCGCTGCACCGTGCCCCCGATCCGCGCGCTGACTTCGGCCAGATGGTGCCGTGCGCCCTTCGTGCCAAGCGGCACGGTCTGGTTGTGGATGGTAAAGCCGCTCCCGGCCCCGGCGGGTGCCGGTCGGGTGTCGAGGATCGCCAGCACTTGCGCCCCGGCATCGCGCAGCGCGCTTGCGGTGAGATAGGCGTCGTCGTTGTTTGCAGCGATCACCACGCGCTGGCCCGGCAACACCCCGAACCGGCGCAGATAGCTGCGCACCGCCTGGCTAAGCATCACCCCGGGCCGGTCATTATGGGCAAAAGCCAGCGGGCGTTCGATCGCCCCAGTGGCCAGGACCACGCGGCCCGCGCGGACCTGCCACAATCTTTGCGCCAGACCATCGGCGGGCTTCTGTCCCGGTTCGGCAAGGCGCTGGGTGAGAGTAACGAAGTTGTGATCCCAATAGCCCGATGCGGTGGTGCGGAGTAGGATCTTCCCGCCGCGCGCGCGGATTTTCGCCGCGACTTCCTCGGCCCAGGCAGCGTCCAAGTGTTGCGGATCGCGCAACAGCGAGGGTGCCAGCACGCGGTCTTGTTCAACCAACAGCACGCGCTCGCCCGCTTCGGCAGCGGCCAGCGCGGCGCTCAGCCCCGCTAGCCCCGCGCCAACCACCAACACATCGCAGAACGCGGCGCGCTGGGCGAAGCGATCGGGGTCCGCCTCACGCGGAGCATTGCCCAGTCCGGCGGCGCGGCGGATGAAGTATTCGTAGAACATCCAGCGCCTGGCCGAACCGAAGAAGGTCTTGTAATAGAACCCGGCGGGCAGCGCCTTGGCGAACAGCCCGATCACCGCGCCCACATCGAATGACAGGCTGGGCCAGCGGTTCTGGCTGCGCGCGACCAGCCCTTCATACACGAAGACATCGGTGGCGCGGGTGTTGGGTTCGGTCCGCCCGCCGGTGCCGACTGTCACCAGCGCGTTGGGCTCCTCTACCCCGGCGGTCATGATCCCGCGCGGGCGGTGATATTTGAAACTGCGCCCGACCAGCCCGATCCCGCCCGCGAGCAGCGCGGCGGCGAGCGTATCGCCGGGCCGCGCCATCAGGGCCTTGCCATCGAAGGTGAAATTGACGGTCTCGCCGCCGGATTTGCGTGAAGGCCCACTCATGGCAGTGCCTCGGGTCCGGCGGCGCGGATTACCGTAATCTCATGGGTTGCCCGGTGGCGGGTCATCACCAGCCAGGCGCGGCAACCAAAGCTGTGGCGCCAGATCTCGTCATCCTCCCCGCGGGGATTGGCGCGGGTAAACAGTCGCTCCATCGCCTTGTCAGCGGGCGCATCGGGCTCGACGACCGAATCGATTGTCCGTTCATAGGTGAACTCGACCTGCGCGCGCGGGCCGCAATGCGGGCAGTTGATCAGCAGCATGTCAGCGCGCCCTCATCGGTGGTTCGGCATCGGGCCGACCCCGTTTTCGTCGATCGTCGCCCCGCGCTGAAAGCGGTCCAATGCGAAGGGCTCGTTCAACCTGTGGGGTTTTCCAGTCGCCAGTGTGTGCGCATAGGTCCAGCCGGAAGCCGGGGTGGCCTTGAACCCGCCATAGCACCAACCGCCGTTGAGATAGAGGTTCGGAACCGGCGTTTCGCCGATGATCGGCGATCCATCGAAGCTCATATCGGTAACTCCGGCCCAGGTCCGCACCATCCGCAGCCGTGACAGCGCCGGCACCAGCGCAATCGCCTGGGCAATCGCATGGCCGGTCACCATCGGCTGGCCGCGCTGGGCATAGCTTGGCCAATTATCGGGATCGCCGCCCATCACGATCCCGCCCTTGTCCGACTGGCTGATATAGCAATGGAGCGATTGCGACATGATCACGCCGTTGATCATCGGCTTGACCCCTTCGGTCACCAGCGCCTGAAGGGTTTGCGATTCAATCGGCAGTTTCAGCCCCGCCAATCCGGCGACATGGCCGCTGTGACCTGCGACGCAAATGCCCACGCGCCCCGCCGCGATCGTTCCGCGCGTGGTCTCCACCCCAACCACCGCATCACCCTGGCGGACATACCCGGTCACTTCGCATTTCTGGATGATGTCGACGCCAAGCTGGTCCGCCGCGCGGGCATAGCCCCAGGCCACTGCATCATGCCGCGCAGTGCCGCCGCGCCGCTGGGTCAGCCCGCCGACAATCGGGAAGCGGGCACCGGGCGACATATCGAGCAGCGGCTCCAGCTTCGCCACCTGATCGCGGGTCAGCAGTTCGGCATCGATCCCGTCCACTCGCATCGCATCGCCGCGCTCGGCCAGCCGGGTCATGTCGCTGTCACTATGGCCCAGCATCAGCGCGCCCCGCGGGCTGAACATGACGTTGTAATTGAGCTCGTCCGAGAGATGCTCCCACATCTTGAGGCCGAATTCGAAGAAATCATGGAGCGGCTTCTGGCGATAGTTGGAGCGGACCAGGGTGGTATTGCGACCGGTATTGCCGCCGCCGATCCAGCCTTTTTCCAGCACCGCGATCTTGCGCAAACCATGCACTTTGGCGAGGTAGAAGGCGGTCGCCAACCCATGCCCGCCGCCGCCGATGATGATGATATCATAGCTGCTCTTTGGCTCAGGATCGCGCCACGCCGGCTGCCAGTGGCGCTGGCCGCCAAACGCTCCGCGCAAAAGTCCTAATGCCGAATATCTGCTCATGAAATCGGCAGCCACCCGCGCTTTTCGCGCCAGTCGGTTTCAAGGTTCGCAAAGCGCGACAGGCCCAGAATGCTGATATCGGCAAACGAACATTTCCCATCCAGAACCAGATCGCGGATCGCATGGCCCGATGCGGGCGAGAGGCCGAAGCCGACGCCCGACATCGAGGCGACCACGACATTGTCCGGGCTGGTCAGCCGTTCGATGATCGGGCGGCCATCGGGCGAGTTCTCGATCACCCCGGCCCAGCTGCGGATCACGTTCAGGTGGGCGGCTTTTGGCAAGAGTTCGGCGAGGCGACTGGCAAGGTTGCGCATCAGTGGGGTTGAGGGCCGAGCGGCCGGGCCGGTTGCATCAACATCGATCCACTCATGCGGTCCGCCGCCATAGGCCAGATTGCCGCGCATGGTCTGACGGCCATACAGCTTGTGCCCGTCAACCCCGCCAATCGGCATCATCGGCGCGGGTTCGGTGATGATCATCTCGGCCCGCGCATTGGCAAGCGGCACGTCAATATCCAACTGCGCCATCAGCGCGGCGGTTTGCGGCCCCGCGGCGACCACGACGCTATCGCAGCCATAGGATGCTGCGGCAGTTTTGACCGCAGTGACCTTGCCTCCAGCCGTTTCAAAGCCGGTAACCGGATTGTGCTGGATGATCGTGCCGCCCAGATCCTGCAGCTCCCAGGCATAGGCCTGCGAGGTGCGCTGCGGGTTGGCGTGGCCGCCAAACCGGTAGTGGACCCCGCCGAAGCATTTGTCGCCCGCCAGCGGCACGGCGTCCTGCACTTGCTTGACGTCGAGCACATCGACCGGATGGCCCAGCCGCTTGTGGCGTTCAGCGACGAAGCGATATTGCTCCCACTGCCGCTCGGTCATCGCAATGATGATACGTTCTTTCCGGTGCTCGGTCGGATAGCCCAGCAGCTCATCCATTTGCGGCCACAGCCGGTGTTCTTCATCGAACAGCGGGCTTTGATAGTGCGAGGCGCCGCCCCCATTGCGGCCCGATGCTTCCCAACCAACAATGCCCTTGTCGAGCACCGTGACCTTGACGCCCGAACGCGCCAACCACCAGCCGGCGCTGAGGCCCGTAACCCCGCCGCCGACGATGACAACCTCCGCGCCGTTCATTCGTACATCCCCGTATAGAGCATCTCGCGGTGCGCATCCTCATGCGCGGTGGCGATATCCTGCACTGGCACCCACTGCGTAGGGATGCCGAACCAGACGTCCCAGGCGGCGGTCATCGCCTCGCTTTCGTGCCAATCGGCCATGATCTTCAGCGGGATCGGGCGGACCGGCGCGCGGTGGGTGGCGAGCGGGATCGTGCCGAACGGCTGGTCCGCCTCGATCGCCAGCAGCATCGCCACCTGATCGCGGCAGCGCCGGCCCTGGCACACGCCCATACCGGCGCGGGTCAGCCGCTTGATCTGGTCGGGATTGGCCGGGCCGTCTTCCAGCAACGTTTCAAGCGAGCGGGCACACATCGGCGCGGGGCGGGTGAGATAATTCGGCGGCTGAACGCCGATCAGATCGGCGCGGGTGACCTCCTCGCACTGGCAGATGATCGTTTCGGGCGCGCTGATGGCCGCGAGCGCGCGCATCCACTCCATCCGGTATTCGATATGATCGAACCCGGTATCGGCAAGGCCTGCGCAGCTGCCGACTGCCGACACGGTTTCCTCGCCCGCCGGGATGTAGCCGCCGCGCGCGGCATTGAGAGTGCGGGGCCCGTGCATCGCGTCGACCAGTTCGATCGACGGCACCAGCCCCACTGCGACGCAGATCGTATCGCAGGCGATCACTTCGCCCGAAGTCAGTGACGCCGCCTCAACCCCTTCGATCCCGCCCGTGGCCGAGGCGACCGTTTCGCCGCAGCGAATTGCAATGCCCGCTGCTGCGAGTTTGGCGACCAGTCCGGCGGAACCTTGCGGCGCATCGCGCACTTCGATCAGCCCGGCCACTTCCAGCCCGCGTTCGTGGGCGAGCAGCGCTGTCTCCAGCGCCAGATCATGCGAGCCCAGCACCAGTATCCGCCGTCCGGCGAAGGCGTCATAGCGGGTCAGCAGCATCCGAAGCGCGGCCGCGCCCATCACGCCGGGCTGGTTCCAGCCGGGGAAGGCCAGCGCCAGATCGCGCGCGCCGGTGGCCAGCACGATCCGGTCAAACCCGACCAGCCATGACCGGGTGCTATCGGCCAGCCCAACCACTTGTTCGGGCAAGCTCGAAACGCCGGGGCCATTGCGATAAACCCCCCAGGCACTGGTGCCCAGCAGCACATCGGCGCCTGCCTCCATCGCTTGTTCCAGCGCCGGTGCGCTCATGAAGATCGCTTCCAGCATCCGGTCGCTGTTCTGGGTGGCGGGGGTCATCCGCCCGCCAAAATACAGCGGCACATCATTGCCCATCAGCGCGCCTGAGACCGGGTTTTCATCGACCAACAGCACCGAGGAACCAGCTTTCGCCGCCTCGATAGCCGCTGCAGTTCCGCTTTGACCTGCGCCGATAACGACTACGTCATAGTGAGCCTCGGCTGGGCTGCGGGTGCCATTGATCGCGCATAGATCGGTGCCGGTAAAATTGAGTTCCATCAAACAGCGTCCAATGCCTGGGCGAGATCTGCAATCAGATCATCGACATGTTCAAGTCCGACCGAGAGCCGCATCGTGCTGTCGGTAATTCCGCCTGCCAGCCGCTGCTCGGGCGCGACGGCATAGTGGGTGGTGCTGGCCGAATGGCAGATCAGCGTCTCCGATCCGCCCAGGCTGACCGCCAGCTTCATCAGCTGCAGCCGGTCGAGCATCCGGAACGCTTCCGCCTCGCCGCCGTGAAGGTGGAACGAAAAGGTGGATCCGGCGGCCTTGCATTGCCGGTCATAGACTTCGCGGGCGCGGCTGCCTTGGGGCAGGAAGCCGAGATAGGTAACGCCTGCCACCTTGGGATGATCGCGCAGAAACTCGGCCACACCGCGTGCATTTTCCATCGCCCGTTCGGTCCGAACATGGACCGATTCGAGGCTGCGGGTCACCAGCCAGGCGGTATAGGGATCAAGGTGGTTGCCCCAGGTCGTCCGTAATGTCCGCAGCTGATCGATCAGATCGCGCCGCCCGGTGACGCCGCCCGCCAGCAGATCGCTGTGCCCGCCGCAATATTTGGTCAGCGAGGTCATGCACAGATCCGCGCCCAGCTCGATCGGGCGCTGCGCGAAAGGCCCGAGCAGCGTATTATCGACTACCACCAGCGGGCGGTGGCCTTGCTGCGCGCCGATCTCGTCCGCCAGCCGCACCATCAGCTCCAGATCGACCATTGCTGCGGTAGGGTTGGCCGGAGTTTCGGCGATGATCAGCTTGAGCGGGCCCTTGGCCATTGCCGCCTCGGCAGCGGCACGGACGTCTGCCTCGTCGGTGCCATCAAGATAGGCTTCCGCGAATGAGCCATATTGCGACATGATGCTGTTGTAGAGCATGTCCACCCCGCCATAGATCGGGCGGCCATGGATCACGCTGTCACCGGGGCGGACATGGGCAAGTGCAATCGACGAATGCGCCGCCATGCCGCTGCAAAAGGCCGCGGCTGCCTCGGCCCCGTCAATCGCCGCCAGCCGCGCCTCAAGGATATCGAGCCCGGGATGGCCGAGCCTTGAATAAATGTGGTGAGACTGCTCGACCAGTGGGCCAGTGTGGTCAAAATAGGCCTCATGCACATCCTTGGCGTGCTGCGCCGATGGATAGACAAAGGTCGAGGTCATGTAGATCGGCGGCTTGACCGATCCCGACGCGCTGGCGGGGTCATAGCCAAAGGATACAGCGAGAGTTTCCGGCCTGACGCCGGTTGGGGGCTTAATCGTCATGGGCGGCAATGTATGCACCGGCCTTGTCACAATACCAGTCGGTAAAGCGCTGGGCGAGCATTTCGGCGTCCTGCGAATAGGGCCCCGGGGTATAACCCGGGCTGTTGACGCCCAGCTGGTTGTTTTCGGCCAGCCATTTGTCCTGATCATTGGTCCGGGTCCACAGATCGGTCAGCTGATCGAGGTGATAATCGACCCCTTCCACTGCGTCCTTGTGGACCAGCCATTTGCTGAACAGATGTGTTTCGGCCGGGCCGACCGGCATCGCGCTGAACATGAAGGTGTGATCGGCAGTGGCGTGGGCAAACAGATGCGGATCGATCGCCCAGCGCATCGAGCCCAGATCGCCGCCATCGATATCGCACATCAGCTTTTTGGACAAATGCTGCCCATCGCCCGAAATTGAAACGCAGCCCTCATTCAGCGCGAACCGCGCCACTTGCCACCAATCGCCCTCGACCGCGGTTTGCGGCAAGCCGTGGCCGTCCATTCGGGCTGCAAAGGCGGCATTGCGAGCATTCTCGCCCGAATCGAAGTGCTTCGACATTCCGACCGGGAAGGTTTTCGACAACTCAGGATGGCCGGTGGCGCAGTGATAGCATTCGCGCGCATTCTCCATCACCAACTTCCAGTTGGCATAGTCGACCAGCACCGCAGAGGCCGCCAGCTTGGCATCCTTGAAGTTATGCGGTGCGGCATAGGCGGCGAACTTTGCGCCGAAATCGGCAAACGGTGGCGGAGTTTCGGCCAGGCAGATGAACACTCCGCCGGCGATGCATTCGATCGAAACCGGTTTCAGCCCATGCTCGCCCTTGTCAAACCCGGTCGGCATCCGCCCCGCAGCCAGCAGCGAGCCATTCAGATCATAGGTCCAGCGGTGATAGGGGCAAACCAGCCGCGCCGCTGCGCCGTGCCCCGGCTGGCACAGGACCGAGCCGCGGTGACGGCAGCTGTTATGGAAGGCGCGGATCTCGCCGTGCCGGTCACGCGTAATTAGTACCGGCCATTTGCCGACCATCAGCGAGATGTAGCTGCCGGGCCCCGGCAGTTCGCATTCGAACCCGGCCATCAGCCAGCTTTGGCCATAGATCGCCGCCATATCGAAATCGAAGGCGCGCTGATCGGTGTAGAGACCCTGCGGCAGCGTGTGGTCAGCGCGGCGGGAGGCAAACTGTCCTTCGATCCATGCCAGGTCTGACATCAGGCAACTCCCCATTCTTGTTGCGATCTCCAGTGGCCGAGTGCAATCGCAAGGCATAATTATCTTTTGGCATAGCCCTATCTCAAAAAGTCAGGCTATCAGCTGGGCTTGCTCCCAAAGTGGCGGCGCGGCGCGAATTCAGGAAGGCAGAACCATCGCAAACAAAGGTGCCATGAACCGCCGCTGGCTGCCGCTTAACGCCTTGCGGGCATTCGAGGCGGTCGGCAGGCACCTCAGCTTCACCGGCGGTGCAGCGGCATTGTCGGTATCGCAAAGTGCGATGAGCCGCCATGTCAGCGCGCTTGAGGACTTGCTCGGCAAACAGTTGTTTGAGCGGGATACCGGAAAACTGGCGCTGACGACTGCCGGCGCGGAGCTGCTTGGCGTGGTTTCCAAGTCGCTCGACCGGATCGAGCAGACGATGAATGCGATCCGTGACGACAGCAGGCCGGGGCGGGCAATGCGGCTGCATGTACCGCCGTCGCTGCTCAACCAGCTGTTTATGCCGATGCTGGGCGAGTTTCACCGCGAATATCCCGAGATCCGGATCGACGTTTCCAGCGCCAATGTCACCGGCCTGCCCACCACCGATCTCGATATGGCAATAGTCTATGACCGGCCCAATGCCGATGATCGGATAACCGACCTGTTGTGGATGGTCCGCGTCGCCCCGCTTTGTTCGCCCGGCACTGCGGCCGGGTCAAAGGGCCTGACGATGACTGAGTTCCTTGGCGCGCAGGAACTGCTCCATCTGAAGCTCGATAACCAGCCGCGCGAGCATCTCTGGGCATCCTATCTGCGGCAATGCGGGATCAGCCTGCCGGTTGGCGCAGGCCTTGCTTTCGATACCGCGATCGCATCGGCCAAATACGCCATGACTTCAGGCGGCATTATCCTGGGTGATGTCGATATATTTGCGGCCGAGATCGCGGCGGGCCAGCTGGCGATGCCCTATGATGCCATAATCCAGGATGGCTATGGCTATTACCTGAAACTGCATGCCGATGATCTGGCTGATCCAGCGATTTCCGTGTTCCGCAGCTGGTTGATCGGCCGGTTCAGCGCGCTCAGAACGGCATCGCTGTCATGAGAGCAATTCGCGACCCTGATCGTCTGTTGGCCGATGGGCTGGCCGAAATCCGCGCCCAGTTCCGCATTCCTGCCAGCTTCCCGGCGCCGGTGCTGGCGGCAGCCGAAGTGGCGGCACATCGTGCACCAGACGAACACATTGACCGCACCGCAGTGCCGTTTGTGACGCTTGATCCGGGCAGCTCGACCGATCTTGACCAGGCCTTTGCAATCGAGGCGGCGGGTTCGGACCTGCTGCTTCACTATGCCATCGCCGATGTCGCCTGGTTTGTGGCTGATGGCGACTTGCTCGATCAGGAAGCATGGCGGCGCGGCGAGACGACATACCTGCCCGATGGCAAGGCCGGGCTTTATCCGCCGGTGCTGGCCGAAGGAGCCGCGAGCCTGCTGCCCGATGGACCGCGCCCCGCAGTGATATTCACGACGCGGGTAGCGCCCGACGGGGCAGTGAAGCTGCAAGGCGCAGAGCGTGCGATCATCCGCAGCCGCGCCAAGCTGGCGTATGAGAATGTGCGCGACGAGGACTTGCCGGCAGATTTTATCGAGCTCGCCCGGCGGATTACCGATGCCGAAGACCGGCGCGGGGCAGCCCGGGTCGATCCGCCCGAGCAGGAGGTGGAGCACAACGGAAACGGCAAATTTACCTTGCGCTTCCGGCCGCTGCTGCCGTCCGAAACGCGCAATGCGGCGATGTCGCTGGCCAGCAATCTGGCGGTCGCCGATGCTCTGCAAGCCGCCGGAACCGGGTTGTTCCGCATTATGTCGGAGCCGAGTGATTTCGCGGTCAAACGTTTGCGGCTGACCGCGCAGGCTTTTGGGCTCGAGTGGTCAGATACTGTCCCGCTTGCCCAGTTCGAAAAAGCGCTCGATCCGCGCGATCCGCGCCAAGCCGCCTTCATGCTGGCGGTGCGCCGGGCGGGAGAGGGCGCTTCCTATATGCCCTTCAGGCCCGGCGTGATCCCCTGGCATGCGGCCATGGCGGCGACCTATGCCCATGCCACCGCGCCGTTGCGGCGGCTGGCGGATCGCTATGTGATCCGCGCCGCGCTGGCAGTAGCGAACGGGCTGCCAGTGCCGGCTGTGGTGAGCGAGGCATTCGGGCGGCTCCCGGCAGTGATGGACAAATCACAGGCGCGTAGCGGGCAAGTGGAGCGAGCGGTAATCGATCTTGCCGAAACCGCGATGCTGAGCGGGCGTGAGGGTGAGAATTTCGCTGCGGTCATCACCGATATTGGCGAGAATGGTGCGCGTTTCCAGCTGTGCGATTTGCCGGTAGTCGCCCGCACGACGGCGCATGATGTAGTTCCGGGCGCGGCTATCCGGGTGCGGCTTGACCAGGCCGACCCGATCAAGCGCAGCCTGGCCTTTACCCGCGTCACATAAATCCCGTTGCGCTTCGCGAGGTCGTCGGCTAGTGGCGCGCTTCCTTGCGGGCTTCCTGCGGGGACGTATGGCCCGATGGCGGAGTGGTTACGTAGAGGACTGCAAATCCTCGCACGCCGGTTCGATTCCGGCTCGGGCCTCCACTTCCTGCTTGCGATACCGGCCCCGCCGCCGGTAAGCGCAATCCAGCAAGCCAAGTGCGCCGCTTTAGCTCAGTCGGTAGAGCACATCATTCGTAATGATGGGGTCAGAGGTTCGAATCCTCTAAGCGGCACCACCCCTTTGAGTAGGGAATCACACGACATACGCAGGAAGGACCGTTCGGCAGGGACGCCGTTTGGGTCCTGGCTGTTTCATTTCGGGCAGGGCGGCGGCATTTCCCGGCTGGGCACGACAACATCAGCTTCGTTATGGAAAGCCTCGCCGCCCAATAGAAGCCCGCCCAGACGCGGCCGATACTTCGTCCATCCACGCCGAGAGGCGCGCCAGATGATCTGACGATGATCACCAAAACCGGGTTTTTCGGCGCGACCTCGGTCAGCCAGATAAGGGTTTCGGCTGCCTCTGCCTGGCAGAAGAACAGCGGGCGTTCACGGTCGGTGGCGCGCCAGTGCTTGAGAAGGCGCGCGGTCTCATAGGTGACGCCCCAGCTCGCCTCGGGCGAGCCGCGCCACTGGTCAACCTCGGCCCGGATGGCATTGATCCGGTCGTTAGCCCGGCGCTCGGCCGAACGGTCATCAAGGATAAGTTCCTCTTGGCCACCCTTCTTCCGCTTCGAGGTGGCAACGGCGACAATATACTCCGACCGCCGGCGTCCATCGTTGACCTCGCCTGTCGGCATCCCATCATCGGACAAGGCCCAATGCCGGTCTGGCTTGGAGAACGGGCGGTTGAGGATCGGATTCTCGATGGCAATCATGGGCGTTCTTAGAGCATTGGCAGCAAGCTCGGACAAGCGACGGTCACCATTGCTCACAAGCTTTATTTTTTATGATCACGAGCGCCGCCAGCCTTTTCGGCTTTGCGCTTCAGCCGGTTCTACAGCTTGTAAATGGCATACAATTGCTCTTCGAAATACCGGCCGGCTGTAGGCTGGACGTTCCCCTCCTGCATCCAGCCAAGCATCGTCAGGCGCGCCATCATCTGAAACGGTTCCAGCACCTCATATTCCTCCTCGAAGAAGAACAGGGCGGTGGCCAACGCCAACTCCTTGTCGGAACGAGCGCCAATTACCCCCGCCAATTCCTTTGCGAGCCCCAAGATCGCGTCGAAATCGATCATCTCCGCTAGCAGGGTACGGTAAGCGAGATGCGCTGCGTACTCCGGATTAAGGTGTGTATCGGCCGCTTCGGTCTTGGGTAGCGAAGCTTCGGCAAAACGCGGGTAACCGGCCCATGAAAGAAAATCGATCCTTGCATCATTGCCCGGCCAGGTTAAGCGCCGCCCTGATCGCCGCGACAGGTCGTCGAGGGCCACGCCAATCCGGCTGACGCTGCTTTCATCATCCGCGTGGTATGGGTTATCTACGGCGGCGAAAGTCAGTCCGTGCAAGCCGGGTGGAACGCCGATACTGTTGCAAGCCAAGGCGATGAAATTCATTTGCACGATGCGGGGCCGTTGGCTCAGGTCCGCGACGATCGCATGCGGGTCACCGGCAACGGCGCGTACTTGCTGCTGGATGATCACCAGCTGCGTCACGATCTTCCGCCGCAACTCGGGGCTCGCCGTTTCCGCAAGCTGATTAGCCAGCACCGCATTATGTGCGGCCCTCTGCTGATCCCAGCCCGTTACCCTTCCCAAGAAGCCCACAGTCCCAACTCACTATTACCCGGTCACGTGGAGAATAGGGAACAATGGTTAACACGGGGCTTCATACTCCGTGGACCATTACTCCGCTTTCCCCCGACTGGAGGCGTGGACCCGTATCTCGACATTCTAGGGCAAAGAATTCGCGCTGCGCGCCGCGAACTCGGCATGTCGCAGGAGCGTCTGGCGCACGAGGCTTCCCTTGACCGCAGCTATGTCGGGCGCATCGAGCGGGGCGAACACAATCTGACGTTCGCATCACTGGTGAAGATCGCCCGCGCTTTGGGCCGCGACGTTGCAGCCCTGACAGTCGACCTGCCTGTTAACCGCCGACCGGAGGGCACTCCGGCGCGCTGCTGAATATGTGGCGCGACAAAGCCGTGAACCTGCGAATCTTGGATAGTCCTTGGAAAAATCTGACCATCCTCTGAGAGCAACCATCAAGCCCCCCACCCTTGGTCACGATAAAATCCCCCTCGGCCGTAGCGGTGGGGAAAAGGATTCTTTTTCTCTTCCTTCGCCAGCATGTTTCGGTCGGTACAGTAGTCGGGTGCGTGGCCGAGCTTCGGCATTCTTTTCAGGCGTAACTCACGAAAAGCTTCGCGCGGTGCGAGGCGAACTCCGTGCAGGCGGGCCGCACGAGTGCCTTGGAAGTCGAGTGGTGAACGGCCTTGGCATGTGGGGCTCATTGAGGGGCCACGCGACCACGTCAAAGTTATCCTTGTAATTACAGTGTCTTACAAGGGAAGTTGGCGGAGACGGAGAGATTCGAACTCTCGGTACCGAGTTATCAGTACGACGGTTTAGCAAACCGTTGGTTTCAGCCACTCACCCACGTCTCCGGATCGCTGCGGCGAGGGCGGGCTATAGCGAGGGGTTGCGGGGGCGGCAAGGGGGCGGAGGGGTGAAATCGTCTGACCCGGCAGCAACTCGCTTGGCCGCAAAACCGACTCGGCTCATCGCCGGTTCATTGCCGCGATGCGAGGCATCGATTCTGATGCGGGCTGAAACAGGTCCGGAGTGCCAGAAATGGCAGCTTCGGCACAAATCGGGATGGACGGGATGATGAAGCGGATTGGCATAAGCATGCGAGGAATCGCACTCGGGCTGCTCGGCGCGCTGGCCATGGCCGGTGCGGTGCCCGCTTCGGCGCAGGTTCAGTCGGTCGATCCGGATAAGGCGATCGACGCCGATCTGGTCAAGCCGGGCGCTGCGGATGCCCAGACTGCCGCCGCGCCCTCACCCTCCATCGGCGTCGACCCCGCTCCGGTCGTGACCGCGAACGACCCCGCCGCTGCTGCAGCCCAGGCTGCCACCGGGCCAAATCAGGGCACCACCTACAAGGAGGATGACCTGATCGGCGCGGCCGAAGGCGTGTTCGGCAAGGGTGCCAAGGGCCTGGCGGATGTGATCAAGGATCTGCTCAAGAAACAGGGCGAGCCCAATGCCTACATCGTCGGCCGCGAAGGCGGAGCCGCGCTCGTGGTGGGGCTGCGCTATGGCTCGGGCACACTGTTCCACAAGGTTGAGGGCGAGCGTCCGGTTTACTGGACCGGGCCATCGGTCGGGTTCGATGCCGGGGCCAATGCCGGCAATACCTTCGTGCTGGTCTACAACCTCTACAACAGCGCCGACCTGTATAAGCGCTTCCCGGCGGGCGAGGGCCAGGCCTATCTGGTCGGCGGTTTCAACGTCAGTTATATGCGCCGCGGCGATACCGTGCTGATCCCGATCCGGGTCGGCGCAGGCCTCCGGCTCGGGATCAATGCGGGCTATATGAAGTTCTCGACCAAGCAGAAATGGCTGCCGTTCTAAGCGCCTAACCTGCCGGGTTAAGCGCCTTGAGCCCTGCTTCCACAGCGGCCAGCCGTTCATCGGTGATTAGGCCGTTCGAATAGGGCTGGAGCGCTTTCAGACTGAAGGCCTTGAAGGTCTCAAAGGCGGGATGGGTCAGCAATCCGGGCAGCTGCTGGTCGAGCACTGCCTTGCCCGCCGGCGCGGCAGCAATCTCACCAATCGGCGTGTCGAGGTTGAGACCAAGACTGGGGCTGGCGGCGCTTGCTGCAACCGCAGGAGCAGCGGCAGCAGCCACGGCCGCAGCCTGAGGCTCAGCCTTGGCGTCGGCAGCAGCGTGAGCGGAAACAGGGGCAAGCAGGGCAAGGCAAAAAACAAACGCGCGCATGAAACTTCCTCAAGCTGGACAGATTTGCCGCCCCATAACGCAAAGCCCGGATTTTCCCAAGCGCGATTGCCGGGGGCGGGCGCTCAAGACGGGATCGGGCGCGGGCCGGGGATTTGCTGTTGCGTGTCCCCGGGCGAGGGTGCGGCTGGGCGTGGCTGCGATGGGGTTGGGGGTTAGGTAAAGTGTCACCGTAACTCAGTCCCCCCCTAAATTCATTGACCTTTTCTGACCCTCTTTTTGATGGTAGTCAGCCGATGGGTCGGAACATTTGGGGGAGGGGTTTATGCCCTACAAGCACGGCCATTATTTTGTCGGCGCGGTTCTGATCGTCATTCTGGGAGGCTTCTGGGCGAGTTATTTTGCGCCGATCGGCACTGCGCCGCGCGGCACTTTGCCGCTGGCATTCCACGTGCACGCCTTCACTGCGATAGCCTGGCTGCTGCTGGTGATCGTGCAGCACGTTTCGATCCACCGGCGCGCCAATGCCTTTCACAAGCAGATGGGCAAAGCCAACTTTGTCCTGTTCCCGCTGCTGATCCTTGGCTTCACGATGATCATCGATGTCTCGGCGCGGCGCTATGCAGCGCAGCAAGGCGCGTTCATCATGCATAACGGGCCCGCGTTCGGGATCGGCATGGCGATTGCGATCGCGGCCTATCTTACGTTGTATTATCAGGCGCTGAAAAACCGGCGGAATGTGAAGCTTCATGCCGGCTACATGCTGGCGACCCCGCTGATCCTGTTCGAATCGCCGTTCGGGCGGCTGATGGATCAGTTCTTTCCCTGGATGAATTTCATCGGCAGCGAAGGGCCGCAGGTGGTCCAGGATCAGATTGCGATCAGCGATGGTCTTGCGATCCTGTTCGCCATGACGCTCTATTTCATGGACCGCAAACATGGCGCGCCGTGGCTGGTTGCAGCGTGCTTCATGGGGCTGCAGGGGGCGGTGATGTGGTTTGCGCCCGGCGTACCGCTGCTTGGCACGCTGTTCCTGGCCTATTCCGCAATCCCGCTGCCGGTCGTGATGGCGGCGGGGCTGGCGGCAGGAGCACTGGCAGGGTGGCTAGGTTGGCGCGCCGGAGGCCAGGCCACAATTCCCGTCAAGACTGCGCCCGCGACAGCCTGATCCGGCCCGGCCAAGCCCTGCTGCGATCATCGCGGGGAGGCTTGGCCAGTTGTGTGCCGTTATACGCGATGGTTGGTGGATTGCGGCGCCCGCCAGCGACGGCCACTGTAACCCGCTGCGGGCGCGGGCCGGGGACATGCTGTTGCGTGTCCCCGGGCGAGGGTGCGGCTGGTTATGGCTGTGATGGGTTTAGCGGTTAAGTAAGCTGTCACTGTAATTCGTCACTGTAATTCCGCGTAATTCGTGGCGGTTAAATAAGCTGTCACCGCAATTCAGTGATTCAAGCTGCCACGTGTCTTATATGATTGATTCAAAAGAATGTTATGGAATTGGTGATAGGCCCTCGCAATTTTATTGCCGATCAGAAACAATAATGTTGACATGCCCAAGATTTCAAATATTTTCTGACACTTAGGATTGTACTGTGCGCATAATTGGTTAAATTGATTAAATTCTTCAATACTTAGTAGATAATGCTCTATTTTGGATAATAAATTATGGCGACGGTCACTGCTGGTACAACCTATGCTTTGAGAATGGATGAAGCAAACTTTAATGATTTATTGAGTTATCGAAGAGTAATGAATCCATCGTCGATAACAATATATTATTCTCCAGATTCTTATACATCTTTTTCTGGTTCTTTTTCCTACGATACATCATATATAGATGCAGATGGAATTCGGATTTATGATGATCTCTCTGGGGGAGTCCTTAGAGGCATATCGGAATACGAAGAAGGCTCATTAGTTTACTCTATTACGGGACTGAACATATCTGCGACTCTTTTTGCTGAATGGGTTGCTACAAACCAGGTTATACAAGCTAAGATTCAAGGGCTTTCGGGTGACGATCTTATTATTGGAAGTCCGTTCGACGATTTCCTCGAAGGATGGGGCGGCAATGATAATCTTCAGGGGGGTGAAGGAAACGACACCTTTGTCGGCGGCGACGGCGCCGACACAATTCTCGGGGGCAATGGCATCGACCTCGTCGACTATTCGACTGCAGGGGCTGCCATTGTGGCGGATCTCTCAATTGGTGCGAGCGGCGGAGGAGGCAGTGATACTTTTACGAGCATCGAGAACCTGATCGGCTCATCATTTGGCGATGAGATTTCCGGTAGCTTCGGAATTAATCTGATATGGGGCGGCGACGGTGACGACACGATTGATGGTCTGGATAATGCAGACATCTTGAGGGGCGAGAGCGGCAGCGATACACTCGTCGGGGGTTTCGGTGACGATGATCTTTTCGGCGGGGAAGGCGGTGACACCCTAGTCGGTGATGAAGGCATCGACGAGCTCTTCGGTGAGGCAGGTGACGACTACTTGATTTCGACAAACGGTGCGGGAGAAAATTCGGCATTCAGCGACCGGCTTGATGGCGGCGACGGAGCGGACTTCTTTGTTGTCGATGCCGGGGACCGGATCGTGGCGTTCAAAGCTGACGACGATGCGATCATCTTCGTTACTCCCCAGCCAATTGGCAACATCCAAGTCTTTACTGACGCGGGTATCACCGAAATTCGAGCATGGTCCCTCGACCTGACCACCTATGAGTCGATCTGGCTCGAAGAGGGAGTTGATCCGGCGGAGCTTTCGCTCGAAACCTACAGTTCAAATGGTGAGAACGGGGTCATCATCCATCGGGTCGCGCCCGCGACCACGCAATTCGAGCAAGTCGCCATTGACGTGCCTGCCACTCAGGCTGCTCTGATTGAAGCAATTGCCCCACATTGGGATGGAGTATTCATTGCGGCACTCGATGACACTTACGGCTTCCTCCAAGACTACATAATCGACGACAAGAACTTCGCACAAGCGCTTTCCACGCTGGTCGAGAACAAGCTTGTTTTTGCAGCTACCACTGGGCTGGTGCAGGTGCTTGGCAAATATATCGATATAAAGGACAGCTTCGAATTTGGGGCGAAAATCGGCGAGTATCTGAATGCCGCGTACATCTACCCTAACCTATGGGGAACGGCGAGCCCGTATCGGAATGCGGACGGCACCGAGAATATTTCTGCCCACGTAGATGCAATCATACAGATACTCATCGAGATAATACCATTTGGCACAACAGCTTATAAGTTTGGTAGCGAACTTTTTGTGGAGTTCGCCAACGAGATTTACTCTGCAATCGAGTCTGGCTTCCTTGCAATCGGGCCCGATATTGAGAACTTGCTGGAAACCGCGGCCGCTGGGAACGGCAGCAACACCTTCACAAATGGTCCCGACCTCCTTTTCAAGCTGGCGGGGACCAGCACTTATACCGCCGGCGACGGCGACGATACCCAACTTGGCACCGCACCAGCCGCAGCTGGTGGGGCGACTGCTGCAAGAGCTTTGTTCTTGTCCCAGAGGGCAGGTCCTATGGCTGCCGAAAACGACAGTTTCGACGGTGGCCAAGGAATTGACAGCCTGGTTTACAGCTTCGCCCTGCAGTCAGTGTCAGTCGACCTCACAAGCGGCATCGCAAATGGCGCTGAGATCGGCCAGGACACGATCATCAATTTCGAAAATGTCTACGGTGGCCGGGGCGATGACACTCTTATCGGCAATGGCGACGAAAACGAGCTTCACGGCGGGGCAGGGAATGACAACCTGAGCGGGGGCGGCGGCAACGACGTCTTGGTTGGTGGGCGAGGCAACGACCATTACACGGTTGACGGACAGGGTGACCTGATTATCGAGCAATCAGGTGAAGGTACCGATACGGTCACAGCGACTGCCAGCTTGTATCTCACTTCAAATCTTGAGGGACTGACTCTTGCCCAAGGTGCCGGGAGCATTTTCGGGGTAGGCAACGACCTGGCAAATCTTCTCACCGGAAACGAGGGTGAGAACCTGCTCATAGCGGGCGCAGGGGATGACGAGGTTCGCGGTGGAAGTGCGCGCGACGCAATTTTCGGTCAGGATGGAAATGATAACCTCTTCGGCGATGCCGGGATCGACTACATCGTTGCGGGCATCGGCAACGACATGATCGACGGCGGCGACGATCCCGACGAGATCTATGGCGAAGGGGGTGACGATACGATCCGAGGCGGGGACAGCTTTGATACCGATTTCCTAGTTGGCGGTGATGGTGACGACACGATCCATGGCGCTTCGGGGTTAGGCGATTACGACCTACTTTACGGCAACCTTGGCGATGACACGTTCTTTGTGGATACGCCCGCTGACCTCGTCTTCGAGCAGTTCGGGGAGGGCGTCGATACGGTCTTTGCCGGAATCAATGGCGCTGGTTATTACCTGTTTGGCAACATCGAAAATCTGACGTTGACCGATAGTACGCCGTTCGGCGTTGGTAATGAGCTTGCCAACACATTGACTGGTAATAGCATCGGTAACTATTTGCTTGGCGGTGGAGGCAACGATATCCTTAATGGCATGGCGGGTAACGACGTTCTTTTTGGAGAAGGCGGCGCAGACACCTTCGTATTCGGTGCCGGAAGCGGTAGCGATATTATCGCAGATTTTTCGATCGGTTTAGACAAGATAAATATTGTCGGCAGTTTCACAAGCTTTGTGGAAGTTCAGTCACACATTGTTCAAGTCGGTACCAATAGCGCGATACAGTTTGACAATGGCGACGTTCTTATTATTTATAACGTCCAAGCTAATCAACTGGCGGCAACAGACTTTATGTTCGGGTAGTTAGCATCTAGGGATTTACTGAGTTACTGTGACAGTTTGCTAAACCGTCAAGCAGTCGATCGCGGTGCTCACGAGTTAGGTTGCCGGAAGCAATAAACCTAAAATCTCGTCATCCAGCCTGGAAGCGCCTTTTCTCGGGGACGTGCTATTGCATGTCCCCGCTCGCCGCAACCCCCACCCCTCACTCCCCCGCATCCACCAGCGCCTGCACCTGCTTGTAAAACGCCTCGCGCGCCTCTGGCTCGGGGCCGGCGCTGGCGCGGGGCCAGTTGGCGTTGCTGGCGATTACCAGTTTGCGTTTGGGATCGATGAAGATGCCTTGCCCGAAGATACCCTGCGCGGCGACGCTGCCATCGTCATAGGTCCACCACTGGAAGCCATAGCCGCGGCCCGGCTCGCCGGTTTCCTTCTGCTTGACGGTTGCTTGGGGTAGCCAGTCGGGCGGGGTGATCTGCTGGTTGCCAGACTTGCCACCAGACTTGCCACCCGCCAGCACGAACAGGCCGAACCGGGCATAATCGCGGGTAGCGGCCTGGATACAGCAGCCAGCGATCTCATGGCCGGTCGCCCCTTGCAGCCAGGTCGCCTGTTGCTCCATCCCCGCTGGCTGCCAGATCTTGGCCTGCAGATAGCTTGCCAGCGGCTGCTTGGTTGCCGATGAAACCAGCACGCCGATCAGATTGGTCTCGCCGGTGTTGTAATGCCACACGGTGCCGGGCGGGTGGGCGCGCGGCAGTTTGCGCAAGTAGCTGACGGTGGCGTCCACCCCGGGGTCTGGCTTGGCGGTGTTAAACCGGCTGACGTCGGAGGCGGGATCCTCGTAATCCTCGTTCCAGCGCACCCCTGAGCTCATGGTCAAGAGCTGGCGGACGCTGACATCGTCATAGGCAGAGCCTTTGAGATCGGGGATATAGGCTGAAACCTTGTCTTCCAGGCTGGTGATCGCGCCATCCTGCAATGCTGCGCCAACCAGCGTGGAGGTGAATGATTTGGCGACCGAAAAGCTGGTCCAGCGGCCCTTTGCATCGAACCCCAGCCCATAGCGTTCGAACCGCAGCTTGCCGTCCTGCAGGATGACGATCGCGGCCGAGCGCTGCGATGCCATATATTGTTCGATCCCGGGGATGGTCAGCGGCTGGCCCGGCGGCAGCGGCAGGGGGGTGGCGGCGGGCGCAATCACGCGCGATCCGGCCAGCATCGGCAGCCGGTCCAGCCCGCGAAAGGCGGCGTCGCGCTGGCCTTGCGACCATTGCAGTACATCGGCGCTGGTCGGCAAGGTCAGCAGGATGCCGCGCGTCTCCCGGTCAAGGCTGGCAAAGCCGAGCGCGCCCGCCGCCAGCACGATCGCCGCCGCGCCCAGTGCAATTGTCCTTCTCCGCATGATCCCTGCAATCCTCCCCCGCCTATCGCCCGCCACCATAGCGAAGGCGCTGGTTGGCGAAAGGGGGCGGCGCGAAAAGGGGGCGGCGCGAAAGGGGGCAGCAATTGCCCCTGTCCTACATCGCCGCCGCCTGACACAAGGCGGGTCATGGTTTTTGCGGTCCGCCCCTTGCAGCCTAACTCCCGCCCGATGGGCCAGCGCGCCGATAATCTGTCACCTGTCACCTTGCGGGTATTCAGCGTGCAAAAACAGCAGCTTGCGGGCCGGACACTTGGGTTACACCGTGTCACCTTTGTCACCCTGCGATCAGCGCAAGCCGCAGATTTCCGCGGTGCGGTGGTGTCAGGTGGTTACACCTCGCGGCGTCCTGTCCGCCTGCCATTGTGCGCCACCGGCAAAACCCCCCTTGCCCTTGCGCCGCATCCTCGGCAAAGGCCGCGCCATGCTAAACACCCTGCCCCAACAGCCCGCCGATGCGCTGCTTGCGCTGATCAAGCTTTATGCCGCCGATACCCGGCCCGACAAGATCGACCTGGGGGTGGGGGTTTACCGCACCGGCCAGGGCGATACGCCGGTGTTCGGCGCGATCAAGGCGGCGGAGCAGCGGCTGCTGGATACGCAGACCTCCAAATCCTACCTCGGCCCGGAAGGCGACATGGGCTTTGTCCATGCGCTGATGCCCTATATTTTCGGGAGCGCAGACCCCGCGCTGGGCGGGCGGATCGAAGGGATGCAGGCCCCCGGCGGAACCGGCGCGGTGCGGCTGGCGGTGGCGCTGGCCAAGAAGGCCGGGGTTCAGCGGATCTGGATGGGCACGCCCAGCTGGCCCAACCACGCGCAGATCTATGCCGATCTGGGGCTCGAGCTGAAGGGCTTTGCCCATGCGACTGCGGCCGGCGTGACCGATATGGCGGCGCTGCGCTGCGCGATTGCGGCGGCGAGTGAAGGCGATGCGATCCTGCTCCACGGCTGCTGCCACAATCCTTCGGGCATCGATTACAGCCATGCCGAGTGGGACGAGATTGCGGGTCTGGTCGCCGAAGCCAAGCTGCTGCCGCTGCTGGACCTGGCCTATCAGGGGCTGGGGCAGGGGATGGAGGAAGACAGCTACGGCGTGCGCCGGGTACTCGCCGCCGTGCCAGAGGCGGTGATCGCCTATAGCTGCGACAAGAATTTCGGGATGTACCGCGACCGGGTCGGCGCGGCCTATGTGATGGTGGCGGCGCCCGATCAGCTGGGCGCGGTGCTTTCCAACGGACACGCGCTGGCCCGCGCCAACTGGTCAATGCCGCCCGATCACGGCGCGGCGGCGGTGCGGATCATCCTTGAAGATGCAGCCCTCACCGCGCTGTGGCTGGACGAGCTGGATACGATGCGGGCCCGGATGAACCAGGTCCGCGCGGCGCTGGCGGCGGCGGGTGAGGTCGGAAACTTAAACCTCACCCCGCTGGGCGGCCAGAACGGGCTGTTTTCGCTGTTGCCATTATCGGGTGAGCAAATCCAGAAGCTGCGCTCGGACCACGGGATTTACATGGCGGGTTCGGGCCGGATCAACATTGCCGGGCTCACAAGTGCCAATATCGACAAGTTCATCGCCGCTCTGGCTGACGTGACCAGCTGAGATGGACCGGCAACCCACGCTGAAGGGTGAGCAACTGCTGCTGCGCCCGCTGCGGGCTGATGATTGGGACGCGCTGTTTGCCGTCGCCTCCGATCGGCTGATCTGGGAAGTCCATCCTGCGCATGACCGCTGGCAGGAACCGGTGTTCCGCGCCTATTTCGCCGATGCACTGGCGCAGGGCGGGGCGGTGGTGGTGATCGACCGGGCGAGCGGGGCGATGATCGGTGGGTCGCGGATGCAGGGCTATGATCCGGCAGAGGGCGGCTCGGTCGAGATTGGCTGGACCTTCCTTTCTCGCGACTATTGGGGCGGGGCAACCAACCGCGAAATGAAGCGGCTGATGCTGGCCCACGCGCTGGGGTTCGTCGAGCGGGTCAAGTTCCGGGTGGGTGAGGACAATCTCCGCTCACGCCGGGCGATGGAAAAGATTGGCGGACAGCTGACCGATGAAACCACGATCACCGAACGGGCGGGGGCGGGGGTGGTTCATGTGACCTATGAGATCACCCGCGCAAGTTTCGCAAACGGGCCGCTCAGCCTCTGAGGCTTTGCATCCGCTGGAGATAGCGCGCCAGCACATCGATTTCCAGGTTCACCTTATCGCCGGCCCTGAGGCTGCCGAGCGTCGTGACCGCGCCGGTGTGGGGGATGATGTTGAGCATGAAATGCGCGGCGCCATCGCTCTGGTCGCTCACCGCGTTGACCGTCAGCGATACGCCATCGACCGTGACCGAGCCCTTGGCGGCAATGAACGGGGCAATCGCGGCGGGCGCGGCGACGGTCAGCTGCCACGATCCGCCGACTTGCGTAGCGGCGGTAATCTGGCCGACCGCATCGACATGACCGGTGACGATATGCCCGCCCAGCTCGTCCCCCAGCCGTAGCGCCGGTTCAAGATTAAGGGTGCGGGCCGCGGTCCATTGGCCCGGCACGGTGCAAGCGATCGTCTCGCCCGAGACATCGACCGCGAACCAAGCATCGCCTGCAGAGCCGCCGCGCTCCACCACCGTCAGGCACACGCCCGAACAGGCGATCGATGCGCCGATCGCGATTGTGGCGGGATCGAGCGGGCAGGCGATGACGACGCGCAGATCACCCAGTGCGCGGGTTTCGCGAATCGTGCCTAGGCTGGTGACTATTCCGGTGAACATTTCAATTTTCCGTAGGGCCGGGAATGCGCTCGTAGACTTCCATCGTGTCGTTGCCAAGCTGGCGGCGGTCGGTCAATTGCCAGCGGTCATGCGCTTCGGTCAGGCTGGTCAGGCCGATGTCGCCCAGCGCCGCCTTGCCGCCGCCGATCAGGATCGGCGCGCGGTAAAGGACCAGCCGGTCGACCAGATCAGCGCCCAGAAAGGCCGCTGCCGCACCGGCCCCGCCTTCGATCATCAGATACTGCACATCGGGCATCGCGCTGGTGATTTCCTGCGGCGAATGGAGCACGTTCCAGCCTTGCGGCGCAGGCCCGCGGGTCAGCACCCAGCGATCCGGGCTGCGCTGCTCCAGCCCGGGCAGGCGGACATCAAGACCGGGGTTATCGGCGCGCAATGTCCCGCCGCCAACCAGAATGGCATCGGCTGAGGCGCGCAGGACATGGGCGTGGGCGCGGGCCGGCTCGCCGGTGATCCACTGGCTGGTGCCATTGGCCTGCGCGATCGAACCCTCGAGCGAGGTGGCGAGCTTGAGCGTGACATGCGGGCGTGAGGCGTGGTGCCGCATGAGATAGCCGGCCAGGCTGGCGCGGCAGGCAGGGGAGGGGAGCAGTTCGGCCACAATCCCCGCCGCTGCGATCCGGGCCAAACCCTCGCCCGAAGTCCGTGGATCGGGATCGGCAAGGCCAATGACCACCCGGCTAAGCCCGCTTCGTGCGATCAGATCGGCGCAGGCCGGGCCGCGCACGCTGGGGTGGGCGCAGGGCTCCAGCGTGACATAAAGCGTTGCGCCCAGGGCGGCCACACCGGCCTCAGCCAGCGCCACTGCCTCGGCATGCGGACGCCCGCCGGCCTGCGTCCAGCCGCGCCCGACTACCTTGCCGTCCCGAACAATGATCGCGGCAACTGCCGGGTTCGGGCGGCTGAGCGGCCGCGCGCGCGCGGCAAGGCGCGCAGCGGCATCAAGCCAGCGCATGTCACCGGGTTGTGGCAACTGGCACCTGTGTTTTGCTTAGCGCTTCGGCCGCGCGGTCAGCCTGCGCCTTACGTTCGATGGCATCGACATCCATGCCCGAGGCCTGGCCGATCTTCTTGTAGATGTTGCGCACCGCTTCCTCGCGCTTGGCCTGCTCGGCGGCGCGGGCTTCCTTGCGCTTCTGGTTGGCGATGTTGGTGGCAATGATTTCGGCATCGCTGCGATCGGCGCGCCACGAGGTTATATAGGTGATTTCGGCCTTGGCGCGCGGCTTCTTCCAGCTTTCCTGGTTCATGATCGAGAAGATCCCCAGCGTGGTCAGCCCGGCCAGAAAGGCGAAGCGCCAGCGGTTGCGCCCGGCCTGCTGATACACGGTGCGTAAATCGGCAATCGCGCCGACCGGATTGATGTTGCGCCAATAGGACATTGGCCCAAGATAGGGGCAACCGCTGCGCAGCGCTAGAGCAAGATGCGATAAGGCTGAATCGCACCAAGCTCTATAACTCTCTGTTGTCGCGTGATTTATTACGAAGAACCGGTTCCCACTTTTTCGCATCACGCTCTATGATTCAGTTATAATCGACTGAAATCGGGATGCGCCCGCGGAAATTGCCGCCCTGACGGCCCTTCACACTCATCTTGCCGCCAAAGGTGAATTCCAGTGTGCCATCACCGTCCAGCATCGGATTAGCGGGCAGGTCGGTTACCAGGTCGGTCAATTCAGCGCTGGATCCATCGGCCGCACTCATCGTCACCTGGCGGGGCATGTCGATCCTGACCGGACGCCGCGGTGCACCGCTTATCCGCCCACGGCCCTGGACCGACAGGCCGCCCAGATCAATCATCCCCCCGTCGGTGCGCTTTGAACCGCTTTGCGGATCGATTGCGGCGCTGCCGCCTTCGTTCCCTGACAACGCCAAGCGGCTGAAGACGAGGTTTGTCTGAATTTCGATGGTCAGCGGCCGCTCGCCCTCGGCGAGTCCGTCAGAACTGAAACACAGCCGGCACGCGTCCTGCCCCGCCACGGGAGCCGGGATCGCCAGCAGCGCAAGCACTGCGACAGGAAGGATAAGACGGACCATCGCCCTTCAATCGGCCCAATGTGGTTAACAGGCGGTTACGGGCAAACCCCTAGCCAAACAGCTGGTAAAGACTTCGGCCCTCGCGCTTGAGCCAGCGATTGGCCGCCGCCATGTCCCCGTCATAGATGTCGCCGAGCAGCGTATGGAACCGCGGGCTGTGATCGAAGTGCACCAGATGCGCCACCTCATGCGCCACTACCGAGCGCCGAACGAAGTCCGGGGCCATGATCAACCGCCAGTTGATCCGAATCGTGCCGCCATGTGCGCAGCTTCCCCAGCGGCGCTGGGCGCTCGACAGCATCAGCCGGGGCGGGGTTTGCGACGCGCGGGCGCAATAATGGGCCAGATCATCCGCCATCAACCGCCGGGCCTCGCCCTCCAGCCAGCGGCGCAGGCGAGGGCCGAGGTTTTCAGCAGGGCCGCCCAGCACCAGCGCGGCATCCTCGATCCGCACGCGGCGGCTGGTGCCGGCAAGGTGCCGCAGCTCCAGTTCCGCGCCGCGATAGGCGATCGGCGCTCCATCGACGAGCACGACCGGGGCGGGCAGTTTGGCCAGCTGTAACTCCAGCCAATCGGATCGCTCCTGCACAAAGGCGAGTGCATCGGCGGTGCGGGTCCAGCGAGGCATGGTGATCCGCACCTCGCTGCCATCGGGAGCCAGCCGCATCGCCAGCCGCCGTGATCGTTCCAGCCGCTTGATCACCACCGGCAGGATTCGTCCAGCCACGGTAATCTGCGGCAGTTCCGCAGCGGGGCGGCGCAACCAATCAAGCACAGGAACGGCAGTCAAGCATAGGCCGGGCAATCATTCATCGGGCGCGAGCTCTAGCCCCGCCGGCAGCACCACATGGTTTTCGAGCGGCCCGGCCAGATCTTCGCTGATCGCCTTGCCGCGCACCGAAATGCCCGCGCTGTGGACCGTTTCGCGGCTGCCGCTGATCAGATAGTGCCATTCGCGCAGCGGCTCGCCATCGGCGCGCAGGCGATAGGCGCAGGTTTGGGGCAGCCAGTGCATCTCGGCGGCCAGACGCGGGGTAAGCCGGACGCAATCGGGAACGAAGCGTCGGCGGTTCTTGTAATCGCTGCACCGGCCCGAGTGAATGTCGAGCAGCTTGCAGGCCACATTGGTGGGATAAATCGCGCCAGTGTCTTCATCCTCTACCTTGTGCAGGCAGCACTGCCCGCAGCCATCGCACAGCGCTTCCCACTCATCGCGGCTGAGCTGCTCGATGGGTTTCTCCCAAAACGGCGCAGGCTTGGTTATTTCACCCATTTGGCAAGGTCCGCGGCAACCGCATCAGGGCCCAGATCAACCGGCAGCATGCTCAGCGGTTTGCCATCCCGGTCCATCAGATAGGCGATCCGGCTGTGGTCCATCAGATAGCCCCCCGCGGTTTGATTGCCCTTGGCGTAATAGACCTTGAATGCCTTGGCCGCCACATCCACCTGCGCCGCGGTGCCAGTTAGCCCCAGCAGCCGGGGTGAAAAAGCGGCGGCAAATTCGCCGACTTTTGCCGGGGTATCGCGCGCCGGATCAATCGAGATGAAGATCGGCTGGAGATTGGCCGCAGCCGCGCCACGGGTCTTTTCAAACCGGGCAATTCCCTGCATCAGCACCGCTACATCGGTTGGGCAGGCATCGGGGCAAAAGGTGAAGCCGAAATAGACGATGCGGTATTTGCCCGCAAAGTCATCCCAGCGGACCGGCTTTCCGGTCTTGTCGGCAAGGGTGAAGGCCCCGCCAATAGTCGATCCGCTCAGCGGCGGGGTTTCCACCGGGGCCGGGGTGACGGTTGAACTATCGCAGCTCGCCAACGACAGCGGCAGCATCAACAAAAGGGCAATCGGGGCAAGAAAAAGCTTGGTCATGGCGTGCCGGTTCATGCTCTGCTAAACCGCGCGGCGCAAGAAGCGGATTGGGCGGTTCGTGATTGCCTGGTGGAATGCAACAGATTTCACCGCAACAGGAGAAGTCAGAGTGTTCAAGTCACGGCCAATTTTGCGCGGACTAGCGATGGTGCTGGGCGTGGCGTTTGTCCTGTCCGGGGTCTGGTCGGTCCCGGCGCAGGCGCAATTTTCCGATAGCTACAAATTCCTCGAAGCGGTGCGCAAGAAAAATGGTGATGAAGTCACCGAAAAGCTCGATGCACCGGGGACCACGATCATCAACACCCGCGATAGCACGACGGGTGAAACCGCGCTGCACATCGTCACTGCGCGCCGCGATCTGACCTGGATGAGCTTCCTGATCGGCCGTGGCGCCAATGTGAACATCCGCGATGCCAGGGGCATCACACCACTGGTGCTGGCGACTAACCTTGGGTTTGTCGAAGGGGTGGACCTGTTGATCACCCAGAGGGCGCGGGTCGATGAAAGCAACAATGCCGGCGAAACGCCTTTGATCACTGCGGTCCACAACCGCAACATCCAGTTGATGCGCACTCTTCTCAAGGCCGGGGCCAATCCCGACCGGGCCGACAATTCGGGCCGCTCGGCACGCGACTATGCGCTGCTGGAGGGGCAGAATGGCACCCTGATCAACGAGATCAAGAATAGCGCCAAGTCGAAGGACAAGGGCGCGCGCCCGTCCTATGGTCCCTCGCTTTGAGTAAGGTCATGTCACTTGCCGAGGCAACGCTCGATGAGCTGCGTCTCGCGCTCGCCCCGGCGATTGCCGATGCGGCAATTTTCGATGGCTGGGGCGATGCGGCGATCCGCGCCGCAGCAGCCGGCCAAGGGGTGGACCCCGATGTGGCCGTACTCGCCTTTCCGGGCGGGACGATGGATCTGATCGGCGCATGGATCGCGCGGATTGATGCCGATATGGCCGCAGCTCTGCCGGCAGCGCGGGTCGGTACTCTGCCGATTCGCGAGCGGATCCGCACGCTGGTTCAGTTCCGGCTTGATGCGCTGGCCGGCCGCGAAGAGGCTTTGCGCCGGGCGCTGGCGATCATGGCCATGCCGCGTAATGTGCCTGCCACGCTCAGACTTGGCTGGGCCAGCGCCGATGCGATGTGGCGGCTGGCAGGCGACACCGCGACTGATT
>JBKJTN010000050.1:0-17160 GCA_046590275.1 Novosphingobium sp.
GGAGCGTTCGCCCTCGCCAACTTTTATGTCGTCCATTGCACTTTCCTGGCACCCGCCAATGATGACGCCTTGATGGCCGTAGCAGCGGAGTAAGTGCAATGGACGACATAAAAGTTGGCGAGGGCGAACGCTCCTATTTCAATGGCGGCATCAAGACGTTTACCACCGAAAGTTCGGTGCTGATCAGCTCCTCCAAATATCTCAACAATAGCGAGCTCAGGCATCTGATCTCGCAGGAGATGCTCCGCCGCAACGGGCAGGACATGCCCAATACGGCGTTCATTCCCGAAGTTGCCCAGATCCTCGTCACGATGGAGGATTTCGGTCGCATCATGGAACTGTTCGAGCAGGAAAAGGCCCGCCTGCCCAAATTCGCCGATTGGTGCGAAAAGCGCGCGCTGGCTGATTTCAAGAAGGATGAGGTAAAGGATTGCGCGCCCGGTACGCTGGGCGCGGCGCTGTATGATTTTATGGTCAATAGCGGCTATGAACTCGACATCTTCTATCGCGAAATCCAGGTCGTCAATGATCTGACATTCTATTTCCGTCAGACCGCACTCACCCATGATATCGAACATATCGTTTCGGGCTTCGGTCCCAATCACGGCGGCGAAGTGGCATTGCTCACGGCCAACCTGCATAGCAAAGCGCGCTATTTCCATCCTGAATTGGCGAGCTTCTTCAATCGCGTGCAGGTCTATCTCAAGGCCAAGACGATCATGAAAGACGGACTCTACTATCCCGAAGCCATGGCGCTCAATTTGGAAGCCGAGTTTCGCGGAGCAGAGCAAGGCCGCAATTGGGCCTACCCAATGATGCTCGCCGACTGGCGCGCGATGGTTGATTGGCAGATTGACGATATCCGCAAGGAACTGGGCATCTCGCCGGTTCCGGCTCAGGGTCTGTGGGAAGGCACCAATGCCCTCAGCGAAGATCCCCGCAGCGACAATGATGATGATCCAATGTCCGTAGCTGCCGAGTAAAAGCTCCGATTCACCGCATTACAAGGGTTGCTTGTCCATTTTATTCGCGATATGCGTAATTGATAGAAACACAAATTACGCATATCGTGGGAGACAAGCATGCGTGGGCTGGCTGGCAAGGTTGCGGTAGTTGCTGGTGGCGGTCGTGGCATAGGCGCGGCAACCGCCCACCGACTTGCCGCTGAAGGCACCAGCGTTGTTATCGGCGATATTGTTGCGGACTGGGCGAACGAGGTGGCTTTGGCCATTCGCGATGCTGGCGGCAAGGCGATCGGGGTTCATCTTGATGGCACCTCAGAAGCGTCGCAAGCCGCAATTGTCGCCAGCGCTCTCAGCGAATTTGGCGGCCTGGACATTTTCCATTCCAATCTGGCGGGCGGCACCGAAGGCGATGTCGACGCGCTCAACTGCTCGCTTGAGGTGCTTGAAAAAAGCTTCGCGATCAACGCCAAGAGCCATTTCATCGCCACCCAGGCTGCGCTTCCGGTAATGCTGGAGCGCGGCGGCGGTGCGATGATCTATACGTCGTCTGGCGCGGCTTCGGGCGGCAGTCCGTGGCAGGTGGCCTATCCGATGACCAAGAACGCGATCCATGCACTCGCCCGCCATGTCGCGAGCAAATGGGGCAAGCAGGGGATCCGTGCCAATGTGATTTGCCCAGGGCTAGTGATGACCGAGGCGGTCAAGATCCACATGACCGAAGAGCAGGTCGCACGCGGGTTGAAGCAGGTTCCGCATACGCGCCTGGGGTTGCCCGATGATATTGCTGCGGCGGTCAGCTTCCTTGCCTCGGACGATGGGGCCTGGGTCAATGGCCAGGTCTGGCACGTCAATGGCGGCACGCAGATGCGCGATTAGTGACCACGCCGGATAAGCCCGACTCTGCTCGCCTCAGCAACCCTTGGGTTGTGCTGCTGCTGCTGCTCGCCATCTACATTTTCAATTATGCCGATCGCTATCTGATTTCAGGATTGGTCGAGCCGATCAAAGCTGAATTCGGACTCGGCGATCAATTCATGGGCATGCTGATGGGGCCCGCCTTTGCGGTGCTCTACACCACTTTGGGCATCCCGATTGCGCGGCTGGCCGATCGGGCTTCGCGCGTCGCGATCATCTGCACCGGCTGCGTCGTCTGGAGCCTGTTTACCGGCCTCACAGGCCTCGCGGTGGGACCCTGGACTCTGGCCCTGGCAAGGCTGGGCGTCGGCATCGGCGAGGCCGCTTTTGTTGCTCCGGCCTATTCGCTGCTCGCGGCCTATTTCGTGCCCGAACGCCGCGGCGTGGCTTTTGCGGTGTTGGGCCTGGCGACATATCTTGGCCAGATCACCGGCTATGTGATTGGCCCAGCGATCGCCGAAGTACACGACTGGCGGATGGCGTTCTATGTGATGGCGATACCGGGTGTCCTGTTTTCCGGCATTGCCTGGCTGCTGGTGCGTGAGCCCGCGCGGCAAATCGCGACCACTATTGCCAGTCAAATCCCGATACCGGCGCTGCTAGGTGCTCTGCGCCAATCGCGAGCCTTTCTGTTGGCGATGGCGGCAATGGCGTTCGGTACATTGTCGGGCGTGTCATTTGGCTTATGGGGGCCGACGTTGTTTGCGCGGGCCTACAGCCTCCCACTCAAGGAGGCGAGTTCCGCCTTTGGACTCTATTTTGGCCTGGCCGGATTGTCGGGCATGCTGATATTCGGTTTTGTGTCGGACAGGCTGGCGAAAGGCGGGATGGACCGGCCATTGAAACTGGCGGCGCTGGCGTTGCTGTCGGCCACAGGCTTCATCATGCTGGTGAGCTGGAGCGACAGCTACGTTTTGGCAAGATGGCTGGCGATCCCCTCTGGCCTGATGGGCGGTGGGTGGTCGATCGGGATTATGGCTTCGCTGCAGTATCTGCTGCCCGATCGCTTCCGCGCCACCGCTACCGCAATGTTCGTCATGGTCACGACGTTCTTCGGCTTTGTGATCGGCCCTTGGGCAACCGGCGCGGTCAGTCAGGCGCTGGGTGACGATGCGGCGTCCTTGCGCTTGGGCCTCTCGATCGTGATCCCGGTGGGCTTCATTGGCGCCATACTCGCCTGGCTGGCGGCCAAACACCTCGAAGCGGATCGCAGACTGCTAGCGCACTAGTCAGCCCGTCTGGCCAGGTGCTCCCGGCATCGCCATGTAATAATGCCCCGCAACCAGCCCGCCATCGACAAGCAGTTCGGTGCCCATGCAATAGGTCGCATCATCCGAAGCGAGATAGGCGGCAGCGGCGCCAATATCATGCGGATCGCCGGCGCGCTGGGCGGGATAGATCCGGAAGCCCATGTCATACTGCTCGCGCGGGATATTGGTCGGGTTTGAAAGCGGCGTGATGATCCCGCCCGGGTGGATCGAATTGACCCGGATCTTGCGCGGTCCCAGTTCAAGCGCGGCAGCCTTGGTGAAGCCCCGGACCGCGAATTTGGAGGCGCAATAGGCGGTCAGCGAATTTGCCCCTGCGATCCCGTCGGCCGAGCTCATGTTGATGATCGAGCCGCCACCCGCCCGCTCCAGCGCGGGGATGACGGCCTGGCTGCCGATCATCGTGCCCATCAGATTGATGTCGATGATCCGGCGCATCTCGGCTTCGCTCAGATCGTCGAGCCGCTTGAACACGATCACACCGGCATTGTTGACCAGGCAGTCGAGCCTGCCGAATTTGGCCTCGGTGGCAGCGATGACGGCGTCCCATTGCTCACGCGAGACAACATCGTGCTTCATGAACGCCGCCGCGGCGCCCAGTTCGTCCGCCAATCCCTGCCCTTCGGCTTCAAGGACATCGGTGATCATCACCCGAGCCCCCTCCGCGATAAAGCGCCGGGCTATGCCTTCGCCGATACCGCGCGCTGCCCCGGTGATGATTGCGACTTTTCCCGACAGACGTTGCATAGCTGATCCTCTTTTGTCGTTTTTTCTGCATTAGCCACTGGATTTGCGGACCACAATACGCAATCATGGGCTCAACTGCGATAGTCATACCAAAATGCGAAGCGAATCCTGTGCCAGAAAACGCATTATTTCCCCAAGGAGCTGCTCTCGTGTTCGGCGCGAGTGGCGGAATAGGTGGCAAGGTTGCCGAGGTGCTGTCCGGGGACGGGGCCGATCTGGCGCTGGTCTATAATCGCAAGCAGGCAGCGGCCGAACAGGTCGCAGCCTCGGTCTCGACCAAAGCGACGATCCATCAGACCGATGTTACCGACCCGGCACAAATCACCGCACTGGTTGCAGGCGCGATCGCCGAGCATGGCCGAATTCACACGCTGGTGTGGGCTGCGGGTCCGCTGGTCGATCAATTACATCTTGCCGAAACGCCGCTCGATAAGTGGCGCCATGCCTTTGAGGTTGAGGTGCATGGTTTTTTCGCAAGCGTCGGAGCGATACTGGGACATATGCGCGATCAGGGCGGCGGTTCGATCGTGCATCTGGGCTCGGCGGGGCATTTGCGCTGGCCCGACAAGGACGGTCTCTCAGTTGCACCCAAGGCAGCGAATGAAAGCTGGCTCAAGGGTATCGCCCGTGAGGAAGGCCGCCATGGGATCCGCGCCAATTCGGTTCTGGTTGGAGTGATCGACGCGGGAATGTTCCATGAGCTGTCCAAGCAAGGTGCGTTTCCCCAAAGCTGGGTCGATGAAACGCAAAAAATGCTGGCGCTTAAGCGCTGGGGCCAGCCCGAAGAGATCGGCTACGCGGTGAGCTATCTGGCCTCATCACGAGGCGCATATGTGACCGGGCAGCAGATCAATGTTTCTGGAGGATTCGGGATATGACACTCAACCCTGCGGTGCAGTCGTTGCTGGCGATGATGGCCGCTGCCCCTGCAATAGACTTCGAAACCGCATCGGTTGCCGAAGCGCGCGCGATCTTTGATAATCCGATGGCTTTTGGCGAGCCCATCGCAATGGCGCAGACCGAGGACCTGACAATCGAATTGCCCGGCCGAGACCTTGCCGCGCGGCTCTATGTGCCGGAAGGGGCCGGCGAAGCGCCCGGACTGACAGTTTACTTCCACGGCGGCGGCTGGGTTATCGGTACGCTCGAGACCCATGACTCGACCTGTCGCGCGCTAGCCAGGGCCAGCAATGCCGCGGTGTTATCAGTAGCCTATCGGCTGGCTCCCGAGCACCGCTATCCCGCAGCGGCCGACGATTGCTATGATGCAACCGTCTGGGCGGCTGCCAATGCCGCCCGGCTTGGTATCGATGGCACCAAGATCGCGGTAGCTGGCGATAGCGCGGGCGGCAATCTGGCCGCTGCCGTAGCGATCATGGCGCGCGATGCGGGAGCGCCAAAACTGCGCCACCAGCTGCTGATCTATCCGGTGACCGATGCCGACTTCGATCGGCCGTCCTATGCAGCCAATGGCGGGGGCGACTATTTCCTCTCAACCGCGGGTATGAAATGGTTCTGGGATCACTATCTGGGGGCAGGCAGCGCGTCGGATGCGCCGCTTGCCGCGGTTATGGGCCATGCGGATCACTCGGGACTTCCGCCGGCGACAGTCATCACCGCCGAGTATGATCCCTTGCGTGACGAAGGCGATGCCTATGCCGCAAAGCTAACCGCCGCCGGGGTCGAGGTCGACGCGGCATGCGCCCCAGGCATGATTCACGGCTTTTTCGGCATGTTCGAGATGGTGCCTGATGCGCTGCCATGGATCGATCACGCAGGGATCAACCTGAAGCGGAGCTTCGCATGAGCCTGTTCGATACCCGAGAGGAACTTCGCGAACTTGCCCTGCGCTATGCGCTGGCCGTGGATGGCTGCGATGCCGACGGCTTGCTGCAATTGTTTACCCCAGATGGGTCGGTTGGCGGGATAGATGAGAACGTGCCCTCGTTTAAGGGAGAGGCCGATCTGCGGCTGATGATCCGGCAAGTCGATGCCAGCTTCAACCGGACGATGCATAACGTTTACAACCAGACGTTCGAGATTGAGGCTGGTGCGCCAACCGCCAGCGGAGAGACCTATTGCCTTGCGAGCCATATTATCGAGGCTGCCGATGGCGGCTGGCAAATCCTCGACATGGCGATCCGTTACAAGAATGATTACGTCCATCAAGACGGCCGCTGGAAATTCAAGCGGCGGCGGCTTGATGTGCAGTGGATTGAAACCCGCGCCGCGCAGAAGTTTACAACCGATATGATTTCGAGGGATCCGGACAAGATTTTATGATCGATCTGACTGATCAGGTGATTTTCGTCACCGGCGCAGCATCGGGCATAGGTGCTGCAACCGCTCAAGCCGCGCGTGAGGCTGGCGCGATCATTGTTGCGGCTGATTTGGCCGAAGTTGGTGGATTGAGTAACCGCGATATGGCGCTGGTGCTCGATGTCAGCAGTGAACCGCAGGTCGAAACCGCTTTCGCCGAGGCGCTGGCGCGCTATAGCCGGATCAATGGGTTGGCGTGCTGCGCCGGCATATCGCGGCAAGGTAGCGTCACGCAGATGGATCTGGCCGATTGGAATGCCGCGCTGGCGGTCAATCTCACCGGGACAATGCTTTGCGCCCGCGCGGCGCTTCCCGGGATGGTCGCGGCCGGAAAGGGCGCGATCGTGACGGTGGCCAGCATATATGGAATGACCGGCGGGCAGGGTAACACGCCCTACAACATCTCCAAGGGAGGGGTCTTGCAGCTGACCCGCTCGATGGCGGCGGACTACGGCGCGGCGGGGGTCCGGATCAATGCAGTCAGCCCGGGCTATATCGAGACGCCCATGACCGAGATGCTTCGCCACGCCGGCCCGATGCAGGATGCCTTCGTCAAAATGCATTTGCTCCGGCGGGCGGGTAAGCCGGAGGAAGTTGCCCGGGTGGTGCGTTTCCTTTTGTCAGATGAAGCATCGTTCATTACGGGGGCCAATGTGCCGGTTGATGGTGGCTTTTCTGCCGCTCAACTGATCCAGATGTGATGGCAAAGGGTGGCAATCAATCGATGGCGGATGAGTTTGTAATCGATGAGGCTGATCGCGCCATAATCGATGAGCTGCGCGCCAATGGGCGTGCGACCAATCAGCAAATTGCGGATCGACTGGATCTTACCGCTGCTACGGTTTCAGCCCGGATCCGGCGGATGGAAGATGCCAACAAGCTGCGGGTTGTTGCCGTGTCCGATTTCTCCGCGCACGGCTACAATGTGCTGCTTGAAGTGGCCATCGAAGTTGACAATCGCCCGGCGTCCGAAGTGGTGGCCGAGCTTGCCGAACTGCCCGAGGTATTTGCGGCCCATCTCGTGACCGGGCGTTACGACATCGACCTTTTGATCGTGCTTCACGACTTCGACGAGCTGCCCGATCTGCTGCTCAACAAAATTTCAAGGATCCGCGGGATCCACTCGATTACCCCTTCGATTGCGGTCGACATCGTCAAATACAAATTCGACGTGGCCCCGATCGAAGCAAGGGAGGACGTATGACCAGTCCGCAACTTGATGACCTTGATCGCCAGTTGATTGACATTCTGGCGCATGATGCCCGCGTCTCGAACCGCAAGATCGCCACCAGCCTGGGTGTAACCGAAGGAACCGTGCGCGGGCGGATCAAGCGGCTCCAGCAGGACCGGCTGATTGCCTTTACCGCGATCACCAGCATGGGAATGACGGATGCCACCAAGATGGCTTTCATCGGTGTGCAGGCCGATGTCGGGAGCGTAAAGGAAATCGCGCGAAAGATTGCGGAACTTCCGCTGGTGAATGGCGTGCTCATTACTATGGGTCGGTTCAACATCCTGGTGATTTGCTTGTTCAGCGATATCGAGAAATTGCACGAGGTGGGTTCGGATCAGATCCTGGCCCTGCCAGGAGTCCATCACGTCGAGACCTCGATTGCGGTCAAGACCATGAAATATAATAGCCGAGTGGTTAGAATCACTGCCGAGGACCATCGGGTCATCGATACTGACTAAGCTAATTTCGCGTAATTTGCCTGTGTTCAAATTACGCATAGTGGCTGTAAAATCGGCCATTGCCCGCCAAATGCATTGAAGCACTTGCCACAGGCCTGCGTTTTGCGTTATTCAGCATCCATCTTGGAAAAGAAGGATCGGACGCATGGCAACGTCAGCAGAATATGGTCTGGGTGACTTCACCTACCCGCGTGGCTGGTTCATGGCCGGTGCCTCCGACGAGGCGACCACGGCACCGCTTGCAGTCCGCTTTTTCGGGCAGGATATGGTGCTCTATCGCGGCCAGTCTGGGCGGGTATTTCTGGTTGAGGCCTACTGTCCGCACATGGGGACGCATCTGGCCCGGAACACTTCCTCTTATGTCGTGAGAGACAAGGAGCATGTCGAGGGTGACAGCATTCGCTGCCCTTACCATGGCTGGCGGTTTGGTCCGGATGGCAAGTGCAACGATATCCCTTATTCGCCCGCACCCATCCCAAAGGCGGCGTGCCTCAAAAGCTGGCAGGTGATCGAACGGGCGGGCTGCATCTGGATGTGGCACGATAGCGAGGGCGGCGCGCCAGATTACGATGTGCCATCATTCGAGAATTATGAAAATCCGGCCTGGGTGAAATGGAAGATCGATCAGCTGGGCGAGCTCGCCTGCCACCCCCAGGAAATCGTCGACAATATGACCGACAAGGGTCATCTCGGGCCGGTCCATGGCAGCGTGGATATGGTCCGGTTCGAGAACGAATTCTCCGACCATGTGGTCCGTCAGATCCTGTCCGCCGGGCACAAGACGCTGACCACCAGTTCTGAACCAATGACCAATGACACCTGGTACACCGGGCCGGGCATCCTGCAATCGACGATGGAGGGGGAAATGCCCTCGCTGATCCTGATTACGCACACGCCGGTCGATGATGGGGTGGTCAAGGTCTGGCACGCTCTGCTGGTCAAATCGCAGCATGCCATCGCTACGGAAGAAGATGTAGCTATCGGCCGGGCCTATCAGCAAGCGAGCCTTGAGGCGTTCTCACAGGACTTTGAAATCTGGGCCAACAAGCGGCCCTGCATCAACCCGATGATGGTCAAAGGCGATGGCCCGTTTGACAAGCTGCGGATCTGGTACAAGCAATTCTACAATCCGCGCGCGCGCGCCGGCGAGTTTCACGCCCGTGCCAACGGACGGTATGAAACGCGCGGAACGGCCAACGCGCCGTGGGATGCAGCGGCTTGATGGGCTGCGCCACATATCTCACATATTTCATGCGAAAAGATTGAATTCTGCCAGCGCACTTGCCGCAATGCGTAATTATGATTGACAAAATCTACGCAAAAACGGATGCAGCTTTTGTGCTTATGCTTGCGGCGCGTGGAAAAGGCGCAACGGCCGGGTCATTTGGGAGGGAAATATCGTGAAGATCGTATTTCGCGCAGCAACTGTTGCATTGTTATCGGGGGTAAGCCTCGCCAGCCTGTCGACCCAGGCCTTCGCCCAGGAAGCCCCGGCGGACGACAGCGGGCTCGATCAGATCACTGTCACGGCACAAAAGCGCGGCGAAAATCTGCAGCAAGCGCCTCTGGCCATCTCGGCGGTGTCGGCAGAACAGCTCGAACTTCGCGGCCTGACCGAAGTCAAGGATCTGAGCGCTATCGCGCCGAATGTATCGATTTTGGGGGGCACCACCAATGCATCGGCAGCGGTAGTATCCATTCGCGGCATTCCGTCTGCAGCAGACGAAACCCAGGGCTTTGATTCGCCGATCGGCCTCTATCTTGACGGTGTCTTTCTGGCCCGGTCCTCGGCAGCATCGTTCGAAGTCGCCGATATCGAGCGCGTAGAAGTCTTGCGTGGGCCGCAGGGCACACTGTTCGGCCGCAACACCACCGGCGGCGCGATCAACTTCATCACCAAGAAGCCGAGCCATGATGCAAGCCTGAAGGTGACGCTGGGTGCGGGCAATTATGACCAGCGATTGGCAAAAGCCATCTTTAACTCCGGCGATCTGGGTGGGGCGCGGATTTCGGTCGGATTGATGCAGCGCCAGCGTGACGGCGTGGTCGATAACTTGCTCGAGCCTGATGACAGCCGCGATCCCGGCAGCAGCAGGGTTCGCGCCGGGCGCTTTGCAATCGATCTTGATGTGACACCCAACTTCACGATCTACAATGTGGTCGATTACACCGAGGTCAGGGGGCAGCCGCACGTTCAGCAGCTGGCCGAGGTTGGCAACGGCGTGTTCCGGCCCAATGTGGTCTATCAGGGAAATACCTTTGCCCAGGTCAACCCGGCGAATGTCGCCGGCTATCTGGCTGCCTCGACCATTCTCGAACCCGGATGCGACAAGACGGTAACCCGGGCGCGCCGCGACACGATCTGCAACGAATCCGATGGCCTCTCGACCGATACGATCTGGGGTGACATGCTGCGGATGGAACTGGATCTGGATGCCGTCACCGTCCGCAGCACCACCGCCTTCCGCGAGTGGAGCAACAAGATCGAGGGCAGCGATCTGGATGGGCTTGGCACACTGCGCGGGCCTCTTTTTTCACAAGCAACGACCCTCAATGGAATGCCGGTTGGGGTGCTCGGCTTGTTCCTCGCACCCGGGACGGCAGCGTTCCTGGCTGGACAGTCAGTACCGATGGTGAACCAGCCGCTGTTTTCGGCGACTAACGACCGCCGCCAAAATCAATTCAGTCAGGAAATCGAACTGGTGTCCTCTGGCGACGGCCCGTTCCAGTGGGTGCTTGGCGGCTTCTACTTCAAGGAAAGCGGCTATGAACGGAACGTGCAGTCGTTCGGCTTTGTGCTCGACACCAATCAAGCGGTGTTTACTCCCACCAATTTTGGTGGTCTGGCACCGCTGCTCCAGGCTGGCAATCCGCAACGTTTCCGCGTTGTACCGCAGTCCTCGACCCTTACTTATGAAGCCGGCGGCAAGTCGGCCGCAGTCTATGGCCAGGCCAGCTATCGCCCGGGCGGCTCAGATGGTGCGCTCGGTGTGACCTTGGGCTTGCGATACACTTGGGATTCCAAGAATGTGAACCGCACCCAGAACGGTGCCGCGCCATTCTCGGCCGCCGAGCAGCTGCTCAACACGCGCTCGCAGAAATTCAGCGCGCCGACCGGCCATCTGACGCTTGATTATCGCGCCAACGATGACGTCAATCTCTATGTCCGCGCCGCGCGCGGCTATCGTTCGGGCGGCTTCAATCTGCGCCAGTCAACCAGCGTGGCCAACAGCATTCCCCTCATCCCGTTCAATGAGGAGAAGATCTGGTCGTATGAACTTGGTGCCAAAACCGAATTCATGAACCGGTTGCGGCTGAATTTTGCGGTGTTCCATAATGTTTACACCGATCAGCTGGCAACCATCCCGATTCCGATCGTGGGCGGCGGCAGCTTTGGTACGCAGACGGTCAATGCGGGCAAGACCACCTACACCGGCTTCGAAGTTGAAGGTCAGCTCAAGATTTCTGATAATTTCTCGATCGACGGAAATTTTGGCTATCTTGATGTCAACATCAAGGAGTTTCCGGGGGCCGATATCACTGGCGTAACCCGCAACATATCCGGGCTGCTGAACGGCCCTGCTTATGCCCCGAAATACACCGGTGCGATTGCCGGGAATGTGACCGTGCCGCTCTCCGGCGACGCTAGGCTTACCGCGCGACTGGGGTATAATTATACCGCAGGCTATCAGATGTTCCCGAACTCGCTCACGGCTCCGTTCTCGCAGACGACACAGGGCGATGCGCGCGGCCTGGTTGACGGCCAGCTCAGGATTGACGGCATCAGGCTTGGCGGTTCCAGCCTCGGCCTCACGATCTGGGGCAAGAACCTGACCGACAAGGAGTACGTCACCCGTGCAGTTGATTTCGGGCAGCTTGGTTTCGCCGGCGTCATCTATGGCGATCCGCGCACCTTTGGGCTGAGCCTCGACGTCGAGTTCTGATCGGCGAAAAGAACAATCCGCTCAGTTACAAGGCGGCCCGCACCGGATGGTGCGGGGCGCCTTTGTTTGTCTGGCGGGGATTTCCTTGCAGTCAGGGGGCGGCCATTGCCGAGTAATCGGTGTAGCCTCGTCCTTCGCCCGTATAGATCGTATCGCGATCAACCCGCGCGAGCTGTGCCCCGGACCTGATCCGTGCCGGAAGATCGGGATTGCTGATGAAATACCGGCCGAACGAGGCTGCATCTGCCCACCCGCCTGCAATCAGTTCTGCAGCGCTGTCTGCCTTCAGGTTGTTGTTCGCGATAATTGCCCCCGACCAGTTTTCGCGAACAAAGCCGAGCATATCTCCGACATCGACCAAATGGAGATATGCCAAGCCCAATCCGTCCGCAGCACGCAGCAGAGGTACAAAACTGGCCTCGGGGTCTTCGATTGACATGTCATTATATGGATTGCCGGGCGAAATTCGAAAGCCAACGCGGCTCGCGCCCACCTTGTCCGCCATGGCGGCCAGCACCTCAAGGATGAAGCGGGCTCTGTTTTGTGGATTTCCGCCGTAAATATCGGCGCGCCGATTGCTGCGCGGATTGAGGAACTGATTGGGCAGATAGCCGCTGGCGCAGTGGAGTTCGACGCCGTCAAACCCTGCCGCGCGGGCGTTTTCCGCAGCCTGGGCAAACTGCGCGATCACACCGGCGATCTCTGCGGTTTCAAGCGCGCGCGGCAGCTCGGTTTGCACAGGCACGCCATCAGGGCCAGGGACCAGATCGGCACAGCGGATAGCCGAAGGGGCGATAACTTCCGCACTGTCCTGCCTGTTCGCCCCGACGACAACTCGCCCGCAGTGCATGATCTGCATGACGATCTTGCCGCCCGCTGCATGGACCGCTTCGGCCACTTGCCGCCAGCCTTGGATCTGCGGTCCCGAATAGATTCCGGGGGTGCGCCAGTATCCCTTTCCAGCTGCGCTGGGCTGAACCCCCTCAGTCACGATCATTCCCGCGCTTGCGCGCTGTCGGTAATATTCGAACATTAGTTCGGTCGGAACGTCCCCGGGGCCGGCGCGGTCACGGGTCATCGGGGCCATCACGATCCGGTTTGCGAGCGAAATTGCCCCAAGTGACAGAGGCTCAAAAAGCGCATCGACCATCTGAAATCATGACTCCCGAATGGCATTGACCGCCATTTGCGTTGCATTCTATGATCATAATTACGCAAATGCAAAAGGAAGCGCGCATGCACTACGGTTTTGAGGGCAAGGTAGCACTGGTAACCGGCGCAAGCGGTGGAATTGGGCGGGCTTCGGCAGTGGCGTTCGCTGCGTCTGGTGCACAGGTTCTGGTGGCGGACGTCAATGATGCAGGTGGCGCCGAAACAGTTGCGATGATCGCCAGCGCAGGCGGACATGCGGTTTTTCAGAATTGTGAGGTCAGCCAGTCCGATCAGGTCAAAGCCATGGTCGCGCGGGCGATTTCTGAGTTCGGACGGCTCGATTTTGCGCTCAACAACGCAGGCATAAACAGCGTGTTGGCGAACGAGTATGACGATGATGTGTGGGAGCGCAGCATTGGCATCAATCTGACCGGTGTGATGATGTGCATCCGCGAAGAAGCAGAAGTCATGCTTCGCCAAGGCGGCGGCGCGATCGTCAACACTGCCTCTATCAATGGCTTGGTCGGCAATGCCACCCAACCCGCCTATACGGCCGGCAAGCACGGCGTGGTTGGCTTAACTCGCCATGCCGCGCTTAAATGGGCGCGGTCCGGTATCCGGGTGAACTGCATTTGCCCCGGTGTAATCGAAACCCCGATGACCGACAGCGTTGCGGCAAATCCCCAGATAAAGGCAATCATGGAAAACATGACTCCGATGGGCCGGATGGGCCAACCCGAGGAAATCGCGGCTGCTGTCATGTGGCTATGCTCGGATCAGGCAAGCTTCGTGACCGGGCATCCGCTGGTCGTGGATGGCGGGGCGATCGCGGTCTGAAAGGTCCTGACAGCCTAATTGCAGCACGTCTCCGATTGACGGAGTTATCACTTTGAGTGTGCGGGCATGAAGAACGCTTGACGATAACGATCAGTCATTCCCGGTCGGTGGTCATGAGCTGCTCCAGTTCGGTGCGCGCTTTTCCACGAAGGCCCGCGGGCCCTCGCGGGCATCGGCGCTGGCCATTACGCGCATCAGCGCCGCGTTAGGCTTGTCCCACAAGGCATCCTCATCACCGTCGATCCCGAAACGAGCCAGCCGAAGGCTCTCGAGAACGGATACGGGCGCATTGGCAGCGACGCGCTGGGCGAGAGCCAAGGCCGATTTGGCCAGCGCATCAGGCGCGACAACTTCGTTGACCAGGCCAAAGGTCAGCGCCCGATCGGCAGCAATCGGATCGCCAGTGACGATCAATTCGTTGGCTACCGCGCGCGGCAACGCCCGGGACAAGCGGAACACGCCGCCCGCCGCTGCATAGAGACCGCGCTTCACTTCGGGGAGGCCGAATTGCGAGCGTGTCGAGGCGACAATCATGTCACACGCCAGGGCAAACTCGAAGCCGCCGCCCCCGAACACAACATGCCTGAATTGGCCGAAGTCAAAACCGCCACCCGAATATCGACATCGCCATCAACCGCTTGGCAGATCCAGCTCATCGCCCGAGTAACGTCACAGTTCACGGCGTTGCGCCGTTCGGGACGATTGCTTGAACCACGGCAACATGGTCCGTGACCGTGAACAGAACGTCGCGATCAACTGAATCGGGTTTCTCGGTCATGTCGGGGATTCCTCTGTTGGTAATGCCGAACCAGCCTGAATTTGGTTCGGCAAGGATCGCAAGATCCAAAGCATGCAAGAAGTTCTGCGTTAATTCCTGGATTGAAGGATCAGGTCCGCTCCCTTTTCACCGATCATGATTGCCGCAGCATTGGTATTGCCCGACACGAGGCGCGGCATGATTGAGGCATCGACCAAACGCAGCCCTGCAACACCTTTCACGCGCAGTTGCGGGTCGAGCACCGCGCCACCGTCGACCCCCATGCGGCAAGTGCCGACCGGATGGTAACCTGTGTTTCCGAACCTGCGTGCGTGATCGATCAGCTCGTCATCGCTCTGGCAATCCGCGCCGGGCCAACGCTCGCTGTCGACAAGTGCAGCCAATGAGTGGGCCGCCACCAGTTCGCGCGCCATCCGCATCGCGCACAGCGAAAGCCTCCGATCGCGCTCTGCCGCGAGCCAATTGTGAAGGATCTCGGGAACAGCAGATGGGTCGGGGCTTGCTAGCCGCACAGAACCGCGTGATTCCGGACGCAGGACGTTTGGCGCGAGCGTCAGACCTGGCCATGGGTGGACGGCAGGTTTCAATGCTCTCAATCGGTCGCCGGAACGGCAGAAATGTTGGCGGCAGCTGACGGTCCGCTTTTGGTCGATCAAGCGCGAAAGCTGCCGTTTTCCCATGGCCCCGCGCGATGTCTGCTCCCGCTAACATTGCCGACGTTCACTGCTCCGAATTTAATCGTCAAAACTGGTCATTCGTTCAGCAGGTTTGCGGAACTCATGAATGACCGGTCTCAGGGCCGTCCACCACCGGCCTGTTCGGCTGGAATGTTGTGGAATTGAGACGGGCAGCATTCGGGCCGGGAAAGCGGAAACCGGAGGTTCGCTTTATGGCGTAGGCGGGGCCGTTTGCGGACTGACCGGGTTCAGTCGGTGAAAGTGGATAGCTGCCGTGCACGGTTGCGCGAACGTTCGTCGGCAACCGCCTTGGTCTTGGTCGTTCCGAGTAAGTCTGGCCTTTCCCCGAACTTGCCGTTCATTCAAGCTGTTCGACTCTGGCCAGACCGATTTCACGATCAGCGAAGACGTGCCGGTCACCGATAGCGCTGGCCTGACAATGCCAAAGCATCACAGCATCATGAGTAGCGAGATTGCCCCAACGAGCACGAGGCTCGTCGCCCACAACAGATCGAGATTGAACCAGCTTCGCGACAGGAACCGCATTCCGAACCAGCGATACACGCCTATAGCGATCAAACCGCCTGAAAGCATCATGGCTGCCGTGTGAACAAGGGCAACTGCGATAGCGACCGACGCATTGCCGGTCATCAACTGACTAGCCGCAGCATGGCCCGCATGGTCTTTCGCGATCCCGCAGATGCTGAGGTAGATCGGCACAAGCATCAGGCCTGCGCCGTGGGCTATCGCCGCCAGGAATGACCAAAGGGCAAGGCGTGAGGGCGGCACCCGGGCCAGAAAGCGCGGATGGCGGCGATTGAAAAGCAGATAGACGCCGAGCCCGATTACCAGACACGCTGCCGCGGCCTGGATCGCACGCTGCCATTCCAAAAAGAACAACAGTGCCGTGAACGGAAACAGGATTGCCGCCATCGCCAGCAGGTGCCCCGTGGCCAAAGCTCCGATGGCCTTGAAGAGGCCCCGCTGCGACCGGTCCATGAGGGCTGCGGAGACCGCAAGTGGCCAGCCCATGCCGGGATTGACCCCGTGATAGACTCCCGAGGCGACGACGGCCAACCAAAGGGCCGCCTCCGTATCGAACCCGGTCACGCCTTAAACGGAAGGATAGCAGAAACTGTCAGTGGAGCAGTCGCCGCCTTCGAGCCGGATCTGGTGGCCGCGATAGCCCTTAGGGAACTCGACGTGGAAATCTTCTGCCAGGGTGAGGCCCCCGTTCTCGCCCACGTGCGCCATCACCATCTGCCCCCCTTCGTCATCGGGATAGAACTGGTCGTCCCATGTCGAATAGAGCGAGTTGGTCCAATAGACCCGCTTGCCGTCGCGGCTGATCTCGATCATTTGCGGAGCGTAGGCAAAAGGCTTCCCGCTGGGGTGCTTTGCCCCACGCGCGATACCACCCAATTCAATCTTACCAGCAAGCTTGGGGTTCATCGGGTCGGAGACATCGTATTGATGTATCTCGCCCAAGCCCCAGCAGGCGACGTAGAGATATTTATCGTCGAGACTGAGGTCGATGTCGGAGACCAATGGCGGAACCGCTTCGAATCCCTGAAGCAGCGGCGGCAAGTTTTCGGGTTTTTCGGGGCGCGGGTCTATGGTGATGGTCTTTTTCGCCTCGAACGTGCCGTCGTCCTTTTGCCACCATGTGAAGATCGCGCCTTGCAGGTTGGTCGTGTCCACCACGACACCGCAAAATCCGTAGTCGCGGGCGGGGTCGTGCGCGGGGCGAATTTCCAGCGCCATCTGGTGGTTCTCGCCCAAATCTATGGTTTGGACATTCCTGCGCTGGCGCAAGTTCCAGAAATGGATCGAATGGCCGTATTTATTTGACAACAGATCGTCGGC
>JBKJTN010000074.1:0-9086 GCA_046590275.1 Novosphingobium sp.
CGCGGTCGCGATGATCGACAGCGATCCGCCTTCCTCGATGTTGCGCGCGGCGCCGAAGAAGCGCTTCGGCCGCTGCAGCGCATTGGCGTCGACGCCGCCGGTCAGCACCTTGCCCGACGACGGCACCACGGTGTTGTAGGCACGGCCAAGGCGCGTGATCGAATCCAAGAGGATGACGACATCCTTCTTGTGCTCGACCAGGCGCTTGGCTTTCTCGATCACCATTTCGGCGACCTGGACGTGGCGCGAGGCGGGTTCGTCGAAGGTCGAGGAGATGACCTCGCCCTTCACGCTGCGCTGCATGTCGGTGACTTCCTCGGGGCGCTCGTCGATCAACAGGACGATCAGGAACACCTCGGGATGGTTGTCGGTAATGGCGCGGGCGATGTTCTGCAGCAGCACGGTCTTGCCGGTGCGCGGCGGGGCGACGATCAGCGCGCGCTGACCTTTGCCTTGCGGCGAGATGATGTCGATCACCCGGGCTGACTTGTCCTTGACCGTCGGGTCGAGCGTATCGAGATTGAGCTTCTCGTCCGGGTAAAGCGGGGTGAGGTTATCGAAATTGACCCGGTGACGCACCGCCTCGGGATCATCGAAATTGACGCTGATCAGCTTGATCACCGCGAAATAGCGCTCACCGTCCTTAGGGGCGCGAATTTCACCTTCGACCGTGTCGCCGGTACGCAGGCCCCATTTGCGGACCTGGTTTGGCGAGACGTAAATATCATCCGGCCCGGCGAGATAATTCGCCTCGGGGCTGCGCAGAAAGCCGAAGCCATCGGACAGCACTTCGATCGTGCCGATACCCAGGATCTGCTCACCGTCTTCGGCTAGCTCCTTGAGGATGCCGAACATAATGTCCTGGCGGCGCAGGGTCGATGCGCCCTCAACGCCTAGCTCTTCGGCCATTTCGACCAGCTCGGCAGGGGTCTTTTTCTTGAGTTCTTTGAGATGCATTGCTGCGAAATTCCGTTTGAAAAGTTCAGTTTTTTGAATGGCCAGCGGTCTATGGGCTTGGAGAAAGCAGACCCGTCCGCGTCAAATGCGCGGTCATTGCCGGAACGACGATGTGCGAATATGCCCGGTTGCGCGGCAAGTCAACGGATCAGAATGGTTTGACGACCACCAGGACGACGATCAGTGCGGCGGCAATGCCGGGTATTTCATTGAGCAAGCGAAGCTGCCTGCCCGATAGCTTGCGCATCCCGCGAGCCAGCGAAGCGGCGTATCCAGCCAGCCAGATGTGATAGGCGCTAAGCGCGAACACCAAGGCCAGCTTGGCGTGAAACCAGCCCTGCCCGACAGCACCGGTGGATACCGCCAGCGCCAAACCGAGCACCCAGACAACCACGAGCGATGGCCACATGATGATTTTGAGAAGTTTCCCTTCCCGCTCAATCCATTGTGCATTTTCAGGCGAATCCGGCGCAGCTTCTTGATGATAGACAAAAAAGCGCGGCAGCATGAACAGCCCTGCCATCCAGAAAATCACGAAGATCAGATGCCCGGCCTTAAGCCAAAGATAAGTCATCGCCAGCACCTGTTGCATTGCGCGCCCATACTCTAAATCCGCCAGCCGCGCACGGTGCCAAGCAGCTGTTCGACATGTTCGATAGGGGTGAACTGGCCGATCCCATGCCCCAGATTGAATACATGGGGCCGGTCTGCAAAGGCTTCAAGAACGCGCACCGCCTGACGTTCCAGTTCAGCTCCACCGGCCAGCAGCAGTAGCGGATCAAGATTGCCCTGCACCGGCATTCCAGCCGGCAGTGCCTTGGCCGCCCACAGTGGATCGATCGTTTCATCAAGGCCAAGCGCATTTACCCCGGTTTCGCGGGCATAGGCCGGTAATTTCTCGCCTGCACCCTTGGGAAAGCCGATGATCGGAAGATCAGGAAAACGGCTGTGTAAGGCGCTGACGATCGCCGCGTTGGGAGCGATCACCCAGCGCTCAAACTCGGATGGAGCAAGGCTACCCGCCCAGCTATCGAATAATTGCACTGCCTCAGCTCCGGCAGCGACCTGCCCGGCAAGATATTCGACCGTGACCGCGACGATAGCATCGATGATCGCCTGGAAAGCTGCTGGATCGCGATAGGCCATCGCCCGGGTCTCGTGCTGGTCGCGGCTGCCCTCGCCCGCCACCATATAGGTTGCGACCGTCCACGGCGAGCCAGCAAAGCCCAGCAGCGTCTTGTCAGCAGGCAGCAGCACCTTGACCCTGCTCACGGTGTCATAGATCGGTGTAAGCCGCTGTGGCACGGCTTGGAGGCTATCCAGCGCGGCATCGACCAGCTTGGGCGAGAGGCGCGGGCCTTCGCCGGCCAGGAATTCCAGATCCTGCCCCATTGCATAGGGGACGATCAGGATGTCTGAAAAGAGGATCGCACCATCGAAGCCAAACCGGCGGATCGGCTGGAGCGTAATCTCTGCTGCTGCCGCCGGATCGTAGCAGAGCGCCAGAAATCCGCCCTTTTTCTCACGTAATGCCCGGTATTCAGGCAGGTAACGCCCAGCCTGGCGCATCAGCCAGATTGGCCGCTCGGGTGTGTTTTGACCGCGCAACGCACGAAGGAGCAAACCGGGCATCTCGTCAGTCCATTCAATAACAAGAAATTTTTATAAAAGGATTCTGTAGGTAGTTGGTCTGTGGATATCGATGGTTGCGGCGCCCTGCCCGATTTGTGCCGGACTGAACAGAGGGAAGCGGCGTCCGAATCGTGCAGCCTGCTCGTCAAGCACAGCTTTTCCCCACTGTCCCGGCCCTGTGGGAAAGCTTGTCCACCTGTCCACAAGCGTCCGAATTGAATCGGTTTAGTGGGCAGCAAATTGTGCTGGAAACTTGTCCGCCGCGCCCTCCCGTGGTTTATGCCCCCTTCTGTGCACAGCCTCTCGCTCCCTTGGCCCACTCTTCCCTGGCGGTAAAATCACTCCCCTATGCCCCGGCTACACCTTCATCTCCTCTCGGATTCGACCGGCGAGACGCTGGAAATGATTGCCAAGGCAGCACTGGCCCAGTTCGAGGGGGCAGATGTGATCCGCCATTTCTGGCCGATGGTCCGCTCGCAGCAGCATCTCGACCGGATCATGGGTGAGATCGCGGCCAATCCGGGCCTGGTACTGTTCACCCTCGTCAATCCCGAGACCAGGGCGCGGCTCGAAGGCCGCTGCCGCGCGCTCGGCCTGCCGATGGTCGCGGCGATGGACGCGGTGACCGACGCGCTGGAACAGCAACTTGGCCAGCACCCCGAAGCCCGCCCCGGCCGCCAGCACGCGATGGACGAGGCCTACTTTGCCCGGGTTGAGGCGATCCAGTTCACCATCGCCCATGATGACGGGGTGGGCTGGGAAAACTGGGAGGCCGCGGATATTGTCCTGGCCGGGGTCTCACGCTCGTCAAAAACCCCGACCAGTATTTATCTCGCCAATCGCGGTTACAGGACTGCGAACATCCCGATTGTAATCGAAAGCCCGCCGCCGCCCGCGCTGTTCGGGCTCAAACACCCGCTGGTTGTGGGCCTGACCAATTCGCCTGAACGGCTGGTCCAGGTTCGCCGCAACCGGCTGCTGTCATTGGGGCAGGCGCCAGAGACCGATTATGTCGATACCGAGCGGGTGACGCGCGAGGTGCAATATGCGCGGCGGATGTTTGCCGATAATGGCTGGCCGGTGATCGACGTCACCCGCCGCTCGATCGAGGAAACCGCAGCGGCGATCATCAATCTCTATAATGAACGCGAAGCCGCGCGCGAGAGCGGCAACGCATAATGCTGGTCCTCGCTTCACAAAGTTCATCGCGCAAGGCGATGTTGACGGCGGCCGGGGTGGAATTCAGCGCGGTCCCGGCTGCTTTGGATGAGCGCGCGCTCGAAGCATCGCTGGCAGGCAAAGCGCCCGAAGCAATCGCCCTGGCGCTCGCCGAGGCTAAGGCACTGGCGGTATCGGCCGGGCACGGCACGGCGCTGGTGCTGGGCAGCGATTCGCTGGTTTCGGTCGAAGGGCGGCGGTTCGATAAACCGCGCAGCCGCGACGAGGCGGCCGACCATCTGCGCCGTTTCTCGGGCCGGGAGATGCATCTGCACAGCGCCGCGGCAGTGGCGCAAAGCGGTGCGGTGTTATGGCGTCACGGCGATCAGGCAGTGCTGCGGGTGCGCCCGCTCAGCGAGCCATTCATCGCCAGCTATCTTGATGCGGAATGGCCAGTGGTAGCGGGCTGTGTCGGGGTGTTTCGGATCGAGGCGATGGGCGTGCAGCTGTTCGAATCTATCGAGGGCAGTCACTTCACCGTGCTGGGAATGCCGTTGCTGCCGGTGTTGGCAGCGCTGCGAACGTATGGCGGGTTGCGGGGATGAGCGGCGCATATGCAGAAGTGATCGGCGATCCGATCGCGCAATCCAAATCGCCAAGGATCCATGGCTTCTGGCTGAGCAAGTTGGGTTTGCCTCACGAATACCGCGCGGCGCATGTGACCAGCGCGGGCCTTGCGGACTACCTCGCCAGTCGCCGGACCGACGCCGACTGGCGCGGCTGCAATGTGACCATGCCGCACAAGCAGGCGATTATCCCGCTGCTCGACCAGCTTGAGCCGCTGGCCAGAACAATCGGCGCGGTCAACACGGTGGTGCGTCAGGAAGATGGTTCGCTGACCGGCTTCAACACCGATGCTCCCGGGTTTCTCGAGCCCCTCCAGCCGCTGCTTGATAGCAAGCATCTGTTCCGGATGGCCCGGATCATCGGCGCAGGCGGCGCGTCGCGGGCGATAGTCGCTGCGTTATCGCGGCGGGGCTTCGTTCTGGTGCTGGCGGCGCGCGATCCAGCCAAAGCGCAGGCATTGCTGGACGAACTGGCGTCGGGCGACGATCACCATGCGGTCGATCTGGCTCACTTCGGAGACCCCACCGACTTTACGTTTGATGACCGTAACGGCTGCCTCGATCTGATCGTCAACGCCAGCCCGCTTGGGATGACTGGCCAACCACCGCTACTTTTCGATTTCAGCCATGTGCCGCCCGGCAGCGCGGTCTATGATATTGTCACCGATCCGCTCGAAACACCGCTGCTCAAAGCGGCGCGCGGCGCAGGCCTGGAGGTAATCGACGGCCTGGCCATGCTGATCGGGCAAGCGGCGGCGGCATTCGAGTACTTCTTCGGACGGCCTGCGCCCCGTGAATACGATGCCGAATTGCGGGAGTTGCTGACCCGATGAGCAAAATTCCTTCTCGGCCGTACATTCTGGGACTGACCGGCTCGATCGGCATGGGCAAGTCGGCGGTGGCGGCGATGTTCCAGGGGTTGGGTGTTCCGGTGTTCGACGCCGACGCTGCAGTCCACCAGTTGCAGGGGCCAGACGGGGAGCTGCTGGCCGCGATTGAGGCTGAGTTCCCCGGAACGACCGGATCCGCCGGGGCCGACCGGGCCAGGCTGGGCGCCGAAGTGTTTGGAAAGCCTGAAGCGCTCGCCCGGCTCGAGGCGATCGTTCACCCCGCTGTTGCGGCGTTGCGCGCTGCGTTTCTTAAGCGCCATGCCGCCGCGCCGCTGGTGGTGTTCGATATTCCGCTGCTGTTCGAAAAGGGCGGGTCGAGCCAGGTCGACGCGGTGCTGGTGGTGTCCGCTTCGGCCGAGGCGCAGCGCGCCCGGGTGCTGGCGCGGCCCGGCATGAGCGCTGAAAAGTTCGAGAAGATCCTCGCCCTGCAAATGCCCGATGCGGAAAAGCGCGCGCGCGCCAAATATGTGATCGATACAGGCACGTCACTGGCCGAAACCCGCCATGCCGTGCAGGAACTGTCCCATCGGCTGACGCTGCGCGAATAATCCGCTCCGCCCCCTTGCCACCCGGCTTCGGCGGGTCGATATAAACCCTAATGCGTGAGATTATCTTCGATACCGAAACTACCGGCCTTGATCCAAGGACGGGTGATCGGATGGTCGAGATCGGTTGTATCGAGATGGTCAACCGGGTTTCAACTGGCCGCACTTTTCACAGCTATTTCAATCCCGATCGCGATATGCCTGCTGCTGCCGAGGCGGTTCACGGCTTGTCCGTCGGATTTCTGGCTGACAAGCCCCGTTTCCTCGAACGCGCGGGCGAACTGCTCGAATTCATCGAAGACTCGCGGCTGGTTGCGCATAATGCCGGGTTCGATTTCGGCTTCCTCAACAATGAGCTGGAAATTTGCGGACTGGAGCCGGTATCGCGCAGCCGTATGGTCGATACCGTTGCGCTGGCCCGGGTCCGCCATCCCGGCGCCAAGCTCTCGCTCGATGCGCTCTGCACCCGATACGGCATCGATCGCAGTCACCGCACCCGCCATGGCGCGTTGCTCGATGCGGAACTTTTGGCGCAGGTCTATGTTGAACTTACCGGTGGGCGGCAGATCGGGCTCGAGCTGGCAGCAGACGCGGTCGATTCGCTGGTCGCCACTGTTGCGCCGATGGTGCGCGATCGAACTTTCCGTCCGGCTCGTGCCCATCATGCGAGCGAGGCTGAACGAGCTGCGCATCAGACATTTCTTGAAACGATCAAGTCACCCCTATGGCGAAACTGAAAAGATAAGGCACTGCTGAGAAGGTCGGCTGATCGGGCGAACGCGACAATCATAAGGAGAAGGTCTACCATGGAAATTCGCATCTCTGGCCACCAGATCGAAACTGGCGAAGCCTTGAGGGTCCATGCTCAGGACCGGATGACCGCGATCGTCGATAAATATTTCAGCCGCGCGCTGAGCTCGGCGGTAACCTTCGGCAAGGCTCCGGCCGGCGCCTTTCGCTGCGATATTGTTACCCACGTCACCCAGGGCCTGATCCTTAAAGGTTCGGCGATTGCCCACGATGCCCATGTCGCACTCGATCAGTCGGCCGAGAAGATCGACAAGCAGCTGCGCCGCTACAAGCGCCGTCTCAAGGATCGCCACGAACAGTCGGCCCATGCTCAGCGGCAGGAAGACGCCGCCTACACCGTCTTCGTCGAAGCGCCGGCTGAAGAAGATGTCGCCCCCGATGCACCGGTAATTATCGCCGAGACCCGGGTTGATGTGCCCGAGGCGAGTGTGTCCGATGCGGTGATGATGCTCGATCTGCGCAATACCAATGCGTTGCTGTTCAAAAACGCTGGCACCGGCAAGCATAATATGGTTTACCGCCGCGGCGACGGGTCGATCGGCTGGGTTGAACCGTCCTGAGGCGCGATTCATGCGCTCCCGGTATTTCAGCGTGAAGAAGGGACTTGGTAAGGGTTGCCCCGGCTTACTCTGAACTCGTTCGTTCGCGCCTTAAAATTTTCGGACCTATTGCCAAGTTATGACAGCCCTTTTCACACTTCTTCCAGAAGCCGTCAGCACGATCAAGGCTGATAGCAAACAGGCCATTCTCGAGCAGATCGCCGCCCGCTTTGGATCGGTTTATGGTCTGGACAAGGCCATGGTGCTCGATCGCATAGAAGAGCGTGAAAAGCTGGGTAGCACCGGATTTGGCCGCGGTGTGGCGATCCCCCACGCCCGGATCCCCGATCTGAACCGCCCGGTTGCCGTGTTCGTTCGCCTTGATGCGCCGGTTTCATTCGATGCAGCTGACGGGATGGCGGTGGATCTGGTGTTTGGGCTGCTTTCGCCCGAGCAGGCCGGCGCGGCGCATCTCCATGCGCTTGCCGCAATCTCGCGCATGATGCGGGAAGAAAAAATGCATACTGCCTTGTCCGAGGCGCCGGGGGCCGAGGCGCTTTACGCGCTGCTGGCTAACGTCATTGACCGCGACGCTGCCTGACTTGTTCGTTGTGGCGGTGATCCGCCGCCAAACCCGGGCGCGTGGCTGAGTGATGGACGGCAGGCTCCCCGCCCACCTCGAAGTTGCGGCGCTGCTGCGTCAGACTCAGGCCGGTGGCGGCTTTGCCAGCGTGTTGAAAAGGGGCGAGCGCGAAGGCGGGACAATCCTTGTGGTATTGCGCGAAAGGGGCGCAAATCCACGGATTTTTGAACGGATGCCAGACCTTGATGGCACCCGAAAATGGCACCGGATAAAAGACCAAGCCACTGATAGTTCAAGAGAAATAGACGAATACCTAGACCGTCGGACGGCTCAGGACAACGATCTGTGGGTTATTGAACTGGATATCGCGAATGGCGAACGGCTCATCGGATTGGAAGCGGCTGAGGGTTGACTTTGCTGCACTGCACAATCTAGGGGCTGCAGCATTGAGATTCGTGCGCAGGCGGCGCGGGGGGCAACCGGCCATCCACGCTAGCACGCAGACGGGGGACAGCCGGCAGGAATTCAGGCGGAGAAACAGGCGCTACGGCGTTTGCCGACAATCCTGCGCGGGCGCGTTCACCGCCTAATTTGATTGAACAATGAGCCATAAATTGAACAAGGCCAGTGCGATTGCAGTGGCCGCCACTTTGATTACAATCCTTGCCGGAGCCGAAGGTTCCGGAGCGATCGCGGGAAGCAAGACTCCCGTGGTCATTCAGACTCCCACGGTTATTCAAGCGGAATCGAATCTTCCGATGATTTCCCGGCCGATAATTTCCGAGCCGGTCATCCAACCCCTTCCCGGGGTTGTTGATGCAGCACCAGTTGCCCCTCTTGATGACGAAAAGCTGATCGAAGCCGAGCCGCCGGTTCGCAGTGCCCGTTCGCTGGTTGCGCTGGTTTCGGCCCAGCCGCAGCCAAGCGACCTCTCGCGAGAGCTTAATTGCCTTGCCGGTGCGGTCTATTTCGAAGCGAAGAGTGAAAGCTTGCCCGGTCAGCTGGCGGTGGGCCGCGTGGTTGTCGCCCGCTCGAAGTCGGGCCGCTTTCCCAACAGCTACTGCGGCGTAGTATTCCAGCGCTCCCAGTTTTCGTTCGTGCGCGGCAATACCATGCCCGGTATCGTCAAAAGCTCGCGCCAGTGGAAGAATGCCGTGGCCATTGCCCAGATCGCCCATTCGGGCAGCTGGCAGAGCACGGTCGAAGGCGCGCTTTACTTCCATGCCGCACGGGTTTCGCCCGGCTGGCGGCTGACCCGCGTCGGGCGGATCGACAATCACGTCTTCTATCGTTGATGATTGGCGCAGGGCCGGCTTGAGGCCGGCCCTGCCGACCGGTCAACCCCA
>JBKJTN010000162.1:0-8791 GCA_046590275.1 Novosphingobium sp.
TCAAACTTCTTGCGACCTTCTATTTTGGTCGATGCTTTGGCGATGTTCTTGGAATAATCGCCGATCCGTTCAATCACGCCAGCGATCTTTAGCGCGGCGATCACTTCGCGCAGATCAACCGCCATCGGCGCCCGCAGCGCAATGACCCTCACCGCCAGCTTGTCCACCTCAGCCTCTAGCGCATCAATCCGTTTGTCGCGCGCGATCACGCCTTGAACCAGCTCGGGATTGCCCTTGACCAGTGCCTCCATCGCTTCGGATAGCGATACTTCGGCCAGGCCGCCCATTTCCGCGATCAGGCCGCGAAGCCGGGTGATGTCCTCATCGAACGCCTTTACTGTATGCTCTGCCATTATCCGTGTCCTAACCGTAGCGGCCGGTGATGTAATCCTTGGTGCGCTCTTCGCGCGGATTGGTGAAGATATCCGACGTTTTGCCATGCTCGACGATCTTGCCGAGATGGAAAAAGGCCGTGCGCTGCGAGACGCGCGCCGCTTGTTGCATCGAGTGGGTTACAATGACGATGGCGTAGCGGCCCTTGAGCTCGTCGATCAGTTCTTCGATCCGCGCGGTGGCGATCGGATCGAGCGCCGAGCAAGGCTCGTCCATCAGGATCACTTCGGGGTCGACCGCAATGGCGCGGGCGATACACAGCCTTTGCTGTTGCCCCCCAGACAAGGTCGTGCCGCTGTCAGTCAGGCGATCCTTGACTTCGTCCCACAGGCCGGCGCGGCGCAGCGACCGCTCGACAATTTCGTCAAGCTCGGTCTTGCTGGTCGACAGACCATGGATCCGGGGGCCGTAGGCAATATTCTCATAGATCGACTTGGGGAACGGGTTGGGCTTCTGGAACACCATGCCGACCCGCGCCCGCAATTGCACGACATCCATGCCGGAGCGATAGATATCCTGCCCGTCGAGCTTGATCTCACCCTCCACCCGCGCGCCCGCGATAGTGTCATTCATCCGGTTGAACGCGCGCAGGAAGGTGGATTTCCCGCAGCCCGATGGGCCGATGAAGGAAGTGACATATTTGGTCGCGATATCGATCGACACGTTGTCTATTGCGCACTTGTTTCCGTAATAGACGGAAACATCGCGCGCGCTGAGCTTGGCGTCTTTGGTTTCAAGTTCGTGTGTTGTGGTCACCAGCGGTTCTCGAAGCGGTTGCGGAGATAGATGGCGAGGCCGTTCATTACCAGCAAGAAGGCCAGCAAGACGATAATCGCGGCGGAAGTACGTTCAACAAAGCCGCGGCTGATCTCGTCCGACCAGAGAAAGATCTGGACCGGCAGGACCGTGGCAGGAGATGTGAAACCATCGGGCGGACTGGCGACAAAAGCGCGCATCCCGATCATCAGCAGTGGCGCGGTTTCGCCGAGTGCGCGGGCCATGCCGATAATGGTGCCTGTGAGAATGCCGGGGAGGGCAAGCGGCAGGACGTGGTGGAACACCGTCTGCACCCGGCTTGCGCCGATCGCCAGCGCTGCATCGCGGATCGAGGGCGGCACCGCTTTGATCGCATTGCGTCCGGAAATGACGATCACCGGCATGGTCATCAGTGCCAGAGTCATGCCGCCGATCACCGGTGCGGATCGCAAATTGGGAAATATGGTCAGGAATACCGCCAGGCCAAGCAGTCCGAAGATGATTGAGGGCACAGCGGCCAGATTGTTGATCGAGACTTCGATGAATTCGGTCCAGCGGTTCTTCGGGGCATATTCCTCAAGGTAAACCGCTGACAATACGCCGATCGGGAAGGCCAGCAGCAACGTGACCAGCATGGTCAGCATCGAGCCCTTAAGCGCTCCCCAAATTCCCACCGCCTGCGGATCGGAGGCGTCCGAACGGGAGAGGAAACCAAAGTCAATGGCGCGGACCAGCTTTCCGTCCCGTCTCAGCTGGGTCGCCAGCTTTTTGAGCTCCTCATCGCCTTCGCCGCGCCAGGCCGAGGCCAGATCGTCACTGACCGGCAGCGAGACTTCCAGCTTGCTTTTGGCCTGCATGGGATCCGCGATCAGGCGTTTGGCCACTTCGCGCCAAGCGCTTTCATCCAGCTGCGCCGCAGCCAGATCGCCAGCGCTTTGCGACGCGGCGAACGTGATAACATCCGGCAGTCCAGCGCCTTCGAGGGCCTGCATGGCGTTCGGGCCTTCAAGCTGGCTGGGATCAATTGTCAACGCGCCTCCGGAAAGATCGACCGGGAAGCGCAGTTCAGTACGCTTGAAGCCGCCGATCGCGTTCGACGTCATGGTCAACAGAAGAAAGGCGAGGATGAGCCCGGAAAACACCACCGCGAACAGGCCCAACGCACGAAACCGGCGCTCGGAGGCGTAGCGACTGCTGAGCCGCGCGGCGATGCGCTCGTTACGTTGGACGGCAGTGATGTTACTCATAAGCTTCACGGAACCGCTTGACGACACGCAGCGCAATGAAATTCAGAGCAAAGGTGACAAGGAACAGCACGAAGCCCAGTGCAAAGGCAGAGAGCGTCGCGGGGTGATCGAAGCTGCCTTCACCGGTCAGCATGGCGACAATCTGGAAGGTCACCGTCGTCATCGTTTCAAACGGATTTGCGGTCAGCCGTGCAGTGGCGCCAGCCGCCATCACCACGATCATTGTTTCACCAATCGCGCGGCTGACTGCCAGCATCACACCGGCGACAATGCCAGGCAGCGCTGCGGGTATCAGGACCTTGCGGATTGTCTCGGAAGTCGTCGCGCCCATCGCCAGGCTGCCATCGCGCATCGCCTGCGGGACGGCGGCGATGCTGTCATCTGCCATTGAGGACACGAACGGGATGATCATGATCCCCATGACCAGCCCCGCAGCCATCGCGCTTTCGCTCGAAGCACCGGCTATGCCGATCGCTTGCGCGGCGTCCCGGATCACCGGAGCGACTGTCAGCGCCGCAAAGTAGCCATAGACGACGGTCGGTACCCCGGCGAGGATCTCGAGCAGCGGCTTCATCCACTTGCGCACCGTTTGCGATGCATATTGCGTGAGATAGATCGCGCTCATCAGGCCAAGCGGGATTGCCACCAGCATGGCGATGATCGCGCCAATGAAGATTGTCCCCCAAAACAGCGGAATTGCGCCATAGCGCTCACCCATACCCGATGTTGGAGGGGCCATCGGGTCTGGCCCCCAGTGGGTGCCGAGCAAGAATTCGGCCGGGCTGACAAAACTGAAGAAACGCACAGTCTCGAATATCAGCGAGGCAAGGATGCCAAAGGTGGTGACGATCGCTACCATCGAGGCCAGCAGCAATGCCCCCATCACCGCGCGTTCGACCCTGGTGCGGGCTGTGAAATTGGGGCGTAGGCGTAGGAATGCCAACGCGCCGCCGACAAAGCCCAGAAGCACCGTAATGATCACGCCGATCACGCCATAATGCTGCATGGCGACGCGAAACGGTTCAACCAGCGCGGCGGATTGCGGGTTGAAGGCTGCTCCGGCCTGTCCGCCCGCAATTGCCTTCGCTTCGGAGAGGATCGAATCGCGGCCAACACCGAATGCGGGCAAATTGGCCGCTGCCGGATCGGCAAGAACCTGGCCCAGCACCAGCCCCGGGCTTACGACATTCCAGATAACCGCAAACACGATCGCCGGGATGACAATCCACAGCGCCACATACCAGCCATGATAGTTGGGTAGCGAATGCAATTCACCGCCGCCCGCACGCGCGGTCTTGCGAAAGGCCCATGCCCGCGAACGCGCCGCCAACCAGCCGATCAGGCCCAGCCCGAGGGCGAGCAGGACAGGAATGGCTGGCGACATTTTTTGGGTATTTCCCTTGTTCTTACTTCAATGCGTCGGAGTTCTTACTTCAGCGTGCTCGCATCAAGCAGGGTCATTTCCGTGGCGATCTTGGCATTCTTGGCCTGGATGTCATCTGGAGAAACGACCATGCCTTGCTTGGCGAGCAAGCCGTCCTTCGACCAGCTCTTGGCCCATTCAGCGACGAATTCCTTAAGCCCCTTGATGGCCTCGAAGTGCGCTGCCTTGACGTAGATGTAAAGTGGACGCGCGCCCGGATAGCTGAAATCGGCGATCGAGGCGTAGGTCGGAACAATACCGTTCATGGTCAGGCCCTTGAGCTTGTCCGAGTTTTCCTCAAGATAGGAAAAGCCGAACACGCCGATCGCTTTGGGATTGGCTTCAAGTTTCTGGACGATCAAATTGTCGTTCTCACCCGCATCGACATAGGCACCGTCACTGCGGACTTCGCCGCAGATCTTGTCGTGCTTATCCTTGTCGCTGTCCTTCAGCGCCTTCATTTCAGGGTTGGTGTCGCAGCCCTTCATCAAGATCAGTTCCTTGAGCGCGTCGCGCGTGCCCGAGGTTGACGGCGGACCATAGACTAGGATCGCTTCAGCCGGGAACGCCGGGTTTACATCCTTCCAGGTCTTTGTGGTGTTGGGCCTGCCAAAGGGGTTGGCGGCCAAGGCCTTGTATACATCGGCCTGGGTCAGGGCAAAACCGATCCCGCCTTTTGCTTCTGCAAAGGCAATGCCATCAAGGCCAACCTGGATTTCGACGATCTTGTCGACGCCGTTCTTGGCGCAATCTTCATATTCAGACTTCTTCATCCGGCGCGAGGCGTTCTCGATATCAGGATACTGCACGCCAACGCCGGCGCAAAACAGCTTCATACCAGCGCCCGTGCCGGTTGATTCGATGATCGGCGACTTGATCGCTGGATTCGCTTTTGCCAGCTCGGACGAGACAGCTTTGGCGAAGGGATAAACAGTCGACGAACCAACAGCGCGGATTTGCTCGCGCGAGCCGCCCCCTGAGCCGCCGCATCCGGCAAGGGTCAGGGCAGCGACAGTGATGGAGAGGAAAGCTGATTTGTTCATGGAACGGGCCTCAGATGGGATGTCTTGCGTGGCTCTGCGGATCTTTCATGACACTTTTATGACAATTCGTCCGCAGTGCTTTGTGGGAGAGCCGGGAAGCTGACGTTGAACGTGGTTCCTTTGCCCAACTCGCTCACAATATCAAGCTGCGCGCGGTGCCGTTCGACGATATGTTTGACGATCGCAAGGCCAAGCCCCGTGCCTCCGGCAGCGCGGCTCCGGCCTGGATCGGTACGGTAGAACCGGCGGGTCAGATGGGGCAAATGCTCGGGCGCGATCCCGGGCCCGCGGTCGGCAATCGCAAGGGCCAAGCCGCCATTGGGGCCAGGCGTGATGCATACGGTCACCGGTTCAGCCGGGTCGCCATATTTCAGTGCGTTGTCGATCAGATTGCGGAGCAATTGCTCAAGCTGAGCAGCGTCGCCCAGGACTGTTGCTGGGCCATCGGGGAATTGCGTAACGAGGCGGTTGCGGCCCTGAATCGAGCCGATTTCGCCCACTACTCGCGCAGTCAGCTTGGTCAGGTCGATCGGTTCGGTCGGGCGATCGTTCTTTTCCGCCTCGACATGGCTGAGCGACATGAGATCCTCGACCAGCGACTGCATCCGCCGTGCCTCGCGCAGTACGACCTCGTAAAAGCGGGTCCGGGCGGCTTCGTCGACCGCCGGGCCGCCCTCGGTCAGCGTTTCGACATAGCCGATGATCGCCGCCAACGGTGTGCGCAGCTCGTGGCTGGCGTTGGCGACGAAATCGGTATGGGCCCGGCTGATGTCGGATTCAGAGGTCCGGTCGGTCAGTTCGATCAACCAGCGCTTCTTGTCGATCCGCCGCCGAGTCAGCTGCCACAGACTGCGTCCGCCGGTAAAGCCGCTGATGGTCACGCTCTCGCCCCAGCCCTCTTCGGGCTCCATCTCCAGCAGCCGCATCGCATCGGGGTGGCGAAGTGCGATCCGTGCGTCCTGATCGACGATGTGCGCCCCCAGCGCTTCGCGGGCGGCTGCGTTGGCCTGGGTGATGCGGCTGCCTTCCAGGACCAGCAGCGGCGTGCTCAGGGATTCGATGATGCCGCGCGTGGCATCGCGTGACGCCTGCTCGGCATTGATCCGGGGTGCTTCGGCTTCAGGTGCAGGCAGCGTCAGCCACAGCGAGCCCAGCCAGATCACTGCCACTCCCAGCGCCAGCCCCAGTTCGGCGCCGGCGATGACCATGCCAAGGCAGGTGGTGACGACAAGGGCGATTCCCGCCAAGGGTAGGGCGCGCTTGCCGGTCATGACGGCGGCTAACTAGCGGGGTGCGGCAGCGCTCGCCAGCGGCAATTTCCGATCGCGGCCAAATTCTGCGTCGCCGGCCCCGATCAGATCGATCGAACTGCGCAGTTTCAGGGCCGCAACCGGAACCAGCCCGTGCTCGAACAGAGTGAGGTGGCGCAGCAACGTTCCGCGCACCGCTCCGCCGCCCTGCTCGATCGGTTCGCCCATTTCGCGCGAATACTCGAGGCCATAGCGCAGCAGGATCGTGGCATTGATGGCCAGATCGGGCAGACGCTCCTCGGGCCAGTCAAGTTGTCCTTGCGCGACAAAGGCGCTGAAATAGCGGCGCAGCTGGGCATGGGTCCGCTGGTGCCAGCCCGGCGCGTTGCGCCGGATTATCTCGTCATGCGCGCCGTAGTCGGCCTGATCGCGGTAGAGAAAACGATAATCACGGAACTCACGCATCACCGCCTGCAACAGCACCGCATAGTCGGCCACGACATTGCTGTCCGGACCGGGACCAAGCGCCAGCCTAAGCTCGATATCCCGGGCGAAGTTCTCGCTGATCGCCCCCAGGATCGCCCGGCGGGTCTTGAAATGGTACCACAGATTACCTTCGGCGATGCCCAGCTGTGCGGCCAGCACGGCGCTTGAGACATTGGCATAGCCAAGCTCATTATAAAGCTGCGTCGCCGCGCTTATGATGCGGTCCTTGGTCCTCACCGCCCCGATCAATAGCGTTCGAGGCTGACCTGCATATGCTTGTAGCCGTGGACGAAGCAGGCGGGGACACGTTCCGGCTCGGCCAGCACATTGACCCTGAGGCGCCGCTTGCCCATTTCCTCGAGCAGAACGGTCAGTTGCAGTTCGGCCACGCGGGCGCCGACGCAGCGGTGGTTAATCGCAGTCAGTTGACCCAAATCCGACCGGTCAGCACAAACGTTGCAACTTCGCCTGCGCCGGTCATTGCCGCCATTGATCAAAGCTCATATCACCCAAGTCCGCCAATTGAGCCAAAAGAGTTGCGACTTCTTCAGGAGTCGTATGATCGCTTCTAAGATCATTGGCCAAGCTTCTGCATAAGACGCCTATGCGCGACATAATGTGAAGTATGCGATCATCCGGCGTATCCTTGCTCAAATGGTCGCGCATATTCTCGGCCACCCTCCACAAGCGGGCGCTGTGGCTTCCATCCGAAGCCGATATGGGCCGGTCAAGCACCCGCATACGAAGATCAGTATAGTTCACAAATGCACCTCTCTTGCTGGTCGGTCATTGTGGCAGGTAGAACCCCACATCGACCGGTTGCTAAGGTTTAAGAATGGCTAGAAAACTGCATGATCGCAGCTTCAGCCTTCACAAGTTTGACTCTATCACCAGCATGATACTCCACGCGGTGCACCTTGCTCGTACCGTCAGGGCCGATGGCCCAAAAAATCGGCGCACGTCGTTCGCGCAAGGCCGCAATCTTTTTATATGCGTTGCGCGCTTTCCCTGATGGCGGCGGCGCTTCAGGGACCGGCAATTGGCCAAATTCAAACATGAGCATAAGAAGCTGATCGAGTTCAGCGTTCGTCTTTTTTACCTCCCCGGCGATGTGCTCGCTGCAGGCGCCGGGGAGGAACCCCACCAAGTCAAATGCCCAGTCGACCGATTGAGTGCCAATCAGATCTTCGGGCCAGCCATAGTCGAAGTGTAAGCGGGCGAGTGCTCCAACAGTGATGATAGGCTCAAGCCATAGGCTGAATGACCGAAGCCCTGGTACGTTGCGGCCGGTCCAAAAAAACTGTTCACTTGCTGCGCTCCGAACTGCGCGGTAAAGTCCTCGACCAACGTGGTGGATCAATCCATTGTCTAACGCTCGCAAGAAATTGGCAGCATCTTGCTCACTTAAATTGACAGACGATTTATTAAACGTTGACACATCGCAGCGTCGGGCAGCGTCGTCACAAAATTGCGGAATTAGTTGTCGATAAAGAGTCTCACAGAATCTATATCTAAAATCCTGATGCGCTTCCAAAGACACAGTGATTGCTTCCAATTCATTGCAGCTAGCTACCATTTGCTATCGGCACCTCGCCGGGTCCTTATGCAAGCTTTTTGTACCAAGGCGCATTGATCAGTACCCATGAGCCCATTGCCTGAGGCCGATGGACATAATACGATCACAGCTAATCGACGAGTTTGTTCCTAGCAAAGCAGCAGTGATCGATGATGTATTCATATGAGGACAAGGCGCCGTTCGAAAGTTGATTGTCGCGCAAGCACTGCCAGATGTTTTTAACGGCATTCAACCCCCGGCATCTCGGCAGCAGCGGCATGGGCCTATATTGTCGGGCACGACCAGCTCTGCCGAGGCATGCCAATCTGCCTCTTGCGACGCTGCTTACTATTTCCCCCTTTCGTTCGGCTAGTTTGGCAATTTGGGTGTGGCCGGCAAGCGCTTGTTTTGCAGGGACTTGTCGGACACGGATATTTGGATAAAGTTCGGCGAAGGCCGAAACTCCCATCTCAGAATTATGATTAACTGATTGTTTTAGATGGTGACCCCTACGGGAATCGAACCCGTGTTTCAGCCGTGAAAGGGCCGCGTCCTAACCGCTAGACGATGGGGCCAGATCGGCGAAACGCCGTTGGCAAGGTGAGCGCCCATAATTGTGGGGCGGGGGGACGTCAAGC
>JBKJTN010000198.1:0-4369 GCA_046590275.1 Novosphingobium sp.
AATATTGATCGATGTTGCCGATTTGATCGATCCCGCCATAGCGGATCGCAAAGCCGCCGCGCGGATTGATCACCGCCGGGCCGTGCACAGTGCGCCACACGGTTTTGAACACCGGCAAAGTGAAGGGCCCGAATTTCACCGGCAGCAGCACGCGGCGCGCCTCAAGGGGAAGCCACTTGCCGTCAAGCCGGTAGTGGGTCTGTTCCTTGTCCAGCACCAGCTGGAAGATGTCGGTGATGTCGGGACGGTTGACCGTGTTGGTCCAGCCGAGGTTCTCATTGTGGCCCAGCACCGGGAAAGGCGCGCCGGGGAAGGTCGCCCCGGCAAAATGCCAACCGCTGTCGCTCGAGATCTCGAGCTCGTACCAGGCGACCCCGCCGCGCCACGGCTGGTGGCTGTTGGAGACCAGCCGGGTCACACCATCGGGCGAACGGCGCGGGGCGATGGCAAAGGCGTTTGAGCCGGACAGTTCGCCGTCCTTGCCAACCGGCAGCGGCATTGGCTTGGTCAACGTCAGCTGATCGCCGCCGCCCTCGCTGAAGGCAGCCAGCGGCTTGCCATTGAGCGCGGGGCCATATTCGGTCCGGAACGGCTCGCCGCTGACCAATGGCCCCAGCGTCCGGTCGAGCCCGAAGAAGAACGGCTGGCGCAAGGCAAAGCCGGCGGCGATATCCATGCCGTTGACCGGGAACAGCTTTGCCAGCTTGATCTCGCCGCGGTGGGTATCGGCATAGCGATTGAGCCCGCTGGCATAGCCATCGAGCAGCGCGCGAACCTCTGCCGGAAGCCCGCCATAGTTGCGTTCCGCCGTGCCGCGCGCCTCGAGCAGATGATAGGCATAGTCGATGCCTGCGCCGTCTGCCCCGGCAATCGCACCAAAGCGCCCGCGGGTCATCGCCAGAACATCCTGCAGGGTGGCGAAATCATCCTCGGCATGGGCATAGGCGACGCCGAAGGTGACATCGGGATCGGTTTTCCCATGAATATGCGGCACGCCCCATTCATCGCGGATGATTTCGGCTGAATAGGCCTTGTCAGGCGGCGGCGGGCCGGGGGGCAGGGCGAAAAACGGCTCCCAGCTGAGCAGCGCCACCAGCGTGAGCAGCGTCAACCCCAACAGCCCCCAGCCAATCTTCCCCAGTGATTTGCGCAACATCAAAATCTCCCCGCTCCCTTGTGTTAGTAGTTCAAGATGAGATTCGAAAGCAGAACCCTTGTGTTGCAGACGCGCAACACTATCTCCGGTGTGACAGGAGGCTGATACACTTATGAACCTCGAGAAATTTACCGACCGCGCCAAAGGATTTCTGCAATCCGCCCAGACCGTGGCGATCCGCATGAACCATCAGCGGATCACGCCCGAACATTTACTCAAAGCCCTGCTTGAGGACGACGAGGGTATGGCCGCCGGCCTCATCCAGCGCGCGGGCGGCACCACCGCGATTGCGCAGGCCGAAGTTGACAAGGCGCTGGCCAAGATCCCGGCTGTATCGGGCGGCGGCGCGCAGCAAACTCCGGGGCTGGACAATGATACAGTCCGGATTCTCGACCAGGCCGAGCAGGTCGCGTCCAAGTCGGGCGACAGCTTCGTCACGGTTGAGCGGATGCTGGTCGCACTCGCGCTGGCCACCACTACTGCGGCGGGGCAGGCGCTGAAGGTGGCCAATGCTGGCGCCAAGGCGTTGGAAACGGCGATTACCGAATTGCGCGGCGGGCGCACGGCCGACAGCGCGAGCGCCGAAAACGCCTATGACGCGATGAAGAAATACGCCCGCGACCTCACGCAAGCGGCTCGCGACGGCAAGCTTGATCCGGTGATCGGCCGCGACGAGGAGATCCGCCGGACCATGCAGATCCTCGCGCGCCGGACCAAGAACAACCCGGCGCTGATCGGCGAGCCAGGGGTTGGCAAGACCGCGATTGCCGAGGGCCTCGCGCTGCGGATCGCCAATGGCGATGTGCCCGATAGCCTGAAAGATCGCCGCCTGATGTCGCTCGACATGGGCAGCCTGATCGCGGGCGCCAAATATCGCGGCGAGTTCGAGGAACGCCTCAAGGCCGTGCTTGACGAGGTCAAGGGCGCCGAGGGTGAGATCATCCTGTTCATCGATGAAATGCACACCCTGATTGGCGCGGGCAAGGGCGAGGGGGCGATGGACGCCTCCAACCTGCTCAAACCGGCATTGGCCCGCGGCGAGCTGCATTGCATCGGCGCGACCACGCTCGATGAATATCAGAAGTATGTCGAGAAGGACCCGGCACTCCAGCGGCGGTTCCAGCCGGTGTTCGTGGGCGAGCCGACGGTCGAGGATACGATCAGCATCCTGCGCGGACTGAAAGACCGCTACGAGCTGCACCACGGGGTGCGGATCACCGATGGCGCGATCGTGGCGGCGGCAACGCTTAGCAATCGCTACATTTCAGACCGCTTCCTGCCCGACAAGGCGATCGATTTGATGGATGAGGCGGCCAGCCGCATCCGCATGGAAGTGGAGAGCAAGCCCGAGGCAATCGAGGTGCTCGACCGGCGGATCATCCAGCTCAAGATCGAGGAAATGGCGCTGGCCAAGGAGAGCGACAAGGCCTCCAAGGACCGGCTCGATACGCTGCGCAGCGAACTGGCCGGGCTTGAGGAGCAATCCGCGGTCTTGACCACGCGCTGGCAGAACGAGCGCGACAAGATCGCGTCAGAGGCCAAGATCAAGGAAGCGCTCGACGCTGCCCGGCTGGAGCTGGAGCAGGCCCAGCGAGCGGGCGATCTCGGCAAGGCGGGCGAGCTGTCATACGGCACGATCCCCGGCCTCGAAAAGCAGCTTGCCGAAGCGGTGGGGCAGGCCGAAAACGCGCTGCTGCGCGAAGAAGTGACTGCCGACGACATCGCGGCTGTCGTCAGCAAGTGGACCGGCGTGCCGGTTGACCGGATGCTGGAGGGTGAGCGCGAGAAGCTGCTCAAGATGGAACAGATCATCGGCCAGCGGGTGATCGGCCAGGCTGATGCGGTGCTCGCCGTGTCCAAGGCGGTGCGGCGCGCGCGGGCGGGCTTGCAGGATCCCAACCGGCCTTTGGGGAGCTTCCTGTTCCTCGGGCCCACGGGTGTCGGCAAGACCGAGCTGACCAAGGCACTGGCCGGTTTCCTGTTCGATGATGACAGCGCGATGGTCCGAATCGATATGTCCGAATTCATGGAAAAACACTCGGTCAGCCGCCTGATCGGCGCGCCCCCGGGGTATGTCGGCTATGACGAAGGCGGGGTGCTGACCGAGGCGGTTCGCCGCCGACCCTATCAGGTGGTGCTGTTCGACGAGGTTGAGAAAGCCCATTCCGATGTCTTCAACGTGCTGCTGCAGGTGCTCGATGACGGGCGGCTGACCGATGGCCAGGGGCGGCAAGTCGATTTCACCAACACGCTGATCATCCTGACCAGCAACCTCGGCAGCCAGTTTCTGGCCGGGCTCGACGAGGGGCAGGATGTGGCGGCAGTCGAGCCGCAGGTGATGGACGTCGTGCGCGGACACTTCCGCCCCGAATTTCTCAACCGGCTCGACGAGATCATCCTGTTCCACCGCCTGGGGCAGGAGCACATGGCGCCGATCGTCGATCTTCAGGTCGAGCGGGTGGCCAAGCTGCTCAAGGACCGCAAGATCAGCCTCGAACTCACCGACGCGGCGCGGCGCTGGCTGGGGCGAGTCGGCTACGATCCGGTCTACGGCGCGCGACCCTTGAAGCGCGCGGTGCAGCGCTATGTCCAGGATCCGCTGGCCGACAAGCTGCTCGCGGGGGAGATTCCCGACGGCAGCACGCTTCGGCTCGACGACGGCGACGGAGCGCTGACGATTGCGGTATCCTGACCCGGCTTGACCGGCTGCGACGCGGGCCTTAACCGGACGATTAAATAGCTCGCCGGGAGACTCGGACCATGCCTGTTGCCTATATCGTCGACGCCGTCCGTACTGCCGGGGGCCGCCGTGGCGGGCGGCTTGCCGGGGTTCACCCGGTCGATCTGGCCGCCGCCTCGCTCGATCATCTGGTCAAGCTGACGGGGATGGACCCAGCCGGAATCGAGGACGTGATCATGGGCTGCGTCAGCCAGGGCGGACAGCAGGCCGGGCAGGTTGGGCGCAACGCGGTGCTGGCATCGAAATTGCTCCCCGAATCGACCCCCGCGGTGACGATCGACCGCCAGTGCGGATCATCCCAGCAGGCGATCCAGTTCGCCGCGCAGGCGGTGATGAGCGGGACGCAGGACGTGGTGATCGCGGCGGGGGTCGAGAGCATGACCCGCGTGCCGATGGGATCGAGCGCCACCTTCCACATGAAGGAGGGCATGGGCCACTACAAGTCGCCCGGGCTCGAAACGAAGTACCCTGGG
>JBKJTN010000020.1:0-3220 GCA_046590275.1 Novosphingobium sp.
TCTGGAGGGTCTGCCCGCCATGATGGGGTGGACCGGATCTTTTGGTTGGCGTTTCGCCTTCATCGGACTGGGCATCCCGGGCCTTTTCATCGCGCTGCTGGTGTTCCTGACCGTGAAGGAGCCGCCTCGCGGCTATTCCGACCCGCCAGGGACCGTGCAAATGGAGAAGGCCAGCATCGTCGAGACTCTGCGCCAACTTTCAACAAAGCCGACCTTCTGGAACATGGCCGTAGGGGCGTCGCTGGTGGCCTTCGTCGGTTATGGCCTGTTCGGCTTTCAGGCTCCGATGGCCCAGAGGATCTCCGGCATCGGGCCTGGCGAGTTCGCCCTCACCTTCGGTGTGCCGCTGGCGCTGATCTCGGCGCTCGGCACCTTTCTGGGCGGCTGGCTGACGTCGCGGCTGTCGGAGCGCTTCAATACTGCTGTCGCGGTGATTCCGGGCGTCGGCCTCCTGCTGGCGATCCCCTTCTACATTATCGCATTCTATCAGATGGACCACGCCAGCGTGGTCACGGCAGCGGACGGCGCGAAGCATGTGACGGGCCATTGGCCGGCTCTGATCGCGTGGGGCCTGGGGGCAATGTTTCACTATGCCTACATTGGTGCCCAGTACACCATCGGCCAAGGGGTGGTGTCGGCCCGCTCGCGTGCGTCGGCCATCGCAATATTGCTGGTGCTCGTGGCTCTGATCGGCAACGGAGTCGGGCCCCAGGTCGTCGGCATTCTCTCTGACACCTTCATGAACATGCAGCTTCAGGGGGATGGTGCGGGCGCAGGTCTGACCAACGCGATCTGTCGGGCCAAGGATTTGTCCGCCCTGACCGAGGCTCAACAACTGATCTGCCGCACGGCTTATGGTGAGGGCCTGCGCCAGTCACTGGTGGCGGTCACCCTCGTTTTTATCCCCGCCGCAGCATTCTATTTCATAGCCGCGCGCACATTGAACAAGGACATGGTGGCGAGCCGACACTGAAGCTTGGCGCTGGCGGCGCCTGGGTACGCCAAACCTTGACAAGCGGTGGAGCGCGCCGCGGAATCTGATGGCGCTTGGTCAAATGCTCAGCGACAAACCAAAGGGATAAACCAAACAGGGTAGCCGGCCATGAATGCACAAGACATGCTCGGCCTTTCGGCGTGCGAGGCGGTTGCAGCCATGAAGACCGGGCAAGTGACTGCTCTCGCCTATGCGGAGGCCTTACTGGCGCGATGCGCCGATCGATCAGACCTGAACGCGTTCATCACGCTTGATCCCGAAGCTGTCCGCGCGGCAGCGCGGGCCGCAGATGCGCGCCGCGACGCAGGCGAAATATTGAGGCCGCTGCATGGGCTGCCGATTCCGGTGAAAGACAGCATCAATACCGCCGATTTGCCAACGACGGCAGGAACAGCAGCGCTGCGGAATTTTTGTCCGGCGGCGGACGCGCCGGTTGTCGCCCGGCTGAGGGAGGCTGGAGCTATCGTGCTGGGTAAGACCAATCTGCATGAGCTGTCATTTGGCTGGACCAGCAGCAACATGGCTTATGGACCGGTCCGCAATCCGTGCGACCTGTCGCGAATACCTGGTGGCAGCAGCGGGGGAACCGCAGCGGCGATAGCCGCATGCATGGCGCCGCTTGGACTGGCCGAAGATACGCAGGGCTCGATCCGGGTGCCTGCCGCGCTGTGCGGGATCGCGGGCTTTCGGCCGACAACCGGGCGCTACCCCAACGATGGCTGCGCTCCGATCAGCAGCCTATTCGATCAAGTCGGACCGCATGCTCGGCACGTGGCCGACCTCGCGCTGTTCGACGCCGTGATGACGGCCGATCACGCTCCTGTAGCGGTGCCGGCGCTCGAAGGATTGCGAATAGGAATCGCCCGCGAATATTACTTCGCTGGGCTTGATCCGGCAGTTGCGGGAGTAGTGGAAGACGTACTGCAACGCTTGGCCGATGCCGGGGTTACGATCATCGAAGCAGACGTACCTGGGCTAAGCGAGCTCATCGAACTTATAACACTTCCGGTGCAGGTGCATGACGTGGTGCCGTCGCTGACCACGTGGTTGAGGCAATCCGGAGCAAATATCAGTTTCGACGAGATGCTGGCCGATGTTAGCCCGGATGTGCTGGCGGTGCTGCAATACTTTGCGCTGCCCGGAGCGCCGCATGCGATCTCTGAAGACGCTTACAATGCTGCGCGGGATGTGCATCTGCCAGCCCTGCGAGCGTTACTGGAAGGCTGGTTCGCCGATAACCGGATCGATGCCATGCTATTGCCGGCGACTATGGTGACTGCAGTACCGATCGGCGCCGACGGGATGGTCCGCATCGGCGAAGACGAAGTGGCATTTTCGACAGCAATGGGCCGAAATATTGCGCCGGGCAGCACAGCTGGTTTGCCTGGGCTCGTTCTTCCTGCGGGGCTGGTGGACGGGCTGCCGGTTGCAATCGAATTGGATGGCCCGGCCGGCACGGACAGGAAGCTACTCGGTATCGGTCTCGCCTTTGAAGAGATATTAGGGGCGTTAAGACTACCCCGGTAACTCGCTGTTGGGCGGTTTTTCTGACATCACTTTGGGGAGCTTTTCCCCGCCATACCTGGTCGACGCGGCTATGGCGGATACCAGGGCGCGCCGGCTGAACTGCTGGCGGACTGGACATTATTCTCGACCGGCCATTTGGCGGCTCGGAGCAGGGCAGCCCTCAGTCCTTCATGTATGCGTCGAAAGCAGCCTTGTAGTCCGGGTGCCACCGAGACAAGGCTGGTCGCCCCTCTACCAGATCGCCCATCGCCCAAGCCATGCGCTTGCGGTCCATTTGCGGTGTGGTCTCATTGTCGGGGCAGATGATGTAGAAATCTCTTCGCGCCAGCCCCTCCAGCAAAAAGCCGGCAACCTGCTTGGCAGTCCAGGCTGCCGGCGGCTTTTGCGAAACCTGGCGCGCAGTCAAACCCGTGTAAGTGTAGCCCGGAACCAAAAGATGGGCTGTAACCCGATCGCCCGTCTTTTCACGAAGGCTGTGCGCCAGCCCTTCCGTCAAAGCTTTTACGCCCGCTTTGGCGACATTATAGGCGGTGTTGCCCGGAGGCTGCGTGATGCCCTGTTTCGAGCCGGTGTTGATGATCAGTCCGGGGTAGTTGCTCTCAGCCATCCGCTCGGTGAATATGCTGCATCCATGTACTACCCCGTGGAGGTTGACGGCGAGTAGACGCTCCCAGGCGGCAGGGTCACCAAACACATCGC
>JBKJTN010000151.1:0-3910 GCA_046590275.1 Novosphingobium sp.
CTCGAGGCTGACCGTTTCGACCAATGGATTATTCTGTTCCTCGCCCGGCTTGCGAAGCACCAGGCTCAATTGCCCGACCTGCTGGCCGAGCGCGAGCTTCTGCGCATCGATCGGGTCAACCTCGAGCGTCGCGGTCTTGGCGATGCTCGGCGTGCCGTCGGCATTCTTAGCATTCTGGTCGATGGCGATGATGCGAATATTCTGCAGCAGCACGTCGGTCACTTGGCGAGAATTGCCGCCGTCGCCGGCCTGGCGAGTGACCAATACGTCGACCGAGTCATTGGGCTGGATAAACCCGGCCACGCCGGACACGTCGTTGAGCCGGACCGCGGCGGCGCGCTTGCCGTCGGGCAGCAGCGCCGCAATCGACGCGCTCTGGCCTTCGCCGCTGATCTTGGACGACAATATGAGTTCGTTGGGTTGCATCGGGCGCAGCGCCACGCGTTTCTTGCCCGCGGGCAGCAGGTCGCCGATGGTACGATAGGATCCGGCCGGAAGGCTGGCGGTAGGGAAGGCGACGAAGCGGACTTTCTCCGGCGTCACCTCGACCCCGTAATCGAGCGGCACGGCGGCCACCGCGACCTTGGTCGTGCCGGCGACGACGGCCTCGACCTGCACTTCGTTTCGCGACAGGAAGATGTTCGCGACATAGACGGCGAGCACACCAAGAATGAGCGAAATTGCTAGAGCGATCAACGATTCACGTTTCATCGGCTTCGGCCCCCACCTGGCGTTAACTATAACTCAAATCAGCAAATTCGCGAAACTTTTTGCAATTGCGCCGGTCTTCAGTTGGAAATCTCGTTGGTTGCCTTGTTGACCGAATTGGAAATTGCCCCGCCCAGTCCGATCGCGGCCAATCGATGGCGCCCCCGATGATTGCCAGCAGCAATGCATATTCGGAGGCGCTGGCGCCGCGGTCATCTTTGAACAAGCTCATCGACGATCGCACCGGCATCTCCCGTTAGTGGAAAGGCAACCGGGGCCGCCGAGGCGGCCCCGGTTAATCCCATCAGGTGCAGTTGGTGCTGCTCGCGATGCAGTTCTTCGCCCGGTTCATCGAGTTTGAAACCGCGCCGCCAAGGCCGATCGCGGCCAGAGCGATCGCCGAACCGACGATGGCGAGAATGAGGGCATATTCGGCCGCCGAGGCGCCCGAGTCATCCCGCATCAGGTTGATCAATGTTTTCACGCTACTTCCCCTTTTTTTTGCGCGTCAGCTGCAGTTGGTGCTGCTGGCGATGCAGTTGGTTGCCCGGTTCATGGAGTTCGAAACCGCGCCGCCCAGGCCGATTGCGGCCAAAGCGATCGCCGAACCGACAATCGCCAGGATGAGGGCATATTCGGCCGCCGAGGCACCCGACTGATCCCTCAGCATGTTGATGAAAGTCTTCATGTTACGTCCCTTCCTCAGAATCTGCCCCGCGCTCCGGCGGATGCGTCGACCAGGTCAACCGACGAGGAAAGTCACAACGCGATACTCGGCAAGCACTCATCAAACGCAACAAGATGCAGCACTTGCCGGACGAGCCCCCCAGGCCACCCGGCTGATTCAAGGGCTGCGCTTAGGTTAATTTTTTGTCAACCATGTGACTTAACCATCTGTTAACTCACAACAACGCTCATTTTGTCTGTCAAGGCACTGATTCAGCGTCATTATTTGCTATCTTGATCCAGATTAATAGTGACGCAAATCCGTCCCGATTCCGGACAGATCGTCACTCGTCCGCCACGATTTTCACCGGCGAGACCAAGAATTTTCCGGTTGATTGCCGTTATTTGACGGCTTCCCGCGACTCGGGAGGCTGGCATAGCCGAGCCCTCAATTCGCCAGTTAGATCCGTATTGGCGCCACATCGAAGCGCAGGCGCCGGTTCCCGGACTCGCCGACATCGACGGTCAGTCGCACGCCTTCCAGCCACTGGCCTTGAACGAGCAGCCCGACAAGCAGGATCGGCGGGACCAGCCAGGTGCCGTAACCGACGATCGCCGGGGTTAGATAGGCCAGCGCCGCCACTGCCTTGTGCCACGCGGGCATGGCATCCCAGCGGGTATACAGCAGGATTGCGAAACCGAGGCAGACAGCGGCCATGTCGTAATGCAGACCATAGGGGGAGATAAGGAAGGTCGCTGTTGCCGCGGTGAACAGGTTGAAGTTGCGCGACAGCAGATAGATGCCGCCGACGGCATACATCAACCAGCCCCACACACCATAGCCGATCATCGGAGTCGTCGCCTGCAGCACCCAGCTGGCCTGGCTATGGTTGACCAGCTTGCCGCCTTGATAGTCGCGGGCATGGCGGAAGAATTCGTCCCATCCGCCAAATAGCAGCCCGCTGGCGAGGACAAGGACGAGCGTCGCGACGGTGGCGGTGGCCAGCGCGCGACGATCGCGCAGCAAAGCGGGCACGACCAGAAAGCCCATGTGCGGCTTGAAGGTCAGCGCCGCCGCCGCCAGTCCGCTGCCGCGGAAGGCGAGCAGGAACAGGGCCGAGGTGATCAGGCCGGTCTGACCGAAATTGACATTGATGATCGCCGGCGGCACCAGCAGCACCAGTACCGGCGGCAAGCCCTCGGGCATCAGTGGCCGCGCCGCCCAATAGAATATGGCGAGCGAAAACAGTGTCCAGGCGATGAGCGCCGGTACCGCGGGCAACATTGCGAAAGGCAGGAACAGGAACAAGGCGTGCGGCGGGTAGGTGAAATTATACGGGCCGACGCCGAGCAACTGGTCGCCGAACGCCTTGAAGGTATCGACGTGATAGGGATCGACACCGGCCATGATCGCGCGGCCAGCAGCCCAGATACTGCCGAAGTCGCGCTCCGCCACCGAGGCCAGGTTCAGCGCCGCGATCGGCCCCACCGCACCGAGGATCCACAGCGCGGCGATGAAATATATCCTCATCGAGGCGGTCCCGACGGCGGTGCACTTTTCTGCCGCACGTGAATGACTCCGACCTTGTCGGCATAGATGCGCCGCCACTGCGGCGAGGCGTTGAGCGCGTCGGTCAGTCGGGACTTGGGCGGAAGCATTGTCCAGCTGATCTTATGCTTGCGAACCGCCTGCTCGAAACGGGCCATGTCGCCGTCGGCAATCCGGACATAATCGGCCATGAAGGCATCGCCATACATGTCGGAGCGACCGTCTATGTAGGGCTTGATCCCGGCCAGGATCAGCGGGCCACCGAAGCTATATTCGTTGAATACCGGCTGTGATCTCAAGGAGGCGGGAATGTTGGCCAGCAGCATGCTGGGATTGGCGACATCCTCCTGCGGCTGCAGCGGCAAGGCGAGCCGCACCGTCACGGCCAACAGCCCGACGACGACAGCCGCACCGATCCACGATCGCTTGCTCGCGTTTGTGGCGAAGGTCGGCGGTGCATCCGCACGGCCTTTAGGCGCAAGCCGGGGCGCGAGGATCAACGGCGCGACGATCGCCAGCCATGTCTGTTGTCGCACTTGCATGAACGCGAGCAGCAGCAGGACCAGCAACAGCAATGTTTCGCCGAGGGATAGCTTCGCGCCCCGGACCAGCAAGCCCGCCAGCGTGACCATCAGGATGCCATAAAAGAAAGGCGTGTGCGACGGGCTGCTCGGTTTCCACTCTTCGATGTACGCCAGATTCTCCAGGCCCATGACGGTGATCGGGTGGAGGAAGCCGGCGATGCCATTGGTGTTGACCAGCGCGGAGCCGAGCGCGAGCAATCCGAACAGCAGCCAGCCGGTGAATGCGCGCCGGTGCCATTGTGCGGCGATCAATGCATCCAGTGCGACCGCCCCGGCGATGACGAACCCGAGGATGAAGCTGCCGTGAAAATTGGCCCACAGGATCATCAGCAAGGCGAGCGCTAGCGGCGGCGGTCGGCCCTGGTCGCGTCGGTCGAGCAGCACCGCGGTCCACAGGGCGGCG
>JBKJTN010000059.1:0-4208 GCA_046590275.1 Novosphingobium sp.
GGTTGAGAAAGCCCATTCCGATGTCTTCAACGTGCTGCTGCAGGTGCTCGACGACGGGCGACTGACCGACGGCCAGGGGCGTACGGTCGATTTCACCAACACGCTGATCATCCTGACCTCGAACCTGGGCAGCCAATACCTCGCCAATCTGGACGAGGGGCAGGATGTCGAGGCGGTCGAGCCGCAAGTGATGGAAGTCGTGCGCGGGCATTTCCGCCCCGAATTCCTCAACCGGCTGGACGAGATCATCCTGTTCCACCGGCTGGGCGTCGAGCATATGGCGCCGATCGTCGAGATTCAGGTGGCAAGGGTCGCAGGGCTGCTCAAGGACCGCAAGATCACGCTGGATCTGACCGATGCGGCCAAGCGCTGGCTGGGCCGGGTCGGCTATGATCCGGTCTATGGCGCCCGGCCGCTCAAGCGCGCGGTGCAGCGTTATCTGCAGGACCCGCTCGCAGAAAAGCTGCTGGCCGGCGAAGTGCCCGATGGTTCAGAGGTGAAGATCGACGAGGGCGACGGCGCGCTGAAGATCGTAGTGGGGTGAGGGTTAACCGTTGGAGCAACCAGGGGCACCGTTACCGGCGCCCCTGGCTGCTCCATCCAACCGTTCTTTAATTGCCGAACGGTAGCCGATCAAAATTGAACTTGGCACCGACGTAGAGGAACCTGCCCTTGAATGATGAGGGATAGTTCAACGAAGCCACATCGGGTGTGCGGTCAAAAATATTGTTGATGCCGCCATAGAATGTGAAGCGATCATCGTTGGTTGAAACGCCAATCTGGATGTCGTGTTCAAGCTTGGCGCGATAGAAGAAGTACTTCGGGTCGGCCAGATCGGGATTCGCGCGGAGCTGTTCAGTTGTGTAGCGACGGGTCTTGCTGAAATAATTGACGCCGTAATTCACGAAGAAATTATCCTTGGTCCAGGTCAGATCGAAGGTGCCGATCCATTTGGGAACAAATGCTTCTTCGGTATCGACATCGACATCGGCACCCGGGCTTGGGACAAAGCTGAGATTTTCCAGATAGCCGCCGGCCAGCCGAAGGTTGAAATTACCAGCCTTTCCGGCATTGACAGCATAGTTGACCGTGAAGTCAGCTCCGGAGGTCTTGAATTCGGCGACATTGGCCGGGCCGACCAGATAATCACTGACATATCCCGTCGTCGGATTGCGAGTGATGTCTTGGCAAAAGACATTGTCCAGCGTCGGTTGATCGACACATAAATCGACCAGATCTTGGGCGGTGGCGGTGTTGATCGCATTACGCAGACTGATATCGTACCAATCAAACGTTGCAACCAGACCAGGGATGAAGCTTGGCTTCAAAACGATACCAGCAGTCCAGGTCTTGGCGGTTTCTTCGTTGAGCAGCGGATTACCGCCGCTGCGGCCCGGCAGGCTGACCGTGGCCTGCGGGTCAGTCGTGGGGCTGAAGGTTGCCGGATTGATGCCGAGCGCGTTCAATACTGCATTGCAGTTCGCCTGGCGGAAGCTGGAGCCTTCGCCGATGTTCGTTGGATCGCACGGATCGTCGATGAACGAGAAAGTTCCGTTTTGCGGCGCGAAGAGTTCCGAAACGTTTGGCGCGCGAACCGCCTCGGAATAGGTGCCCCGGAAGGTGATGTCCCGGATCGGGGAGTATGTCCCGTCCACTTTCCAAGTCGTGGTTTTGCCCACGGTGGAATAATCCGAGAAGCGGATTGCCGCACCGAATTGCAGTAGATGCGCGAGCGGCATGTCGCGCAGTAGCGGAACGTTTAGCTCCGCAAAGGCCTCCTTCACATCGAACGATCCTTTTTCAGGCTGGATCTGCGCGATATCGGCAAGTGCGCCCTGCTGGAGATAAGGATCCGAGACGAAGTCGCTTATTTCCTTGCGGTATTCAGCTCCGATCGCGAAACCGACTGGCCCGCCCGGTAGCTTGAAGAATTGGCCGAAATCCCCTGAAACTGCGCCGTTTACGACGTGGTGGGAAACCTTCGAGCGGTTGTCCAGGTCGACGTTGATGAAATCAAGCGCTGCCTGGCTTGCCATGCCTTCGCCAAGAATGTTGAGCGGTTGGCAGCCGCTGTTTGGCCCTGGTGTAAAGGTGAGTGGTGTGGTTGCCGCGCCAATCAGGAAGGCGTTGGGATCATTTAACGGCGCACTGGGATCGAGGTTGGACCTGCAGACAATCACTCCATTAGGCGTGCCGTTCAGGAACTGGCCCTGATCGACCGCATCCAATGCTGCAAAATACCGATCAGCCAAGCGGTAGCTGGTGCTAAGGAACCGGGTCTTTGTTTCGCCATAGACATAGGAAAGTTCGTAGCGTGCGTGATCGCTTATCTCACCATCGAAGCCGATTACGCCGCGTAAAGTCTCGCGCTTGGCGGATTCACCGCGGATGCCAAGGTCGAAATTATCGCGCGATACAAGCACCCCAGCAGGAAGTCCGAAGTCATCGAGACCGCCCGGGCCAAAGATGATCTGGTTACGGATGGCCGCAGGGATAAAGGGATTGTCCGCCTGTATCGTGGTGAAAAAGTCAAATGAAGGCTGCGCAACCGAGAAATTCTTGGTTCTGGTGTATTTTCCTTCAGCAAAGAACCGCAACGCCGGGCTAAACTCAAAACTGGCCAGCATATTAACGTTATGCTTTTCCGTGTCAGGCTGAAGATCACCCTGATAACCTGCAGTCGGCGTGCTGCTGCCGCCCTGGACGAGGCCGCCCGACGAAGGCAGGAAAATACCCAGGTCATAAGGCTGGCCGTTGCCCTGGAAGTCCGGCGTGAAATCTATGTTGGTATCAACAGCACCGTTTGTCGAACTGTCAGCATAGCGCAGATCGCAGGTCAGAATGCGGTCAAACACATTAGGATCATCAGGGAAATCAGCAGGATTGCGGACAATACCGCAGGCTTGTGAAGAAATTCCCGTCTTGCGCCGATCGCTGGTTACACGATTTTCGCGGTTGTATTCGTAAGACAGCGCAACATTGCCGCGATCATCAGCAAAATTTTTGCCGACCGTAACCGAGCCAAAATAATTTCCGGCATCGCCGCGTGAGGAAATGCCCGACTGACCGCGTACGTCGATGCCCTGAAAATCGCGCTTGAGGACGAAATTGACCACCCCGGAAACGCCATCAGCACCGTAAACTGCCGAGACACCGCCCGTCAGCACATCGATCCTGTCAATCAGGGCGTTGGGGATGGTGTTAACATCAACAGCAGCTGATCCGGAGATACCAGCAATATGGCGGCGGCCGTTGACCAGAACCAGTGTCCGGTCAGTCCCTAGGTTGCGAAGATTGAGCAAATTGATTCCAACCCCGCCAAACAAGGCCGTTGAACCGCCTGCATCAGCCGAGGTTGACGAACCGACGAGCGCAGGGTTCTGCACTAGGAGATCGGTCAGGTTCACCTGTCCGGATTTCTGCAAAGTGGCGCTGTCGATCGACACAACGGGATTTGGCGAGGCCGCTTCGGGTCGGGCAATCCGCGAACCAGTAATGACTATCGGCGCGTCTTCTTCATCTGCATCGGTAGTGGCGGCCGCGCCCTCCTGCGTTGGGGTTTCCTGCGCGTAAGCAGCCGCACCAAACAGCGCGAAGGCTGACAGGCAGGTGGCGCTGCGCAGAACGGATTTTACGGCGGTCAGTTTCACGGTTTAGTCCCCTTGTCCGACCCTGCTGACAGTTGCTTCGCAACGTATCCGTCGGCTCGATGATTTTTCTGAAATCAATTAGTCTGGCGAAAAAATTCTATGGTAGCCTATCCCAGCCTTTCTCCGACAGGATTGCAAACCCCTTGTGGCTGAATGTGTTAATCCGGCGTAAAGCTGTTGCTAGGGCGCAACACATTTTTGAGCGCTTGTCCGACGAACGACTTTGCCGCGATCCGCTACCCCCCGCATTGGCGAATTGACTGCATCGCGATCACCACTTAATCGAGCGATTAAATCCACTTCAGCGGAGAGAGTCGGGCCATGGCTACTGCCTATATTGTCGATGCAGTGCGGACCGCCGGCGGGCGGCGCGGCGGGCGTCTGGCCGGGGTTCACCCAGTTGATCTGGCTGCGGCCAGCCTCGATGCCATCGTCGGCCGGAGCGGGATCGATCCGGGGGCCATTGAAGACGTAATCATGGGCTGCGTCAGCCAGGGTGGACAGCAGGCGGGGCAAGTTGGCCGCAATGCGGTGCTGGCCAGCAAGCTGCTTCCGCAA
>JBKJTN010000091.1:0-19273 GCA_046590275.1 Novosphingobium sp.
GACAATGGTCCACGTTCCGGCAGATGCAAGGCGCCGAATTCTCTCCCGAGGCTCAACGGCGCGTCCGCGAGCTGGAAAGAAAGTTTCAAGGTCACGAACCCGAAGAGCCGGACGGTATCCGTTCAGGCAGTTCGCGCTCACCGATAGCGCCGGACAAGGCACGGCGCATGAACGACATCGCCTGGCTTGCCGCGATGGCAACGGATTGGTCACAACGTCAGCGATGGTCGGATGGCAGCTTTCGCGGCGATGCGGGCGATCTGGCGCGTGTGCTGCAAGAGGAAGTGAAAGCCGATCCTGCACGCTTTCTGGCGCTCTATTGGCAAATGCCCGATGATATTGCGCCCGTGTTTGCGCGCGGCATTCTTTATGCGCTTGGCGAAACCCAGATTGACTCGCAGGCATTGGACGACCTGTTGATCCGCCTTGAGCGGGAATCGCCTTGGCGGCCCGATAATGACACTCTCCTATGGCTGATTACCCAACGGCAAGGTGAAGCGCTTGGACCAATAGCTCTGGCGGCGGTCGGCGCGATAGCCCTCGCTGGTGAAAGCGGCAAAGAGGAAGAGGCGACGAAGAAGGAGAGCGACAAGCGCGAATCGCTGTTCCGCGTTGCCATGAACCAGGGACACGAACTGGCCTGGCGCGGGCGGCAGACGTCGCGCGGTAAGGCAATCGACCTGCTCGGGCGACTGGCTTGGCATGACAAGGCGGCCTTTGAAGAATATCGCGGTCTGGTCGATCGCGTGATCGAAGAGCAAGGGCCAGACCGATTGCTTGCGGCAACCGGCATATTTGTTCAGGCAGCGATCAAGCACGACCAAGCGCATGCCATCCCATGGCTTCGCGAATTGAATAGGATTGCACCCCTTACACTTGCGAGTGAGAATGGACGGTCAGCGCTGCTCTGGCTCGATCAAATCGATCACGAGAATGCCAAACCATTGCTGCTTGAGATGCTGAATGGCTCCGATCCGGCAATCAGTGGTTTGGCGGCCGCGCTCATATTCGTGCGTAGCTTTGACGATTCACGCTGGTCCGCAGAAAGGGTCTCAATTCAAAATGGGTGCGAGGAGCGGCGGGCAGCGGCTGCTCACGTGGCGGCGCACCAGCTGGACCGCGATGTTCACGATGCAAATCTCAATGATCTGATCATTTCATTTTTCAATGATGCCGACGAGCTGGTCAGAACCGAAGCGGCCGACGTCTTCAGATACCTCGACATGAATGCGATGGCGCTTCATGCCGACTTGTATCGCGGTTTTCTGAATTCGCCGCATTTCGAAGGCGAGCGAACCTACTTTCTTCATCGACTGGAGGATGCTCCTGCTGAACTCGATTCTCTGGTCCTTGAACTGGTCGAATTGGCAGCGTCAAAGTTGCCAACCACAGCGGCGGGGCAAGGGACAATTGGCTATCGGCTATGGGAACCACTCATGCGGATTTACACGTCGAATGAGGGCGACGCTGAAATCCGGAAGCGCTGTCTGGATATCATCGACGGACTCATCGCAAACGACATTGGCGGTAGCGACAAGCTCCAGGAAGCGACGCGATAGTCGCTCCGCGTCGTGAGACAATGTGGGTGTGGGGCCGTGGCAATAAGCAGGGGCCGAGAGGGCGGCTCGGACTTGGATCAGGGAAAGGGCAGCCCAAGATTCGAGCGTCCATCAATGTCTGATAATGGTCTGCTCGCTTAGTCTGCGGATGATGGCCTACGCCAACGGCCCATGGACTGGCCAATTCTTAGAGTGAGATTGGAGACAATATGGAGACAATGAGTCTCTTGAACCGCCTTGTCTCCACCTCTGGGAGGTTCACCTATCGCTTCAATCTATTGATTTTTAGTGTAAAACTGGAGCGGGCGAAGGGATTCGAACCCTCGACCCCAACCTTGGCAAGGTTGTGCTCTACCCCTGAGCTACGCCCGCTCGAACGTTTGCGATCCGCAGCTTGGAAGCCGCAGGACCGGGGAGAGGCGGGCGGTTAGCATTGGCTCTGGATGCCCGCAAGGGGAAAATCGCAAAGTGGAGCCATGCGCGCTTTCGCCCTTCACAAATGGACACAAAAGCCCACATTGGCACTTGATCGACAGTATGAGCGGAGTTTCAATTGGCAAGCCTTGGTCTAAACCTTGATGAACAGAAGGCGGTCGACCGGTTTCGCGCCGATGTCGTCGAACCTTCGATGACCGGTCTGGTCATCCTCGATTTCTGGGCCGAATGGTGCGGGCCCTGCAAGGCGCTGACCCCGCTGCTTGAAAAGGTCGCGGGCGAGTATGCTGACAAGGGTGTGATCCTTGCCAAGATCAACGTCGATGAGGAGCAATTCATCGCCGCGCAATTTCAGGTCAAATCGATCCCGACCGTCTATGCGATGTTCCAGGGTCAGCCAGTCGCGGATTTGACCAGCGCGCGCAGTGAATCGCAGTTGAAAGCGGCGCTCGATCAGCTGCTGGCCAAGCTGCCAGTGCAGCCGGACGGAGCCGAAGCAGCGCCAGATGTCGTGCCGCTCATCGCGATGGGCGAGGAGGTGCTGGCCGAGGGCGATGCGGAACGGGCTATCGGCATTTTCACCCAGATTGTGGAGCTGGCTCCCGCCAATGCGCTAGCCCAGAGCGGGCTGATCCGCGCGCTGGTCGCGGCCGATCATATCGAGGAAGCGGCGAGCGTCTTGGCGGCGCTGGACCCGGCGCTGTCCGGCGATCCGGTGATCGAACGCGCCAGCGTTGCGCTGGAACTGGCCCGCAACAAGCCCGCCGACGGCGAGCTGGCCGCGCTGCGGGCGGCGGCGGCTGAGCGGCCGACCGATATGGATGCCCAGCTCGCCTATGCCGGTGCGGCAATTGCAGCGGGTGAGCGTGACAATGCCGCCGCGACCTTGCTGGCGATGATCGCGGCCGACCGCGAATGGCAGGACGGCGCGGCGAAGGCCAAGCTGCTCCAGCTGTTCGAGGCGATCGGGCTGGAGGATCCTTGGGTTGCGGCCACGCGCCGACGGCTTTCAACGATATTGTTCGGCTAAGGGCTGAACATGCGTATTTCGATTTTTCCTTTGTCGGGCGCGATCCTGTTTCCGGGCATGCAATTGCCGCTGCATATCTTCGAGCCGCGCTATCGCTCGCTGGTAAAGGATGCGCTGGCGCGGGATCGGCGAATCGGGATGATCCAGCCCCGAATTGCCCAGCAAAAAGGGGGCGCCAACGAAGGTGCGCCGCTCTATGCGGTCGGTTGCCTGGGCCGGATCGGTGAGGTCGAGGCACTGGATGATGGGCACTTCAACCTGGTGCTGGAGGGCGAGGCGCGGTTCCGCTTGTTGCGCGAACTGGATGTGGTCACCCCGTTCCGCCAGATTGAGGCGGAGCTGCTTGAAGAGAACGTCGAGGCTGCGCTTGCTCCGATCGAGCGCGCCAGTTTTGAACGCGAAGCCCGCCGCTTTGCCGATAGCCAAGGCTATATGGTCGATTGGGAATCGGTTGCGCGGCTTGACGATCTCTCGCTGATCGACGGCGTGTCGCAGATTGCGCCGTTCGATGCGGCGGCCAAGCAGGCCTTGCTGGAGGCGGAGGATTTGCCGGCGCGGTGCGAGCTGCTGGTCCAGCTGATGCAGTTCTTCGGCAAGCGCGACAGCGACGACGGCCGGGTTACGTTGCAGTAAACACCGCTTTCAGCCCATCGATCACATATTGCGCGGCGAGCGCGGCCAGCAGCACTCCGAGCAGCCGGGTAATCACCGCTTCAACGCTTTTGCCGAGCATCCGCATCAATGGTCCGGCTGCGACCAGCGCGGCGAGCGTCAGCAGCATCACGGCGGCCAGCGCGGCCATGACCACCAGCGTCGCTTGCGTCCCTTCGGCGCGGGACATCAGCAGCATGATGGTGGCGATTGAGCCGGGGCCGGCGATCATCGGCATCGCCATCGGGAAAACTGAAACGTCTTCTATTTCGGGGGTCTGGGCATTCTGGGCGATGATTTTCTCAGCCCGCTCCTCACGGCGCTGGGTGCGCTTTTCGAACACCATGTCGAGCGCGATCACGAACAGCATGATCCCGCCAGCAATGCGGAAGCTGTTGAGCTCTATATGCAAGCTGCCGAGCAATTGCTCGCCGAACAATGCGAACACGATCAGGATGATCATGGCGATGAAGCATGCTTTCAGGGCCATCACTGCGGCCTGCCGCTGCGTGGCATCCCTGACGAGGCCCGCATAGATCGGCGCGCAGCCGGGCGGGTCGATGACCACGAACAGGGTGGCAAAGGCCGAGAGGAACAGTTCGAGCATCAGTGCCAGAGGTCAGTGCGCGTGCGGCGCGATACCGGTGTCGATCACCGTATTGAACGCCTTGCCGTCCCACAGCTTCACCAGGAATTGCCGCGACCCGTCGGCAAAGACCTCGGTGGAATAGGTGAGTGTCCCGTCGAGCGCGCTGCGCTCCTTGCGGTCATCGGTCGGGCCTGCGGCTGGCTCCGTGATCGCCACTCGCGGCGGCGAACAATCGGCGACCTTGGCTGCGATCATCTCTGGCGCAGCCAGCGGGGCTGCCAGGGGATCGCCCTGATCGAACACCCATTTGAACTCGCCATCCTTCTGGCGCTGCCACACGGTTGTGAAATAGCCGGCCGCCTTGGGCCCCTGCCAGGCGCCCCGGGTGACACCGTAGCTGCCATCGCAGCTCATGAACACTTGATGCGGCTGCCATTTGACCGAAACCGGCGGATCAGCCTTGCCCTTGAGCCAGGATTGAGCATTCACCCGCTGCGGCACGAACATTACAGCATCGGCGGTGGCGGTCTCGCGGAAGGCGGTCCACTGCCCCTTGGTTTGCGCCAATTGGGCAAAGGCCAGCTCGGCGGCGATCACTGCGGTGGGATTGGCGGAGGGCTTCAACTTGACGCCCGGATACTGGCGCGGGCCAGCGCTGGCACAGGCGGTGGCGGCAAGGGCGAGGAACAGGATGGCGCGCTTCATGGGATGAAGCTTAGAGCGCTCCCTCGGCCAGCGCCACCCCTGCATTGCGGTGGGCCGCGACTAGGGTATTGCGCAGCAGCACCGCGATCGTCATCGGGCCAACGCCGCCCGGAACCGGGGTGATTGCACTGGCGACCGCGCTGGCGCTGGCAAAATCAACGTCGCCCACCAGCCGGGTCTTGCCTGCTTCGGCGGCAGCGATCCGGTTTATCCCCACATCGATCACCACCGCGCCGGGCTTTAGCCAATCACCCTTGACCATTTCAGGCCGGCCCACCGCCGCCACCACGATATCGGCGCGGCGGACCACTGCGGGCAAATCCTTGGTCCGGCTATGAGCAATGGTCACCGTGCAGCTTTCGGCCAGCAGCAACTGCGCCATCGGCTTGCCGACAATATTGGAGCGTCCGATCACCACGGCTTCAAGGCCCGAGAGAGCGCCCAGTTGATCCTTCAGCAGCATAATGCAGCCCAGCGGGGTGCAGGGTACAAACCCCGGCGCGCCAGTTCCCAACCGGCCGACATTGATCACATGAAAGCCATCAACATCCTTGTCCGGATTAATGCTGGCGATCACCTTGGCTTCATCGATGTGCCCCGGTAGCGGCAACTGGACCAGAATTCCGTCCACCGCTGGATCATCATTGAGCGCGGCCACGATCGCCAGCAGCTGTGCCTCGGTGGCATCGGCTTCCAGCTTGTGTTCAAAACTGTTCATCCCCGCCGCCAGTGTCGACTTGCCCTTGTTGCGGACGTAAACCTGACTGGCCGGATCTTCGCCCACCAGCACAACAGCCAGCCCCGCCTTGCGGCCCGCGCTTTGCGCGAAAGTGGCGGCATATTCGCCAACGCGTTCGCGCAAGGTGGCGGCGAAGGCTTTGCCGTCAATAATACTTGCCAGGGTCATAGGGTTGCCAATGCCAAATTCTTGAGAACGATCTGGATGATGGTCAGGCCGATAATCAGGACCATTGGCGAAATGTCGATTGAGCCGGTATCGGGCATATAACGACGGATCGGCTTGAGCACCGGATCAAGCAGCGCGTTCACCGCGCGCCAGATCGCGGCGACAAAATCATTGTGCAAATTCACCACGTTGAACGAGATGAGCAGGCTCATCACGAACTGCACGATCACCAACATCACCACGATGTTGATCAAATAGCCAACGATTTCAAACAATGTGGCGAATAGCATCGGCTGTTCCTCTTGTGCCAGGGAGGCGGTTCGGGTCTGGCGGGCTGATAGCCGAGGGATTACCGTTTGCGCAACTGTAACGGCGCTGGGACAGTGTCACAGTTTGAATTTCTGTCCCGGGCAAACAAGCGATGCTGGAGTGGTAACGCGCCAAAGTCTGCTACCGACAACATTGTGGACATTTCCCCACTACCCTAAGTACGCAGTCGGTGCCAACGTGCGTGGATAAAAAGGGCATTTGCGATGATCCGGATTTCCACTTTTTGCGCACTCGTCATTCTTGCAACGGGGAGTGCGGATGGCCGCGCCGCGCTTGCTCCACCCCCACGCTTTTCGGTCGTGCATGGCTGGCCAATTCTGCCGGACGGTCGAGTGCTTGGCTCCGCCGCAGGTGTCGGCGTAAACTCTCGAGGCCAAGTTCTGGTCTTCCACCGCGTGGGTCGGGTTTGGACCGAGCCGCTACCGCTCGACCCAATAAAGGCGCCCACCGTTGCAGTCTTCGATGCAAAGACAGGGCGTCTTGCAGCGGAATGGGGAGGGGGAGTCTTTGCGATGCCTCATGGCCTCACAATCGACAGTCAGGATAACGTGTGGCTGACCGACGTCGCATTGCAGCAGGTTTTCAAATTCAGTCCCGACGGGCGGCTACTGATGACGATCGGCGAGCGCGGAATAGCAGGATCCGACGAGGCTCATTTCAATCGTCCGACCGATATCGCAGTGTTACCAGATGGCTCGTTTTACGTTAGCGATGGCTATAGAAACACCCGCGTTGCGAAGTTCACGGCGGCGGGACGCTTCCTTTTCCAGTGGGGCAAGCCAGGCACCGGTCCCGGTGAATTTAACACGCCGCATGCGATCGCTCTCGACAAGGCGGGGCGCGTTTACGTTGCCGACCGCCAGAACGACCGCGTGCAGGTATTTGACGGGAATGGGAACTTTATCACGCAGTGGAAAGGGGCGGGAATCGGTCGGCCTTACTCGCTTGCGCTCTTCCAAGACGGCGGAGCGGTCATCGCGGACGGCGGGGAACAGCCGACGACCGGTCCAGACCGTTCTGGTGCAGCTATCGTCAATAAGGACGGCCGAATGGTTGAGAGGCTTGGCCGCTATGGCAATTACGACGGGCAATTCCGGATGGCCCACGATGTCGCAGTTGACTCGAACGGCGATTTCTACGTGGTCGATATCGCCGGGCAAAGGGTTCAGAAATTCACGAGGAAGCGCTGAGCTGCCGCCGGGAATGGCTAACGTCCGCTTCCCACGACGTTCCGGACGTTCGATTGGTCGAACAACAACGTCCACTTTGTGCCCGAGACAGAAATTCAAACTGAGATACTACGGGTGGCTGGCTCAAGGCTTCAATGTGCTGCTCTCGATATGCCAGCGCAGCTGTTCGGGGGTGGCGCCCGGCACATCATTGACCCGGCGCAGCACGACAAAACCAGAGATCCGCCGCTTGCCGTCGGCAATGATCACCGGCGCGGAGTAGAAGCTTGAGCCGGCTGCGCCTTCAAGCTGGCCGACGCCGAGTGAGACATCGGGGTTCTTGACCACGTCCCACGCTTGCGCAAAGGCCTGTTCGCTCAGCCCGCTGGCTGCGCCCTGGTCGCCCCAATAGGCGCGCGCCGCTGCCCAATCGCGCAATGAGACGGCCTTGGCCCAGCCGATCAGCACCTCGCTCGGCACAAGCGAGGCGGACGGGGCGGGCGCCCCAGACCGAACCGCTGATTTGGTCGCCTCCGGCTGGGGCGCCTTGCTGTCACAACCGGTGAGCACTGTGATCGCGATAAGGGTCGCAGCGCATTTCATAATGACCTGTTTCATCATGGCCTCTCTCATCCCTTGCGGATCAGCGTTCCTGCGCCGCGAGAGGTAAAGAATTCGAGCAGCATGGCGTGCGGCACTCGCCCATCCAGCACCACCGCCGCCTCGCAGCCGGCCTCCACCGCATGGATGCAGGTTTCCAGCTTGGGGATCATCCCGCCAGAGATTGTCCCCTCGTCGCGCAATCTGGCGATATCGGCGGGGGTCAGATCGGCCAGCAGCTCGCCATTTTTGTCCAGAACGCCGGACACATCGGTTAGCAGGAACAGCCGCGCCGCGCCCAGCGCCGCCGCGATTGCGCCTGCCATGGTGTCGGCGTTGATATTGTAGGTCTCGCCGTCCGCGCCCGGCGCAATCGGGGCGATGACCGGGATCATTCCGGCAGCGCAAGCGGTTTCCAGGATCGAGATATCGACGCTCTGCGGCTCGCCCACGAAGCCCAGATCGACCACCTGTTCGATATTGCTGTCGGGATCGCGGGTAGTGCGCTGGACCTTGCTAGCGATGACCAGCCCGCCGTCCTTGCCGGAAATCCCCAGCGCCTTGCCGCCGGCGCCGGCGATCCAGGTGACCAGTTCCTTGTTGATCGCGCCCGAGAGGACCATTTCGGCGATCTGGGCGGTTTCCTTGTCGGTTACCCTGAGGCCATCGACGAACCGCGATTCGACCCCGAGCTTCTTGAGCATCGCGCCGATCTGCGGGCCGCCGCCATGGACCACCACCGGGTTGATGCCGACCGCTTTTAGCAGCACCACATCTTCGGCAAAATCGCGCGCAGCTTCCGGATCGCCCATCGCATGGCCGCCGTATTTCACCACAAAGGTGCGCCCCGCATAGCGCTGCAGATAGGGCAGCGCCTCGATCAGGGTTTCAGCCTTTGCGAGGCCGGTTGGATCGTGTGAGTTGGGCATGTAAATCGCCTCTAGAGCCGGTCAGGCCTTGCTGTCCAGCTTGCGGCCCTGATGGACGACTATCCAGATGATCGCAGGAACCATCACTGCCGACAGGACGATCTTGGCGATCATCTGCCCGGCCATGATATCGAGGATCGGTCGCACACCATAAAACGAGATGGTGATGAAGATCAGCGTGTCGACGATCTGCGACAAGGCGGCGGCGATGAATCCGCGCAGCCTGGCAAACGGCCCACCCGCTTCGCGCAATCGGTTGAAAATCCACACATTGAGCGTAACCGACGTGCCATAGGAGATAATCCCGGCCGCCATCATCCGCCAACTCTGCCCAAGGATGACCGGGAAAGCGGTTTTGGCCGGTTCATACATTCCCGGATCGGTCGGCAGCTGGAGGACGAACAATGTCATCGCGATCGCGCCGACCAGTGGGATGAAGCCATAGCGCACCAGCCGATCGGCAATCTCCTTGCCGTGCAGTTCGGCGATCCCGCTGGAAATGCCCACCAGCGTCAGGAACGGAAAGATCCCGGCCTCGACCACCAAGGGTCCAATGGCGACCTGCTTGGCCCCTAGCACGCCGGCCACGGTGACCATGCCGCCATAGAACAGCGCGAACAACAAAAGCGAGCGGGGGGTGGAGGTGGGTGAGGTCATGGCGCAGGACTAGCGGGGAAGATTGCCACTGTGAAGGGCGGGGGAAATTTGACTGTTCGGCCAACAAATCGTTACCAAGCACCGGAAATCAGGATCGCGTCAGGGGATGTCGCTTCATGCATATCGTTTACAGCCTGCTGGGGATGCTATGCATCCTGCTCGTCGCCTTCATCCTGTCGTCCGATCGCCGGGGAATTCGCTTGCGGGTGGTGGGCGCCGCCTTCCTGCTGCAGGCGGGCTTTGCCGCGCTGGTGCTTTATGTTCCGGCCGGCAACCGGGTGCTGCAAACTGTTGCGAGCGGGGTTTCCAGCCTGCTCGGTTATGCCGGCGAGGGGACCAAGTTCCTGTTCGGCGAGCTGGCAACAGACAAGCTCGGGCAGAATTTCGCAATCCAGGCGCTGCCCGTGATCATCTTCTTCGCGGCGCTGATCTCGATCCTCTATTATCTGGGCATCATGCAGCTGGTGATCAAGTGGATCGGCGGCGGACTGGAGAAAATCACCGGGATCAGCAAGGTTGAAAGCCTATGCGCGGCTTCCAACATTTTCGTCGGGCAAAGCGAATCGCCGCTGGTGATCCGGCCCTATCTTGCCGCACTCACCCCCTCGCAGCTGTTCTGCGTGATGACCGTCGGGATGGCCGGGGTCGCGGGTACGATTCTGGCGGCCTACGCCAGCATGGGGATCCGGATCGACTATCTGGTTGCCGCCGCCTTCATGTCGGCCCCGGGCGGGATCGTCATGGCCAAGATCATGATGCCCGATCCGGTCGGCGCAATCATTGTCGCCGAGACCATCCCCGAAGATGGCCAGCCCGCGGCAACCCATGATGAGGAGCGCCCCGCCAACATCATCATGGCCGCGGCCCAAGGCGCGCAGACCGGGGTGAAGTTGGCTGTTGCGGTTGGCGCGATGGTGCTGGCTTTTGTGGCGCTGGTGGCGCTGGCCAATGGTTTCGTTGGCTGGGCGGCGGGACTGATGGGTTTTGAGGGCGTAACCTTCCAGATGTTGATCGGCTATGTCTTCGCGCCGATCTTCTATCTGCTCGGCGCGCCCGATTGGGCCGAATCTTTGCGCGCCGGCGGCTTTTTCGGAACCAAAGTGGTGCTGAATGAATTCGTCGCCTTTATTGATCTCGGGCAGGTTCAGGGATTGTCCGAACGGACGGTAGCGATCGTTACTTTTGCGCTGTGCGGGTTTGCCAATTTCAGTTCGATTGCGATCCAGATGGCGGTGACTGGCAGCCTCGCTCCGAACCAGCGTCCGGTGATCGCGCGGCTCGGGATCAAGGCGCTGGTCGCGGGCAGCCTGTCCAATTTGATGAGCGCTGCGCTTGCTGGCCTGTTCCTTTCGCTCTGAGGAGCGCTCCTAATCCTCTGATTCGGCGCAAAACCGAGTAGTTACGCGGATTCATTCCGGGAGCATTTGCGTTGCAATGCCGTTGCATGGCCATTGCACTCATCACCCTCGCCGCCAGTTTTGCGCTTTGCGCGACTGGCCCCCGCACCACCTGCGTCGTCGATGGCGACACGTTCTGGCTCCACGGCGAGAAGGTCCGGATAGCAGATATCAATGCGCCTGAAACGCATAGCGCAGGCTGCCCGGCCGAGGCAGAGCGCGGGGCGCAGGCCACCCGGCGGCTGATCGCGTTGCTCAACGCCGGTCCGTTTGTGCTGGAGGCCGGAACCCGGGACCGCGATCGCTATGGCCGGGTCCTGCGCACCGTGACCCGCAGCGGCCGGAGCCTTGGCGCGCAGCTGGTGGCCGAAGGGCTGGCCGAGCCATGGCGCGGACGGCGCAGCGATTGGTGCGTGCTGCTTGCCGGAAACGCTGCCGCGCTTTAGCCGTGGCGGGATGGGCAACCTCATTCCCTTTCGCCGCCCCAAAAGCCCCCGCTCCGTGCTGCCGACCCATCGCTGGCAAGGGGTGAGCCGCATCCGGCGCTTGTGGTTCATACTCCGCCCGTGGCTGTTTCTTTCCGTTTTGTTGCTGCTGTGGGCGGTATTCGATCCGGCCTTGGTGGAACCGCCAACGATCTTGAGCGGCGAGCCTGAGAGAGTATCGGGTCAATTTACCCGCTGCGGACCGCACCGCGGCACTTTCTGCGTCGTTGATGGCGACACGATCAAGCTGGGGGATCGCAAGATCCGGATCATCGGGATTGATGCCCCTGAAATGTATCCGTCGCGATGCGCCGAAGAAGCCCGGCTGGGCGAGGCGGCAACAGCACAGTTGCAGCGCCTGCTCAATCGCGGCGAATTCGTGATGATCGGCCGGATCGGCGGCGCCCGCGATTACTATGGCCGCGATTTGCGCGCGCTCAGCCGGACGCTGCCCGATGGCTCTGTCCAGTCATTCGCCGAGGACATGCTGACCAGCGGCCATGTCCGCCGCTATCTTGGCGGCCTGCGCGGTGGATGGTGCTGATGAGTGGCTGCTATCGGCCGAGCAAGCCGGTCTGAACCCGGCTCACCGGCGCAGCGCTGCGCAGTGAGCCGAGATCGCGGTCAGAAGTTCAGCGAAGCCGTCACAAAGACCTGCCGGGGATTGCCGTAGAACGCGGTCAGAACGCCTTCCTTGCCAAGTGCCGGGATCAGGGTGCCATCGGGCCGGGTGGCGAGTGCCCCGGTGGTCGCATTGGCCGCCATGAATGTATAGCCGGACGTCTTGACGCGCTCGTTGGTCAGGTTCTTGCCAAACACTCCCAGCGACCAGCGGTTATCCGGTGCATGATAAACGAGGCTGGCGTCGAACAGCTGGTAAGATGGCTGATCAAGATAAGGGTTCGGGATCTCGAACTGGTAGGTCTTGCTCTTGAACGACATCCCGCCAGTCAGGTTGAGGCGGCCCTCAGCAATCGGCATCGCATAATCGAGGCTGGCGCTACCAGACCAGGCCGGAGTGTTCTGGACCTTGCGAAACGCGGAAACGTCGGTCGGAACGCTGGTGATGTTGGCGATATATTTGGTGTATTTCGCATCGATATAGCCGAGCGAGGCGGCGAGTGTCAGCGTGCCCGCTTCGCTGTCGATCAGCTTGGCGCGGGTTTCGAACTCGAAGCCCTTCATCCGCGCTTTGCCCGCGTTCGAAACGACGCCGCAGAACGTAGCGACACCGCCCGCGTTGCAGGCGACCGAGCCGGGGATCTGGACGTCGGTATAGTCCATATAGAACCCGGATACCGCAACATAGACACGGCGATCGAACAGATCGGCTTTGTAGCCGACTTCGTAGCTATCGACCTTTTCGGGACGAAAGCTCAGGAACTGTGCGATTTCTGAATCGGATTTGATCCCGTCGTTGTCCAGATCGATCGCGTTGATACCAACGCCGCGCGGATCGAACCCGCCGCCTTTGAAGCCCTGCGAGTAAGATGCGAAAAGCGTGCTGTCGGGCCTCGGCTTGAAGCTCAGGGTCGCCTTGGGCGTGAATTTCGTGAAGGTGCTGTTGCCGCGGAAATTGGTCGCCGGACTGCCGAAGGCTACCCCGGGGCTGCCAAACACTGGCGACCCGCCGCCCAGGTAATTCTGCCGCAGGATATAACCGCTGCGCTTGTCCCAGGTATAGCGGCCTCCCAGCGAGAGACTGAGCTGATCTGTGAAATCATAGGAGAAGTCGGCAAAACCGGCCATCGTATCGGTGCCGATATCGGCATTGGTGAAAGCAGCAAAACCGGGGATCGTGGTATAAAGTCGCGATTCGAACTGGGTCAGCGCCGAGGCATCTAGATAATAGAACCCGATCAGCCCGTTGAATTTGCCGCTGTTGACCAGCATCTGCAGCTCCTGGCTGAACTGGCGGTTCTTGTAGAAGCCCGGCACATCGAGATCGACTGTTACCAACGCGTCAAAGTCAATCGGGGTCGCGGTGTCGTCCTTGCGGTAGGCGGTGATCGAGCGGAAAGTCAGCCATTCATTGGGCGTCGCCTCCATGAACAGCGATGTGCCCCAGGCCTTGACGTTTTGCTTGGGGAGCTGGATTCCGCCGCGCGTGTCATAGACATTGGCCAGCACCGGGGCGAGGGTCAGCTGGCTGGGGATCAAGCGGTGGCCACCACGCGGCAACGACTTGTCGTGGGTATAATCGCCCGATAGCAGCGCGAAAAAGTCGGTGCCGTGAATTTCGACCGTGCCGCGCCCAGCCCAGACGTCCTTGTTGTAGTTTTCAAGGCCAGTGGTGAGGTTGGTGCCAAACCCGCCCCTGCTGAGCCGCGCAAGTGACCCGCCGACGCGCAGCACCCCAGCGCCGATCGGCGCGCTGGCGCTGATCACACCATCCGCTTGGTCATAGCTGCCATAGGTCGCGCGGGCCGAAAGATGCATTTCATTGGCGAGCCGTCGGGTCACGTACTTGACCGCGCCGCCGACTGTGTTGCGGCCGTAAAGTGTGCCTTGTGGGCCGCGCAGCACTTCGATCCTCTGAACATCGTAGATGTCGAGTACAGCGGCCTGCGGACGATTGAGATAGACGTCGTCAAGATACAAACCAACGCCTTGTTCGAAGCCGGAAACCGGATCCTGCTGGCCGACGCCGCGGATAAAGGCGCTGAGGGTGGAATTGGTCGCGCGCGAGGATTCGAGCGTCACATTGGGAACAGTTTCCGCTAGCGCGGTAATATCTGCGGCGCCTTGCGCGGCCAGCTGGTCACCCGAGATGGCGGTGATGGCGATCGGCACGTCGATCAGGTTTTCCTCGCGGCGGCGCGCGGTCACCAGGATCGGCTGATCGCTGGCGTCTTCCTCGCTCGCGGCTGGTGCAGCTTGCGCAAAGGCCGGTGCCGCCAGGCCGGTGAGGGCAGTGGATGCAGCAAGGACGGCCAGTGCGGTGCGGCGGGTGGGAAGCGGATTCCAGCTCATCGGTCTCTCCTGTTGCGGCGACCAAGTCGCCTTCTGCCAAGCTCAATATTGAAAGTTGAACCATGTTTCAACTTAGGTTTGGCATTTGCGATTTTTTCCCTTAAGTCGTGACGCAATGGCAACAGCAGCACATCCGAACCGCGCCGCCTCCGAAGCGCACGCCAGCCCCGGCAAAGCTCCCCGGACTGCGCGGGGCCGGGAGACGCTGCGGCGGCTGCTTGATGCGGCAGCACTGGAATTTGGCGAGCGCGGCTTTCACGAAGCCTCGATCAGCGGGATCACCCGCCGGGCTGGCACTGCGCTGGGCAGCTTCTACACCTACTTTGACAGCAAGGACGCGGTCTTCTCGGCGCTGGTGCGGCATATGTCGCAAAGCGTGGCGCTGGCGGCCGCAGCCAGTGTTACGCCCGGTAGTATTGGTATCCAGCGTGAGCGGGAGGCGCTCGCCGGGTTCCTGGGCTTTGCGCGTGAGCACAAGGAACTCTACCGAATCATCGACGAGGCAGAATTCGCCGATCCGGCCAGCTACCGGTCACATTATGAGGTGACTGCATCGCGCATCGCCGAACGTCTGGCAGAAAGCGCGAAAGCGGGCGCGATTTCTCCCGGAGACAATGAAATCCGCGCCTGGGCGATGATGGGCATGAATGTGTTCCTGGGTCTGCGCTTTGGCGTCTGGACCGAAGATCGCTCGATCGACGAGGTTGTCGCCGCGACGGAAGCACTGCTCAGGGACGGGTTGGGCGCAAGCTAGGCTCTTGCCCTAGATTCCTGCGTACCAGGGATAATCGCGGTTATCCTCCCAGTGGCCGCCGCTGCCGCCATAGAGCCCGGCCAGTGTATTGCGCAGCTCGATCCGCATGACATATTTGGCCTGCTTGTAGCCCAGCTGACGCTCAACCCTGAGCCGCAACGGTGCGCCGTGGGCGATGGGCAGCATCTTGTCGTTCATCTGCCAGGCGAGGATCGTCTGGGCGTGGAAGGCATCAATCAGATCGATTGATTCGTAGTAGGGCGATCCGTCCAGCACATCGGCGCAGTGAAGCACGGCATAGCGCGCGGTGGGCAAAAGGCCCGCTTTTGCGAGGATCGCGGAGAGCTGCGGCCCTTGCCACTTGCCGATCGCGCTCCACCCTTCGACACAGTCATGCCGGGTGATCTGCGTGCGCTGCGGCATGGCTTGCAGCGCGCTAAGCGGCAGGGAAAGCGTCTGTTTGACCAGCCCGTCGACCACCAGCGCCCACCCGCTGAACCCGGAGGCGGCATGGCGCTTGTAGGTGGAATCCTCAACCGAAGTGCTGCCATTGGCGCGAAACAACGGCGACATTTCTGCCTCGCTGTATTCGCGGGCCAGTGCATTGCCGGTAATCAGACGCTGGCTGCGCATATGCAGCCCTTCGGCGCCTTGCAGAAGCGAGCGGAAGCCTGAGCTGGAATTGAGTTTGTCGCAGCCTGACAGGATCAGGCTGCCGGCGCCAAGCGCCCCTGCGCCGAGCAGACGGCGGCGGCTGATCGGCCCGCTCATGCCGCTTCCTCCTTATCTCGTGGCAGCCGGTACCAGCCGGTGATCATTGATCGCAATTCGTTGATCGGCCCCGCAAGAATGACCATCGCGATATGGACCAGAAAGAAGCCGATCAGGCCAAAGGCGGCGATGAAGTGCAGTGAGCGCGCCGATTGGCGGCCCCCGAAAAGATCGAGCAGCCAGGTCGGACCGGCGTTCAGACCAGGCGACATGGTCAGGCCCGTCAGGATGATGAGCGGCAGCAACACGAACAGCACTCCGCAATAGGCGAGCTTCTGGAGCACATTATAGTTCAGCGCGGCAGCCCCAGTCGGGAACCGCAGTGCCGCATGTTCCTTGATGTCATGCCAAATGTGCGAAGGCTTCCATTCGGCGATGCGGATATGGAGATCGCGGATGATATGGCCACGCACCAGCCCCCAGATCAGATAGAACAACAGCCCAAGCGCGAGCACCCAGGCAAACGCCAGATGCCACAGCCGGGCATCGGCGAGGCTGTAGGTTGAAGGGATCGTCACCCAGCCGGGAAAGGCCACGCCATTGGTTTCGGCAATTTCGAGCCAGGCCCTGTCCGGGTTGGCCCCGAATTCGCCCCAATAAAGCCGGGGGTGGGCGTTGAAAATCATCAACCCGCTCATCAGCATGATCGCCACGGTCAACACGTTGATCCAATGCCAGATGCGGGTCACGATGCTGTGCCGTTTGACCAGCTCGCCGCCTTGCGGGGCGAAAGGTTCGGTTTCTGGTCTGATCACTTCATCCGCCGCCATGATTTACGCGCTCCCCGAACCTATGATTTATTAGCCCGAACAGAGGTTCGGCGCAATTCAGCGATTGGTTACAGGCAGTAAAACCTCGCGATTGCGATGGACAGTTTCGAGCAACCAGTCATGGCAAGCGCGGACCCGTGCAAGCTGATGCGTATCCTTGTGGGTCACCAGCCAGAAACTGCGGCGAATCCGTCGCTCGGTCAGGACCGGCATGAGAAGCGGGTCGGCATTGCCAATAAAGCAGGGTAACACGCCGATCCCGGTCCCTGCCGCGATCAGCCTGTGCTGGGCATTGATACTGGATGACCGGACCGTCGCGGCAAGTCCGGGATGGAGCTCGTCGAGATAGCGCAGTTCCGGCGCATAGAGCAGATCGGGAATATAGCCGATCAGCCGGTGACCATGGGCCAGTTCGGCTGCCTGGGTTGGGGTTCCCGTCGCGGCCAGATAGGCTGGCGTGGCGTAGAGCTGAAGATCGTAGTCTGAGAGCTTGCTGGCGATGACCGGTCCTGCCCGGGGTCTGGATAGGACCACTGCGATGTCGGCTTCGCGTTTTGAGGGGCTGAGAAAGCCGCTGCTGGCCACCAGGTCGAGCGTGAGGCCCGAGTGGGCGGCTACAAATCGGTGAATCTGGCGGGCAACGATCCAAGTGCCGAAGCCCTCGGACAGGCTGATCCGGACTGTCCCGCTGAGGCCGCTGGCGGGACGCACTCCTTCTGCTATCCGCCCTGCCGCCGCCTCCATCCCCTCAACCTGGGCAAGCAAGGCCTCGCCGGATTCGGTCAGGACCTGACCTTCGCGGGTCTGTTCAAACAGGGTCTGGCCCAGCCGCATTTCAAGCCGCCGCAGCCGGCGTCCCATGGTGGTAGCATCGACGCCTGCCAGCGCAGCGGCGCGGGCCAGCTGTCCGGCGCGGGCGATGGCAAGGAAATCTTGCAGGTCGTTCCAGTGAATTGGCTGCATAAGTGCAGGCAATCATTGCATACACACCTCTTGCCTGCAATGGCTGATGGGTGCAGGATGAACGCTCATAAAAGAATGAGAGGATTCTGGCTTCCCCCTTGGTTGCGCCGATGCCGGGTGCAACGGTTCTGTTTGCCAGATGAAAAGGAGCTCCCCGATGGCCACTGCCGTGAAGATCCAATCGACCACCGAAGCTGACGAAATTGCCGAACTCGTGGCGCGATCGCGCGCTGCGCAAGAGCAGATCGCAAACTATACTCAAGCGCAGGTCGATCGCCTGATCCGGGCCATGGTCTGGGCTGTCGCTCGCGAGGATGTTGCTGAAAAGATCGCGCAACAGACGGTCGATGAAACCCAGCTCGGCAATTACGATGGCAAGTACCTCAAGATTTACCGCAAGACCCGCGCCACCCTGATGGATATTATCGACGACAAATCGGTAGGGGTGATTGAAGAGGATCCGGTTCGCAATATCGTCAAGATTGCCAAGCCGGTTGGCGTCATCGGCGCGCTTTCGCCGTCGACCAATCCCGAGGCGACCCCGGTGATCAAGGCCATCTCCGCGGTCAAGGGACGCAACTCGATTATTGTGGCGCCGCATCCGCGCGCCAAGCTCACCAACAAGCTGATTTGCGACCTGATGCGCGAAGCGATTGTCAAGATGGGCGCGCCTGCCGATCTGGTGCTCAGCATCGATATACCTTCGGTCGAAAAGACCAATGAGCTGATGCGCCAATGCGATCGCATTCTCGCTACCGGCGGCGCTGCAATGGTCACGGCGGCCTATTCATCTGGCACCCCCGCGCTCGGCGTCGGCGTTGGCAATGCAGTGATTACGGTCGACGAGACTGCCGACCTTGACGACGCGGCCGAAAAGATCCGTATTTCGAAAACGCTCGATCTGGCTGCGTCTTGCTCGTCGGACAATGCGGTAATCCTGGTCGATGCGATCTATGACGAAATGCTCGAAAAGCTGGTTCATCAGGGCGGTTACATCGTTTCGGAGGATGAAAAGCAGCTGCTGCAGGCAGTGATCTGGATCGACGGTCACATCAACGCCAATGCAGTCGCGCAACCCGCCGAAAAGATCGCCGGAATGGCCGGATTCGGCCTGCCAGAGGGCAAGTCTTTTTTCATCGTTCACGAAACTGGCGCTGGTCCGGATTATCCGTTCTCGGGCGAGAAGATGACTGTGACCATGGCGCTGTACCGCGCCGCTGATATTGACGAGGCGATCAAGCTCACCAATCGTATTCAGGCCTATCAGGGTCAGGGCCACAGCTGCGGGATCTATTCGCGCTCGGACGCCAATATCATGAAGCTGGCGAATGGCACTCGCACCAGCCGGGTCATGGTGAACCAGCCGCAGTCTGCCTCGAACAGCGGCAATTTGTGGAACGGGATGCGCCAGACCTTCTCGCTCGGCTGCGGCAGCTGGGGCGGCAACGGTACCAACGACAACATCACCTGGCGCGACCTGATCAACGAAACCTGGGTGTCAAAGCCATTGGCTACGCCAAAGAAATTGCTCAGCGATGAGGAACTGTTTGGCAAGGAATTGATGGCGGCGCTCGGCTGACCGGGTTCGGGAACGTTTTG
>JBKJTN010000168.1:0-25195 GCA_046590275.1 Novosphingobium sp.
AGTGGGCCGTGGGCAAGATCCCGATCCCGGCCTATGCTCCGGCGGGAGGGACCAATTTCATGTCGTTTCGCTCCTTGTCCGAAGCGCTTGAGGGTGCGCTGGAACGGGGAACCAGCGGCACGGCTTATCTGGTCGGCGACGAGGATCTGAGCTTCCGCGATTATTTCCAGCTGTTCTTTGACGCTGTCGGCAGCACCACGGTGGTTGAGGAGCGCGACGAGGAGCTGGCGCTGCTGCCCGATGTCGCGATACCGCAAGGGCGGGGCAATTGGGTGCGGGTGAACCCTGATCCAGCCGAAGTCGCGCTGCTGGGCTATCGCCGCATCGATGTGGCGAACGGTGTGGCCGAAGCAGTGGCGCAGTTCCGCTCATGAGCCAAATTGCGGTCATTACCGGCGCTGCGAGCGGTATTGGGGCTGGGCTCGCGCGCGAGGCGGCGCGGAGGGGATTGCAAGTAGTTCTAGCCGACCGGGATGCCGGGCAGCTGGCGGAAGTAGCACGCAGCATTGGCGACGCGGCCCTTGCCGTTCCCACCGATGTCACCGTCCCAGCCGATCTGGAACGTTTGGCAGAGCAGGCCTGGGCGGCGCACGGTCAGGTTGATTTCCTGTTCAACAATGCAGGTGTGCTTTCAACCGGCCTCAGCTGGGAACTTTCGCCCGAAACCTGGCAGCTCTCGCTCAATGTCAACATTGGTGGGATCGTCAACGGCCTGCGTGCATTTGTGCCGCGGCTGATTGCTGCGGACCGTCCGGCCCGGATCATCAACACCGCCTCGGTCGGCGGGTTTCTGCCATCACCAATGATGGCGCCTTATTCAGCGACCAAGTTTGCCGTTGTGGCTCTCACGGAATCGCTGGCGGGCGAACTGGCAGCGCTTGGCAGCAAGGTTTCGGTGTCACTGCTGGCACCCGGCCCGGTCAAGTCAGGAATATTCCGCGAACCCCCGCCGGGCCCGGCACAGCAGTTCCACGGTGCGATGATCGCGATGCTTAATGCGCACGGGCTGACGGCAGACGAATTCGCTCCGCTGGTCTTTGCAGCGATCGAGCGCGGTGATTATTGGATCATTCCGCAGGCCGACGCTCTCGATCAGGGTTTTGCCGCCCGCAATGCGATCATCGCAGCGCGGCAATTTCCGCAGTTTTATATGGTGGATACAGATAAATGACTGACCAGTGGGACAAGGAAGTCGATGTGCTCGTAGTGGGGTCGGGCGCGGGGGGAATGCTCTCGGCACTCGTCGCGGCGAAGAACCATGCCGATGTGCTGATAGTCGAGAAGGAAAAGCTGTGGGGCGGCACTTCGGCCACATCGGGCGCGGGGATATGGATTCCGGCCAGCGATCAGGCGGCAGCAGCGGGCTTCAAGGACAAGACCGCCGACGCATTCAAATATGTCCGCAAGCTCTCAGCCAAGAATGTCCCCGACGCGAACATCAGGGCCTTTGTCGAAAACGCCGCACCGATGCTGCGCTGGATGGGGGCCAATACCGAGATCGATTATCAGGCCTTTCCCTACCCCGATTATCATGCTGAAAATCCGGGTGGTTCGCCCGGTGGCTACCGTACCCATATGCCCTTGCCGATCGACGGTCGGCAACTGGGCAAGGACGTTGAGACCTTGCGCTATGCCTCTCCGGCGGCGTCCCTGTTTGGCTATCTCAACTGGCATTTTGACGAAACCTACATCATCCTGTTCCGCGCGCCGGGCTGGTGGTGGCATCTGACCAAGAGCCTGGCGCGCTATTGGTTCGATTGGCCGTTCCGGTTCAAATCGGGCAAGGATCGGCGGTTGACGCTGGGCAACGCGCTGGCGGGCGGATTGCGGCTCGCGCTGAAGGAACAGGGTGTTCCGCTGTGGCTGGAAAGCCCCATGCAAGACCTTGTTCGGGACGCCAAGGGGCGGATCACCGGCGCCATCATCAACCACGATGGCAAGGAAATGCGGATCCGCGCACGCAAGGGCGTGGTCCTTGCCGCAGGCGGGTTCGACAAGAACCAGGCGATGCGCGACGAATTTGCGCCCCAGTATCGCAACGCGCTCTATTCGGGCGGCACGAGCGGCAATACCGGCGACAGCATCAGGGCCGGGGTTGCGGCCGGTGCCGAAACGCTGAACATGCAGTCTGCGTGGGCGGCGCCGGTGTTTTATGTTCCGGGCGAAGATCGCGGAAGGTTGTGCACCATCGAACGTGCACTGCCGGGCTCGATGATGGTCAATCAGGCAGGGCAACGCTACCTTAATGAAGCGGCTTCCTACCACATTGTCGGCCAGCAGATGGCGCGGGCCGAGGGTGCGAACCCCAGCTGGTTCGTGTTCGATGCGAAATATCGCCACAATTATCCGGTCGGGCCGCTGATGCCGATCATGCGTGACTGGATGCAGCTTGGCGCGGTCAAGCAGATCCTGAGGAAGGGGCGCGCGATCGCCGAACTCGCCGCCGAGATCGGGGTTGATCCGGCCACGCTTGAAGCAACGGTCGCGCGCTACAACGAATTTGCCGTAAGGGGCGAGGATCCCGATTTCCACCGCGGAGAAGCGACTTATGACAAGATGTACGGCGATCCGCGGGTGGGACCAAACCCCTGCCTTGCGCCAATTTCAAAAGGCCCGTTCTATGCAATGCCGATCTATCCGGGCGATATCGGCACCAATGGCGGGCTGTTGACCGACGACAAGGCGCGGGTGGTCGGCAAGAATGGCAAGCCGATTCCGGGGCTCTATGCAATCGGCAACAACGCCGCCTCGGCGATGGGCGAAAGCTATCCCGGGGCCGGTGTCACCATCGGTCCGGCGCTGACTTTTGGCTATATCGCCGCGCGGGACATGACGGGAGCGAATGATTAGCTGGATTACTTCGCTTTGGCCCGAACCTGCACCAGTCCCCCGGTAACCCCGGCATACAAGCTGCCGTCGGGCGCGATTGCCATGCTCGCCCAGTTATTGTCATAGCCGCGCCCGCGCCCGGTCGGAATCTTGATCACCTGCTTGCCGGTGCGAAAATCGAGCCCGACGATGGACCAGTCCTGCGTCTCCTTTCCGTCCGCGTCCGTGACCAGATCGAAACTGTAGAAATAGGCGATGCCGCTGGCCGCAGACAGCTTGGGGACGACCGAAGGCGCCTTGAGCGGCGAGGTCCACACCAAATCGCAGCCGCTCTCATCCTCGCGAACGTCAAGCCGCACAATACCGCCGCGCACGGCCCGCCAGTCCTTCTGCTCAAACGCGCTTTTGAAACCGGCGTTGTTTTCCAGAATGATCGAATTCCCCCAGCCGATCATGCTGTTGTCGGTGGCGCTGGCATCGCCATCGAACACCGGCATTTTGCAGATCTCACGCGGCTCGTCCGGCTTCAGGGCGCCCCGGCGGAGGACGACGAGGTTGATCCGCCCATCGGCATTATCGGCAAAAGTCAGCCAGCGCGTCCCCAGCAAAGTCGGTGTGGTGCCGCTGCCCTGATTGATAGAACCGATCTTGCGCCCGGTCCCGCGATCATAAGGATGTCGCCACAGTTCCTTGGGGACGCCATCCGCGCCCGCTGCAAACGCATATTGGGCATGGTCCGAAACGATGTAGACCGCCCGGCCATCCATCGCCAAGGCGTTCTGGATTTCCTCACCCTTCAGCCTGATCTGCGCCACTTTGCCGGTTTCGGGGTCAAGCGTGCCGATCCGGCCATAACGGGTGGTCCACCAATAGCGGCCCTGATGGTCGGGCATCACGGTGGTCACCATGTCGCATTCGCCCGCAGGGAACCAGTTGTTCCAGTTCTGGCAATCATGCGGAACGTAGGGCTTCATGTCCCATTCGCGCTCGACCACAAAGCCCCACTTGCCGCCTTCTTGCCGGGCTTCGAGCCGCTGGATCACCTGCTGCGAGTTGGCAAATACCAGCCGGTTCCGATTGTCGAGGAACAGATATGCTCCCCCGGAGCTGTCGGCCATCATGACGCCCATATCCCGCTTGAGCGCGGCCTGAAACGAACTGGGCCGGATCGGCAGATCATAGGCCGCGAGCGCTGCCAGACTGTCCGGATCGAGCAAGACCATGCGGAAGCCCGAAATTCCCCCGCACATCACGATCGGTTTTCCATCCGAGCGGAATACGAAGGTCGCGCATTGCCGCGGCAGGCCATTGCCCGCCACCCGGCTGCGGACGGTGAGCGCGGTTCCGGTTGGTCCGGCAGTTTCATGCGTATCGGACTGATAGCCGTTCCCGTGCATCGTCCCATTGGTGCCAGCGGCGAGATTGGGGTTGGGATCGAAATTGCCTGGGACCGGCTGCGGCTTGAAATTCGCATCCCAAGTCACCGGAGCAAGAGATCCACCTGCTATTGCCTTTGCCTCGGCCTGTTCGCGGTTGGCGTTGCTCCAGCCCAGCGCGGATGCGCCACAAACCGCTACCAGCAGACCGAGTACGACCCAGCGCTTACGCATCAATCCGCCCTGACCTTGACCTTGGGAGCAGCCGCCCCGCGCCGCATCGCGTTGAGGAAGCCGTCGAGAGGCGCCGGTTCAGGCGCCGGGCCGCCATGATCGCCATCGCGCGTCCAATATTCAGCGAAACTGGGGAACAGCTTGTGGAAATTGCCTTCGACCCATTCGGTGCCCGGCCAGCGCATCTTGTTGGCGCCAATCGGCGGCTTGCCCAGATCACTGGCATACCAATAGAGCGGCAAACGCCTCGCGAAGTACCAGCGCCCGTCGGAGCGGACATAATCATCAACATACATCATCTGCATGATAACCCATTCGTCGGGCCCGTCACTCACCGGGGTCTCATGCTCGTTCTTGGAATAAACCACGCCGTGCGCGTGATCGGGATGGTCAAATTCTATGATATGGCCGCCGATATGGTGCGATGTCCCGGTGAAGCGTGAGCGCAGCGTCTGGTCCATATAGGCGCGCAGCGCGGCGCGGCCGCTGGCACCCTTGCCAACCCGAACATCGGCCGGGAACAATGAGACCATTGCATCCATATCGCGCATGTCGAGCGCGAGCGCATATTTGGCCGGGAGCTGACGGATCGCGTCGAGTGATTCCAGCCGGTCGATCCGCACCTCAAGATCAGTCATGCCGTCGCCTCCCGAATTGTTTCATATCGTCAATACTGCAACTGGCAACATGATTCGCGATCATATCGAGCATTATGCTTGCTTTTGCGTAACTCATGAGACTATTCACTACGCATAACTAAGATCGCTGCGGAATAGTCAGAGCCGCTCAAAGCAGGCTCCGAACTTTGGGAGATTACCATGAGGCAATCACTTCTCTTGAAATCAGGCGTATGCGCCCTGTCGATGCTGGCGTCCGATCTCGCCTGGGCTCAAACCGCGGATGCACCGCAGGACGGCGGCATTGGTGACATCATCGTCACGGCCCAAAAGCGTTCCGAGAACATCCAGGACGTGCCGATCGCGATCTCGGCGGTTTCCAGCGAGTATCTTGAATCCCGCGATATCAGTTCGATCGACCGGCTTGGTTCGATCGCCCCCAACGTCAAGATCGAGCGCGCACCATCGAACAAGACAATTTCGCAAATCTCGATCCGCGGCTCGGTGACCATCAATCCGGCGGTAACCTGGGAGCCGGCGGTCGGGCTGTATCTCGATGGCGTCTATATTGCCAAGGCGCAGGGATCGATTTTCGATGTTGCCGATCTTGAACGCGTCGAGATTCTGCGCGGACCGCAAGGGACGCTTTATGGACGAAACGCCTTGGCCGGGGCAGTCAATCTGGTGACCAAGAAGCCAAGCGGCGAAGCGGGCGGATCGGCAGAGATCACCTATGGCAACTTCGATTACATGAAGGGCAAGGCGATACTGAACTTGCCCAAATTCGGAATCTTCTCGGCCAAACTGTCAGGCCAGATCCAGAAGCGCGACGGATTCGTGAAAATCGGCCCCAATCCTTTTCCTGCCGCGTTCCTGGCGCGGCCAAACTCGGTTACCGATACCAATGATCTTTATGGCGAAAGCGGCATGTTCCAGCTGCGTGCCGAGCCTTCCGACAATATCACCATCGACTATGCCCTGGATTACAGCCGCTTCAACCAGCGGCCCGATTATGCCCAGCTGGTCAAGGTCAATCGCAACGGCGATCCGCGCGATATCTTCGATCCAGCATCGCCGTCCTATCCCTTTGCCGGGGCGTTCTTCCCGCTCAACCTGTACACCAACCCCACCCGCCAGAGCACCGGCAGCATTGACGGATCGCCACTGTTCGAAAAGTCGCGGACTTACGGCCATTCGCTGACTATTGCCGTTGAACTGGGTGCGGCGACGCTCAAGTCGATCAGCGCCTATCGCAACCTCCGCTGGTCCGACAGCCTCGATCTCGACGGCTCGCCGCTTGATGTCGCATTCACCCAGCGCTTCACCACCTTCCACGCCTACAGCCAGGAACTGCAGCTGACCGGCACGGCAGCGAGCGATCGGTTGAACTATGTGCTTGGCGGATTTTACTACAAGGAGAAGGCCGAAACGCTTGGACCCCAAAGCTTCTTCGGCGGCTCGACGCGGTTTCAGTCCGATTACGGCTCGCACACCGAGGCTTATGCTCTTTTTGCCCAGCTCGATTACAAGCTGACCGATGCGTTCAAGCTGACCTTGGGTGGGCGCTATACGCATGAAAGGAAGGACGTTCGCCGGTTCCTGCAAATCCCCGGCACTCCTGCCGTAACGCTGGTCAATATTCCCTATGGCGGGGTGCCTGACGCCAAATATAACAACTTCAGTCCGGCAGCGACGCTCAGCTATGAGGTGAACGACAACGTCAATGTCTACGCCCGGTTTGCCCGCGGGTTCAAATCCGGCGGATTCAACGGCGAAACCAACGATTTCCGGGCACCTTTCGCTGGTTGCCCGACCGGCGCGTTCGAACTCTGCAATCCCTACCGGCCTGAAAAGGTCGACAGCTACGAATTGGGGATCAAGACAAAGCTGCTCGACAACAGCCTGATCCTCAATCTCGCCGCGTTTCGCGATCAGCACAAAGACATTCAGCTATCGATCTTCGAGGCAACCGGCGCGGCCTCATCAATTGTCCGCAATGCCGCTTCGGCGCGGATTCAGGGGCTTGAGCTTGAAGCGATCGCACGCCCTGCTGATTGGCTGACGATCAACGGTTCGATTGCTTACCTCGATGCCAGATACAACCGCTACATCGACGGCGGCATTGACGTAACCAACAACCGCGCCTTCCCGCACGCACCCAAATACACCGCTGCGATCGGGGCAGATTGGCGGATTGCCGAGGGTGACTGGGGAAAATTCAATCTGACTGGCGACATGAATTTTGTCTCGGCCTACTTCACCTTCCCCTATGCGCTCACCACGCCCACGCCGTCGGATCAGAATGCCTTTACCACTCGGTCAAGAGGCCGGACGATCATCAATCTGCGGGCGGCTTTGAGCGATCTGAGGCTGGGTGGTCTCAATGCAGAACTTGCAGCCTGGGTCCGCAATCTCACCAAGGAGAGCAATCCGCAGAACTTCATCGATTTCGGACCGGGCTTCGGTGGCCTCACGGTCGGCTATTTCCCCGATCCGCGCACCTATGGCCTGACATTGGGCGTCAAATTCTAAGGAATTACTGTGCCTCTTCCCGACAAGAAATTTGCTGTGATTGGCGCGGGGATGGCTGGCATTCTCGCGGCGATCAAATTGCGCGAGGCTGGGCACACCCAGGTCACTGTCTATGAGAAGGCCGACCGGATCGGCGGAACGTGGCGGGATAATCGCTATCCTGGCCTCACCTGCGATGTGCCGGCGCATGCCTATACCTATGAATTTGCGCCCAATCCCGAATGGTCGGCCTATCTGGTCGGCGGCCCGGAAATCCAGGCCTATTTCGAGAAAGTGGTCGACGATTACGGCATCCGCCCGCTGATCCGCTTCAACAGCGAGATCGTGGCGATGGCATGGAAGGATGACCGTTGGGAGCTGGAAGCACCCGATGGCGCTTTCAGCGACGCCCATGTCGTGATCGTCGCAACCGGCGTTTTGCACCACCCAAAGATCCCTGACATCAAGGGCTTGGCGAGCTTCGCGGGCAGGGCTATGCATACCGCACAATGGGATGACAGCGTGTCGCTGAAAGGCAAGCGCATCGGCATCATCGGCAACGGCTCGACCGGGGTGCAGATGGCGACCGCGCTGGGCAAGGCGGGGCATGACATCGTTCATTTCCAGCGCTCGCCGCAATGGATCATGCCTTACCCCAACTATGAATATACCGAGGAAGACAAGGCCCGTTTCCGTGCCAGCATCGATGCGATCAACGCCATTCGGTATGACCCGACCTATGAAGCGAACGTCCAGCGTTTCACTATGGGAATTACCGATATCGATGGCCCGCAGATGAAGGAGATCGAGGGCTATTGCCTGATGAATCTCGAGCAATCGGTGATCGACCCGGTGTTGCGCGAAAAGCTCCGCCCGAATTACCGCGCGGCCTGCAAGCGGCTGATTTATTCGGCCGATTACTATGCTGTTGCCCAGCAGTCGAATGTCGAGACGATCGTCTGCGGGATTGACGAAATCGTGCCTGAGGGCGTGCGGGACAACGAAGGCATGCTCCACAAGCTGGACGTGCTGGCGCTGGCGACCGGGTTCCACACCGATCGCTTCATTCGCCCCACCCGCGTCACCGGGATCGGCGGACGCGATCTGGAAGACGCCTGGGCGGTGCGCTGCAACGCCTATATGGCAATTTCGATTCCCGAATTTCCGAACTTGTTCCTGATGAACGGTCCGTCGTCGCCGGTCGGCAATTTCTCGCTGATCGACGTGGCAGAGAAGCAGTGGGGCTTTATCGCACAGCTGCTGAACCGGGTAGCGGAAGGCAACGCCAAGGGCATCGTTGCCAGCCACAAGGCGCATGGCGATTATGAGAAACGGCGCATCAAGGCCGCCAAAGCCAGCATCTTCGGCAGTGGCTGCACCAGCTGGTATCTTGACGCAACCGGCGTGCCGATCACCTGGCCATGGGACTATGAGGCCTTCGCTGTCGCCATGTCCAAACCCGATTTCGAAGCGTTCGAAGTGGTCTGATCATGCTGGCCGATGATTATTTTGCGATCCAGAACCTGATGCATCGCTATTGCCTGTTGGTTGATACGGCTGATTTTGATGGCGTTGGCGCGATCTTTGCCAAGGCTGAGCTGGACTATGGCATGGGCGGCCCGGTGTTCCGCCACGATCCGGCGGCCATAGCCGAGACCCTACGCCAATCGGTCCGGGTTTACCCCGATAATGGCACGCCGCAGACCCGCCATGTCTGCTCCAACATCATTATCGAGCCCGACGGCAATGAAACCGCCCGGGCGCAGTCGTCCATAATCGTGTTCCAGGCGGCCCAGGACCTTGCCCTGCAACCGATCATCGGCGGGCGCTATCATGACCGGTTCAGCAAGGCGGGCGGAAGCTGGCATTTCACCCACCGCCGGTTCGAAGCGGATCTGATCGGCGACCTGTCTGCCCATCTGACTGGTGCGATGCCTTAAGTCCTAGTCATACCATTCGAGCCACGGCGAGATATCGATCCGCGCATCGGGTTTACGCCCGGTCTTCGCGAGCAAATGGTATGTCACCTTTGCGCTTTCATCAATCGGCAGCACCATCTCGTAAACCCGGTCATATTCGCTGTGGGCGATTTTCCAGCCATCGGCAGCGCGGACATAACGGTCATGATAGATCGCCGTGCCAACGGTGTTTGTGCCGCGCGCAGGATCGATGAACATGTCCTGCAGATACCAGTCGCCCTCGGCTGTATCAGGCCCGATGAAGGCGATTTCTGGGCCGTGGCCGTGGTGCTGGGCAATGATGTCGCCGTTGAAGGCGCTGCAGATGAAATCGACCATATTCTGCCGCCCGGAAACCTTCGCCCGGTAAGCGCCGCCGCGCAGATCGATCGTCACATCTTCGGTGAACAGGCTCGCCAGCTCGGTCTCATTGCCGGTATCGATGCAGCGAAAATAGGCATGTTTGAGCTGGCGGATCTCTTCCAGATCGGACAGCTGCTGGCTTGAGAATTTGGCCATCACTGTTCTCCGAATGCTTCTGGACCCACGCCAAGCGCGAACACCTTGGGCGTGCCGTCTATGCCGATGGTCTGGCCAAGGAACATCGTCCGGCTGGTCCGCGTCTCTGCAATCCACCAGCGGTCATCCTGTTTCACGTAAACGTCCTGATATTCGACACCCATCTCCGTGACCGAACGATTGGCGAGGATGATCGTCTGGAAATGGAGCGACCACAGGCCAGTTGCCCGCACCTCGCTCTCAAAGCTGATGACACCATTGGTGGCGTGGTGAATATCGTAGATCCCCGGCTGACAGCCCATCTGGGTAAAAACCTCGACAAAGGCATCGCGGTTATCAAAGGCGGGAAAGCCTTCATAGGCGATCACCACGCCATCGGGCACCAGCGTATCGCGGACGCCCGCCGGATCGCGCAGATCGCAGCAGCGCAAATAGCGCGCCTTGAGCGAACGAATCGCGCTTTCATCCTCCAACCGCTGAACGCGTTGTTCGAGATTCATCACTTTTCTCCTATGCGTAGAGACTGGCGAACGTTACTACGCATATCAAGGATAAAGGGAGAGAATGATGAGGTTTTCGGGCAAGAGAGTTTTGGTGACTGGCGCAGCGTCAGGTATTGGCCGCGCCACCGCGATCCTGTTCGCCAATGAGGGTGCATCGGTCGCGATCGGCGACATCAATGCGGCGGGCCTGACCGAGACTGCGGGCATGATGGCGAGTGTGCCGCAGATCGTTCCCTATGACGCCAGCGACTTCGTCTCGTGCCGTGCGCTGGTCGAAGCGGCGAGCAAGGACGGGCTTGATGTGCTCGCCAATATCTCCGGCATGCTCAAATGGGGGCCGAGCCTGGATTTCTCGCTCGAGGATTTCGAACGGATCCTGCGGATCAACACCACCAGTGTCTTCGCCATGTGCCAGGCCGCCTTGCCTCATCTGATCAAGAGCAAAGGGGCGATCGTCAACACTGCTTCGACCGCCGCGCTGCAGGGGATTGCCTATACGGTCGCCTATGCCGCCTCCAAACATGGCGTCGCCGCGATCACCAAAAGCCTGGCGATCGAGTTTGCCAGCAAGGGCGTGCGGATCAACGCGGTCTGCCCGGGCCATGTCGATACACCGATGGGCAACAGCGCCCCGCCCGAGGGCGATGTCGACTGGAGCCTGGTGATGCGCAACGCCCCCAAGCTGGTCGACGGAATGTGTGCGCCGTCCGACATCGCCGAAGCGATTGCCTATCTTGCATCGGATGCCGCCCGCAAGGTAACCGGCTCGTTGCTTACGGTCGATGGGGGGCAACTGGCGGGGTGAGCAAAGCGCGAGCCACCTCATCCCCATTGAGCAGCGCATTATCCCGCCGGGTCACCTGCCACTGGCCGTTGTGGCGTGCCAGCCCCCAGCGATTGGCGGAGACGCGGGCGGCTTCCCAGCTTTCCCCCGTCCATCGGAAGACGCAGCTATAGCCGCGCGCGGTGGCGCGGTCGCTATCGAGTTCGATAGTCACGGGGCTGAGCACATGCGCGCAGCCATCGCTCATCAGCTGCTGGTGAACCGGGCCGGCGATCAAGGCAGCGATGGCGGCGCGGCCCGTGCTCTCACCCATGCCGCCGACCGCGTAGACGCCGCCTTCCTGCCACAGCGCCGCAAGGGCTGCCGCATTTCCGGTGTCGGCCAATGGGCCGTAGCCGGCAATTAGATCGCGGATAGCCTCGCGGTCTTCAAGTGCGCGGAGCCGGGCGGAAAGGGCCTCGGTCATTCCCATCCAATCAGGCTGACTGCCTTGGCCGGTAGAGCACGTTAAACAGCACCCCCATCATGACGCACAAGGCGATGCCTTCGATCACCTGCATCCACAATATCGTCCAGCTGGTGTCCCTCACTGCCACGAAGAACTGCATGTTGGGCACGACCACAAACAGCCCGCCCCAGATGCCCCACCACACCGCGCTCCTCACGCCCCGTGCCGGATAGAGCCGCAGGAACAGGAAGCTGAACATCAGTAGCTGGACGATGTAGGTGCCGAACAGGAACGGAAACAGCCCCTCCATCTCCGCCATCGGCCGCTGCGGATAGCCGGCATACATATCCTTCGCGATTGTACCGTGCCAGAATATGTCGAGCACGAAGATTACCACCGCGCCGATCGTTCCGGCAATCAGAAAGCGTGGCCAATCAATTTTCTGCATGTTTCCCTCCCCGCTTCAATGTCCCTACTGCGCTGCAAATAGCGCTTCCGCCCGCAGCTTTAACGCCAGGCCGCTATCGTCAAACGCGCGCTTCACCCAGGGCCCTGCGAACCGGAACACATGGATGCCATTGGCGCCAAGAAAGGCATCGGTCGAATAATACCGGCAACTGGCGGGGCCGGTGGCTTCGATCACCTGATCGCGCCGAGCCGGGTAGGGCCAGAAATCGAGGTTGGGAAATTCCCAGCTGAGCAGCTTTTCCGGCTCGAACGCGCAGATATACTCAAGGTTGGGGACGGTCGGCCCGCCCGCGGTCGCATAGTTGATCAACGTCATTTCGATGGGATCGCCCAGCTTGAGAGTCGATACCGCGCGGATGCAAAACGGGTTCCATTCATTATAGCGTGGCAGATCGGTCAACACGTCCCAAGCGATTTTCGCCGGTGCCTTGATCTCGACCGTGTCCGACCGCGTAATCGCATCGGGATCGAGCCCGAAAACCGGGTCTTCAAGGTGAGACTTGGCGGCTTTCATCCACTCCAGCATCATAGATCCTCCAGTTTCACGATTCGGGCCACGGGCAAGGGATGCACATCAGCGCCTGCCCACCGCAGCAGGGCAGTTCCTTCGCTATGGCCGCAAGTGTCGATCCAGTTGCCGGCACCTAGATCGCGCGCCGCGCAGATAATCCGCACTGATCCGTCCGGCTCCAGCTTCGCGGAATGCTTGTTCACCGTCATCTGGCGGAAGCGATAATCAAGGCTTTCCATCCACCAGTTATCGAGCTGGAAATTCCAGTAATAGCATTCTGGCGGGGTCACTTCGATCACCCACGCCTCGTCAGCTGCTATCCGCCAATAGCTGTGGGCGTAATAGATGTCCTTGGCCCCGCCGCCCTTCTGGAACATCGCCTGATCGATCGCCGGGAACTGGTTGGGATGCTGACGGAACAACCGCGTCCAATCGGCAAAAGTGCCCGCCACTCCATTCACGAACTGACCCGCCGCACCTAGCCCGTCTGCCAGCGTTTCAGCGCTGAGCGGAGCGGGGACGGCTGGCCCGCCGATCCGTTCGATCTGAAACTCTCCGCCGCGTTCGGTTGCCCTGTCCAGCGCGGACTGGCGGATGATAATCACGCTGGCATCGGGTTCCAGCTTGAGCCAGTTTCCGGGCTGCGGATTGCACGAGGCGATGATTTCCACCTCGCCGTCCGGTCCCCAGACGATCTCGTCATTCATCAGGCTGCCGGTTGCGTGCGCGCTGCCATCGATATGGTAGCGCATCGCATTGGCGACGATCGAGAAGTAGAACATCGAACCGCGTCTGCCGGTTATCCGGTAGTCATTGCTGCCTTTGATCGAGGCGTTCCAATACTCATTGTCCGGGTTATCCGCGCCGATCTTGCCGGTTTCGTGGCTCAGCTGGTAGAAAAATGGAAAATCGGGATCTGCCGCCTCGACATATTGTTCCAGCGCAAGCTTGGTCAGGCGCGAGAGGTAACGGAAGCCCTCAGTGCGGATCAGCGGATCATCGGACACATCGGGCGCGAGGATGATCTGGCCCGCCTCGGCAAGCCTGGCGCAGAAGTCGCGCCATGCCTGGGCGGGGTCGCTCATGGAGCGACCCAATCCCCGCCATTCACATCCAGCGCTGCTCCGGTGATCTCGCTCGCATAGTCCGAGAGCAGGAAATACACGGCCTTGGCACAATCCTTGTCGGGCGGGATGTGGCCCACCGGAATTTCGGACGCGCGCTGCTTGCGGAAGGCTGCACCTGCCTCGCCCATCGACTGGAAATAGCCATCCAGCGGGGCGCCATCCATCCAGCCCATCAGTGCAGTGTTGACACGGATTCCGGATCCGGCAAGTTCGACTGCCAGCTGACGCGACAGCTGGTTCACCGCCGCCTTGGCCATCGCATACCCGCCTTCGCCCGGCATCGGTTTGCGCGATGCGAGCGTCGAGATATTGACGATTGCGCCCGACCCTTGCGCTTTCATCGCCGGGATAACCGCCTGTGCCATCCGAAGGCCGCCGACCGCTACAACATCGAGCACCTGCCTCAGCTGATCGATCGAATGAACGTCGAGGTTGGCCCAATCGGGATGGTAATAGGCCGAATGGACCATGCCATCGATCCGCCCCCATTTGTCGAGCGCAGCCTTGGCAAGGGCGTTGCAATCCTCAGTTTTCGAAACATCACAGGGGGCAGCAATCGCCTCGCCGCCAGCGGCCTTGATCTCAGCGACGATCTTCTCGATCGCCGCGACAGACCGAGCAGAAACCACCACTTTCGCGCCTTCCGCAGCCGCGCCCCGGCACATCGCCTGGCCCATGCCCGGACCAGCCCCGGTGATGATCACGACCTTGCCCTTGAGGATCATGCAGTTTCTCCCGATTGCAGAAATTGTTGGTGGTAGAAGGCGAAATCGCGGGCAATCCCTTCGGGCGTCAACCCGAATTGCTCGGCCGAGTATTTGTGCCGGGGCCGGCTTTCGCGAGCATTTTTGGCAATGCAGGCCGCGAACGCAGCCTCGTCCGCAGGATCAACGCCAAGGCCCAGCGCTTGCATCAGTCGCCGCGCCACGCCCATCGGATCGCTCACCGTATCCTGATACCGAACGTCGATGACCTTGCCCGGCGGCAGCGTTGCACGCAGCGCCATGAACCGTTCGAGCCCGGTCATGAACCGACGCGTCCAATGCGCGCCTTCGTTTTCGCGCGCATAGGTGGTCGAGGTCGAGATGCTGAGCGAAGCACACATGCTGCAATAGCTGGGGAGCACCTGGCCGACATCGCGGTGGGTCATGATCAGCTTCACGTCTGGCCAGACTTTCAGCAGTCCGCCGATCCCGCCCAGCACATGATGCGGCGTCTTGAACACCCACGGCCGCCGCGGCAGCCCGCGCCGTGCCCGCTGATACTGGATCGCCTTCATGCACAGCTCAAGATCGCGGTAGGCCGGCTCATGATCCTGATCCGCCTGCCAATAGCCATATTCATGAATCGGCATCATCGAATCGTAGGTGGTCGACTGAAACGTGCGATCGAGCAGCGTCACTTCCTCGTTGACCGCCATGGCGTCCATCGGGTCGATGCTCTCGAAGTCGGGCCATTCGTTCAGCAGGTAATCGACAAAGCCCTTGGCCGCCTCCATTCGGGGCGAGGGATCATCAATGCTCTCACCGGGCAGGGGGAGCGGGAACGCGGTTTCCCACCAGTACAGCGCGGTTAGCTTGGGCGAGCTGGAGAGCAGCCGGTGGATTACGGTAGATCCGGTTCGCGGCAGGCCGATTACCGCGCAGGCAACCTCGACCTGCTCATCGAGTGCAGCCGGATTGTCTTTGAAGTATTGGACCAGCTGCAATCGGTCGGCCAGCGCCGAGGCAATCCTGCCGCCGCCGCCCGCATCAGGAGCGATCAGTCCCGCATCTCGGTTGACCCAGCCGACCAGCTTTTCCAGCGGACCCATGAACCACATATCGCCGAAATCGGTAAGACCCGTCTGCTTGCGGGCCGCCTCGATCAAGGCTGCGGTTGTTATCATCCCGCCGCGGCCTTCCGGCCAGCCTGCCGGCCGAAGAAGGTACAATCGGCCAGGCTCATGCCCGAGCTATAACCATGCCCCCACGCCGGGAGCCCGACGTGCACCGGCCCGCTGCGAACAGCCCCGCGATCGGCTTGCCCGAACGGTCGAGCACTTCGGCATCGGTCGAGGTCTTGAGGCCGCCGAGCGTGAAGAAGCTGAAATAGCTGGTCTGGAAATTGAGCTCGAGTGCCACGAACGGCCCTTGATCGAGGGCGGTGAGGATCGGGGTGCGTTTATCGAACAGCGGATCGCGGCCCTCTTTGGCGTGGCGGTTGTAGAATTCCATCGTTGCCGAAAGCGAGCCTGCGGGCATTTCCAGTTCGCCCTCAACCTCTTCCCAGCTGTCGCCCGTGCCGACAATCGTGATCCCGGTCAGATCGAGCGGCTGATCGAAGTGCGCGCTATCGAGCAGCAGATAAACCCGGTCGCCCGGCTGATCGATCATAGTCCGGCTGACCCGGCCGTGGTAGCAATCCTCGTTGATGAAGCGCTGGCCGGCGATATTGACGAATACGCCCTTGGCCTGCGGTTCGGGAATGGTCCACGGGCAGGTGGTGAAGAACTGGTCCATATGGATAGCGTCGCCGCCAGCGCTCACCCCCAGTTCAATCCCGACCCCGTCATCTTTGTCGCCGATCGGGCTGTTGATCTTGAAACTGTCCGGGCAATATTTGCGGCGCATCGCCTCATTCATAACAAAACCGCCGGTTGCCAGGACAACGCCCTTGGTGGCGCGCACGAAGCGGTTCTGGTTGTCGATCCGCATGACCACGCCGACGATCCGCTCGCTATCCTGCACCAGCGCGACGGCGCGGGCATCGACAACTACGTCTACCCCCAGCGTGCGCGCCCTGGCCTCAAGAATATCGACCAGCGGGCGTCCGCCTCCCCAACCCATATGTTGGATTACATGACCGCGCGGGGCCGGGTTGGCGTGATTGCAAAACGGAGCCGCCGCCTCGCTGCCCGACCAGATCAGGGTGGAATCGTCGGTCGGCTCGATGACTTTGCCGGGCAGATAATTGCCGCGATACGGCACCCCCTGGGCTTTGAGCCAGGCGAAGTGACCCACCGATTCCACTGCGTAAAGGTCGCATTTCGCCTCGTCCACGCAAGGCCCGCCCGCCATCTTGAGATAGGCGGCAAAATCCTCAGTTGTATCGATGAAACCGGCTGCTTGTTGAACCTGGGTCCCACCCGAACCGCCAAGATAAATCTCGCCGCCTGAGAGGCCCGAGGCGCCGCCGCTGCCCGAATTGCGTTCAAACAATATCACTTTGGCGCCCGCACCGGCCGCTTCGATCGCCGCGCAGGCGCCGGCCGCACCAAAGCCGATCACCGCCACTTCGGTTTCCAGATCCCAGCCCGGCACCTCGGCTGCGGGATAGGGCTTGTAGATCGAGACCTCAGCCATTCTTCGCCTTCAACAGATCGAGCGCAACATCGACAATCATGTCTTCCTGCCCGCCAACCATCTTGCGCCGACCGAGTTCGACCAGGATCTCGCGGGTATCGAGGCCGTAATCAGCGGCAGCTTTTTCGGCGTGGCGCAGGAAGCTGGAGTAAACCCCGGCATAGCCGAGCGACAGGGTTTCGCGGTCAACCCTGACCGGGCGGTCCTGGAGTGGGCGGACGAGATCTTCGGCAGCATCCATCAGCATCATCACATCGCAGCCGTGGTTCCAGCCTTTGCGATCAGCCGCCGCGATAAACACTTCGAGCGGCGCGTTGCCGGCCCCTGCGCCCATTCCAGCCAGCGAAGCATCGATCCGCACCGCGCCTTCCTGCGCGGCGACGATCGAGTTGGCGACGCCCAGCGACAGATTGTGGTGGGCATGCATCCCGCGCTGGGTTTCGGGCTTCAGCACCTTGTCATAGGCGCGCAGCCGGTCGCGCACCCCGTCCATGTCGAGTGCCCCTCCGCTGTCAGTCACATAGACGCAGTGCGCCCCGTAGCTTTCCATCAGCAAGGCCTGCTGGGCCAATGCCTCAGCGCCGATCATGTGGCTCATCATCAGGAAGCCCGCAACGTCCATGCCCAGATCGCGGGCGATCCCGATATGCTGCCGCGAGACATCGGCCTCGGTGCAATGGGTCGCAACCCGGACCGAGCGGACCCCCAGGCCGTGTGCGCGGCGCAATTCATCAACCGTCCCAAGGCCTGGCAGGATCAAGGTTGTCAGAACGCATTTGGTCAGAACCTCGGCAACCGCTTCCAGCCATTCCCAATCCGTATGCGCGCCAAAGCCATAGTTGAAACTGGTCCCCGACAGGCCATCGCCATGGGCAACCTCAATCGCATCGACGCCCGCCGCATCGATCACCTTGGCAATGGCGCGGACATGATCGAGCCCGTACATATGGCGGATCGCATGCATGCCGTCGCGCAGGGTCACGTCCTGGATATAAAGCTTGTCATGCCGTTCGACGTTGAAGCCGCTCATGCCGCCATCCTCCGCACCGCGAGCAGTTCGCCCGTTGCCTTGGCCGCTGCCGTCATGATGTCGAGGTTCCCCGAATAGCTTGGCAGATAATCGCCCGCGCCTTCGACTTCGAGGTAGATGCTGGTCTTGATGCCGGTGAAATCGCCCATGCCGGGAATATGCAGCTGGTTGTTGTCGCCATAGCGTTCAAACTGGACTTCCTGCTTCAGCCGGTAGCCGGGGACGTATTTCTGCACCTGCGCCACCATCGCCTTGACCGAGGCCCGGATTGCCTCTTCATCGCCGCCTTCGGACAGAGTGAAAACCGTATCGCGCATGATCATTGGCGGTTCGGCCGGGTTGAGGATGATAATTGCCTTGCCCTTGGCCGCGCCGCCAACTTCCTCGATCCCGCGCGCGGTGGTGCGGGTGAACTCGTCGATATTGGCGCGTGTGCCCGGTCCTGCCGAGCGCGACGAGACCGAGGCCACGATTTCGGCATAATGAACTTTGGCAACCCGGCTGACCGCAGCGACCATCGGGATCGTCGCCTGCCCGCCGCAAGTCACCATATTGACGTTGGGAGCGCCGAGGTGCTGATCCATATTGACCGGCGGGATGATGAACGGGCCGATCGCGGCCGGGGTAAGATCGACCACCTGGATCCCATCTGCACGCAAGGCTGCGTCATGAAGCTTGTGGGCGTAAGCCGAAGTTGCATCGAAGGCGATGCCGATTTCGGGATAGCAGGCCATCTTTTTGAGGCCTTCGATCCCTTCATGTGTGGTCGCAATCCCGCGGTCCCGTGCCATCGCCAAGCCTTCCGATGCCTCATCGATCCCGACCACCGCGACCAGTTCCATGTTCTGGGGGTATTTGATCATCTTGATCATTAGATCGGTGCCGATATTGCCCGACCCAATAATCACAGCCTTTACCCGTTCCATTTCAATCCTTCATACAAAGCGCGCAGTACAGCCACCAATTCCGTGCAGCGTCATTTCAAAGATATCGCCTTTGACCGCCGGTGCCAGCGGCACCAGCGAGCCCGATAGGATGATATCGCCGGCATCCAGCGTCACGCCATAAGCGCCCAGTGTATTGGCCAGCCAGGCGACGGCCTGCGCCGGATTGCCCTGCACGGCCGAGCCATAACCTTCGGACAGCGGCGAGCCGTTTTTGGTTACAGTCACGTAGAGTGCGGCAAGATCGTGGTCGCGCGGATCCGCTCGCGCCTCGCCCAGAATGAACACTCCGCAAGAGGCATTGTCGGCCACCGTATCGATAATCCCGATCTTCCAGTCCTCGATCCGGCTGTCGACAATCTCGAAACACGGCGCGATGCTCTCGGTCGCGGCGATTACATCGGCGGCGGTCACGCCGGGACCGTTGAGGCCATCCTTCAGGATGAAGGCAATCTCGGCTTCAGCGCGTGGCGCGATCAGCGCCTTGGCGTTAACGTCGATATCGCCATTGACCTGCATCCAGTCGGTCAGGAACCCGAAATCGGGTTGGTGGACACCCAGCATGTCCTGCACGGCCTTGGAAGTGACCCCGATCTTCTTGCCGACCACTCGCTCGCCATCCTTGCGGCGGCGGGCCAGGAAATCCAGCGAGATGGCATAGGCATCATCGATCGTCAGCGAGGGATCGCGCGCGATGAGCGGCGAAACTGTTCGCCGGTCGCGCAGGCAATCATAGAGTTGAGCGCCGTATTTTTCGGCCAGGGTCATGTAAGGAAATCGATTGAGTAGCGGTTGAATTCTTCCGAGCGCTCAACCTGCACCCAGTGGCCGGTCCGCGCGAAGGTCAGGCAGCGGGCATCGGCGCATTGATCGAGGAAATAGCGCGCGCCGCTTTCAGGGCAGAACTCGTCATTATGGCCCCACATCACAAAAATCGGCTGCCTTATCTGCCCCACCAGTGGCCCCAGATTAGGAGTCCGCATCCGCACCAGTACATCCTTGGGCTGCGTCCGTGCGACTGCGAAGCGTTCCTGCACCAGAGCATCGGGAATCCTGGACGCAAAATCGGGATGGACCAGATTGCCGATCAGGCGGCGCTGTTCATCCAGATTGAAATCGGGGCTGCCAAAGCCCGAAACCATCTTGGCAATCCCCGGCATGGTGAAATAGCTGGCCTGTTCTTCGACACAGCCCGGCGCCATCAGGATCAGTTTTTCGGCGAATTCTGGATGATCGAGCGTCATTTGGATCGCAACCCCGCCGCCCAGCGAATTGCCGATGAGCGAGGCCTTGGTGATCCCATGCGCGATTAGGGCTTCATAAAGCGTGTCGGTGAACAGCTGGAGCGTGTAATCTATCCCCTCCGGCTTGGACGATGCGCCATAGCCGATCAGATCGGGCAGGATCACCCGGTAACCCGCTGCGACAAAGGCCTCATAGTTCTGCCGGAAATTGGACGCACCCGATGCACCCGGGCCGCTACCATGGATAAACACCACCACTGGCCCCGCACCAGTCTCTTTGAGATGAATGTCGTAGCCGCCGGCGACCGGGTAAGTCGCTTCTCGAAGTTCGGTCACAGATTATCCTTCAAAGGAATGTGAAGGCAGGCTCTTCACCCAGCATCGTCCCAACCACATCGCCGGTGCGGTTCGCCGGGTCATTGGCAACATGGGCGCGGGCGGCGTTAAGATCGAGCCAGGGCTGGATAATCTCACTCGACATATAAACCGCGCGCCCGCCCAGCAATTGCATCACATCATCAACCAGCCGCGCCAGTCTGCGCACGACCGTGGATGACTGATAGGCATAGAGCGCCCGCTTCTCCATCGGAATGCTCTCGCCGCGCTCGGCAATTGCCATGAGGTCGTCAAAGGTGAGGCGCAGTGTTGCTTCCATCTCAAGCGATTGGGCATGCGCTGCTGCAATCGCTGCATGGAGGATCGGATCGGCCTTCGAGGCCTTTCCGGTGTTGGTCGATACCCGGTCCTTCATGATGCCCATGGCAGCATTGATCGCGGCCCGCGCTCCGCCAAAAGCCGCAGTCGAGACCGAGCGGACAAACACCTGTGCCCACGGTAGGGCATAGAGCGGCGCGGTGTTGTCAGCCTGCCCCGGGTTCTGGCAAAGGAAGCCGTCCGATGCCTTATGGGTCCGGTAATCGGGCACAAAGGCCCGGTCGACCACGATATCCAGGCTTCCGGTTCCCTGAAGACCAAAGGTATCCCAGCTGTCTTCGATGATCTGATAGTCCGAGCGCGGCAACAGGAAGGTCCGCATTTCCGGCGGACCCTTGCCATCGGGCGGAAAGATCAACGCGCCGAGCAGAACCCAGCCGCAATGGAGCGATCCGGTCGAAAAGCCCCAATGCCCCGACAGGAAGAACCCTCCATCAGTGTGCTCGACCTTGCCCACCGGCTGATAGGTCGATGAGACAAGCATCGCATTATCGGCGCCCCACACTTCCTGCTGAGCCTTGTCGTGGAACAGCGCCAGCTCATACGGATGGCAGCCAACCACACCATACATCCAGCCGGTCGACATACAGCCTTCGGCAATAAGCTTCTGCACATCGAAAAAGACGTTGGGGCTCATCTCGTAACCGCCAAAGCGTTTCGGCTGGAGGATGCGGAAAAAGCCGGCCACCTGCATCTCCGCAATGGTTTCTGCCGGTACATTCCGTGCGGCCGTGCATTGCTTTGCGCGTGCTTTGAGCGTGGGAATCATCGCCCGGGCACGATCAATCAGCTCCTGGTGAGTGGGCACCGCTTCCGTCTCTGGCTTGATTGCAACTGCGCTAACCATGGCTGGCTCCTCTGCAAGTCCCGACTCATGGATTGATGAGCCAAGACATTCGTAAAATTTCATGCCATTTGATACGCAAATCGTCAATTGAAAAGCGATTTCGCTTGCGATAATGGTTGTTCCAGTGCGAATGGATGCATTATTCCGCGTTTTTGACCAGCGAAGGGACCGCGAGTCTTGGCATTACCCACCGATCTTGACCTGACCCTTTATCTGACCGGGCAAGTTGCGATCGTGACTGGTGGAACCCGAGGGCTCGGCAACTCGATCGCAAATGCGCTGGCAAAGGCGGGTTGTACGGCAATTGTCTGCGGGCGAACCGCGCCTGAAACACTGGCTGAAGGGGTTGAATTTCTTCCCGCAGATGTCCGCGAACCTGATCAGGTCAGCGCTTTGGTCGATGCAGTGGTCACCAAGTTCGGCCGGATCGACATTCTGATCAACAATGCCGGCGGAAGCCCGACGACCGACGCGGCGACCGCCAGCCCACGCTTCGTCGATGCCATCCTGAAGCTTAATCTGGTTGGGCCATTATATATGGCGCAGGCAGTCTATCCCCACATGGCCAAGGCTGGCGGCGGCAGCATCATCAACATCGCCAGCGTGTCAGGTGCACGCCCTTCACCCGGGACTGCCATTTATGGCGCCGCCAAGGCGGGCCTGCTCAACCTCACCCAAAGCCTTGCGCAGGAATGGGGGGCGGACAACGTCCGGGTCAACGCGATCATCGCCGGACTGATGACCACGGAGAATGCCGAAGCCACCTACGGCGACGCGCAGGCACAGGCAGCAGTTGCCCGGTCGATGCCGCTGGGCCGGATGGGAAGCGGCGATGACCTTGCAGGGGCGGTGCTGTGGCTTTGCTCCCCGCTTGCAAACTGGGTCAGCGGCGCGCGCATTCAAGTCGATGGGGGCGGCGAGCGCCCCTATTTTCTCGATCTGGTGAAGGGAGGCTGACGCCGATGAGCGTTGAAGCACTGGGCTATGTGGTGATCGAAACCGCGCAGCCAAAACAATGGGATCACTTCCTGACCCAGGTCGCCGGGGTCATGCGCGCGGCTGACGCAGCCGATGGCGCAGCGCTCTACCGGATCGACGATCGGCCATTCCGTTTCCGCATTCAGACCGGCAGTAGTGATCGGCTGCTGGCGGCGGGCTATGAAGTCTCGAACGCGGACGATTTTGCCAAACTGGCCGATGCCATTGCCAACCATGGGCGGCCCGTAACGGTTGGCACCGCCGATGAAGCGGCAATGCGCGGCGTGGAAGGGCTGTTCCGGACCAGCGATCCGGCAGGAAACGGGCTTGAATTCTTCCATGGCGATAGCCGGACGGCAGAGCCCTTCGTTTCCCCGATCGGGGTGCCTTGTTTTGTCACTGGCGAACTCGGCATGGGACACGCTGTGCTTTCAGCGCCCAATTTCGCCGAGACTGTCAGCTTCTATTGCGACGTCGTCGGTTTTGGAAAAACCGATATGCCGCGGTTCTATTTCATGGGAGGACCGCCGGAAGACCCCGGTATGGGCTTTGCCTTCCTCCATACCGCCAATGGCCGCCACCATAGCCTTGCAATCGGCGAAGGTCCGATCCCGCCTTCGGGCTGCGTGCACCTGATGCTTGAAATGCCCAACCTGATCGAGGTCGGCAAGGCGCATGACCGGATGCGGCAGTATAGCTATCCGGAGTCCGCAACTCTTGGCCGCCACGTCAACGATGAGGTGACCGGCTTTTATGTCCAGACACCCTCGGGCTTCGACCTTGAGATCGGCTGCGAAGGCCTGGTGATCGATCCTGATACGTGGGTCACCACCCAGCACAAGGAAATCAGCGTCTGGGGCCATGCCTGGGCCTGGCAGGAAGCGATGAAACAGCAGGCTGCAGGATGACAATGCTCGGCAATAAGGTGTCGCTCGACAAGCGGATGAGCGTTGCCGACATCGTCGCTCAGCTGAGCGACGGCATGACGCTCGGCATTGGCGGCTGGGGTCCGCGGCGCAAACCGATGGCGCTGGTCCGCGCGATCCTTCGCTCGAACCTGAAGGATCTGACGATCGTCGCCTATGGCGGTGCGGATGTGGGAATGCTGTGCGCGGCGGGCAAGGTGAGAAAGCTGGTTTTTGCGTTTGTGTCGCTTGATGCAATTCCGCTCGAACCTTGGTTTCGCAAGGCCCGCGAGGCGGGGCAGATCGAGGTGCTCGAACTTGATGAAGGCATGTTCCAGTGGGGCCTCAAAGCCGCCGCCTTCGGCCTACCGTTCCTGCCCACCCGGGTTGGGCTTGGCACCGATCTTGCCGAGCTGGGTGGGCTCAAGACCGTGCAATCCCCCTATTTTGATGGCGAGGTCCTGATCGCCATGCCCGCGCTGAAGCTCGACGCGGCCATCATCCACGTCAATCGCAGCGACTGGCGCGGCAATGTCCAGCTGCTCGGGCCCGATTGCTATTACGACGCCTGGTTCGCCAAGGCTGCCGCGAAGACCTATGTTTCCTGCGAGGAACTGGTCGACCGGATGGAAGATCATTACCCGGACGACGCGCAGACCAACGCGTTCGAACGCTGCTTCGTATCGGGCGTGGTCGAAATTCCCGGCGGCGCGCATCCCAGCTCGATGCCGCCACTCCACGGGCCGGACATGAAGTGGCTCAAAGCCTATAGCGATGCCGCCCGCGATCCCGGTGACTGGTCAGCAGTTGCCGGACAATTTGTCGGGGAGGATGAGGCCGAATACCTTGCCGGTCTTGGCGGAAAGGTCGCGGTGATGAATCTTCCGCTGGCGATCTACTGATGGCGACGCTCGCTGAACTCTGCATAGTGGCTTGCGCTGAGGCCTTTCGTGGCAGCCCGGAAGGGATCGCTACCGGTATCGGTCCAGTGCCGCGGATCGGCGCAGGGCTAGCCAAGCTGACCCACTCCCCGCAGCTGATGATGACCGATGGCGAAGCTTATCTGGTCGAGGAGCCTGTGCCATTGGGTCCACGCGGCGATTACAAGCCGAAATTCGCGGGACATCTGCCCTTTTCGCGCTTCTTCGACGCCGCGGTGTGGACCGGGCGGCGTCACGCCATGGTCACGCCGACGCAGATTGACCGGTTTGGCCAAACCAATCTCTCGGCACTCGGCGGTACGCACAAGCAGCCCAAGACCCAGATGCTGGGCGTGCGCGGCTTTCCGGGCAACAGCATCTACC
>JBKJTN010000112.1:0-24799 GCA_046590275.1 Novosphingobium sp.
CGGGTTTCGCCCGGCTGGCGGCTGACCCGCGTCGGGCGGATCGACAATCACGTCTTCTATCGTTGATGATTGGCGCAGGGCCGGCTTGAGGCCGGCCCTGCCGACCGGTCAACCCCAAACCTCGATCCAGACCGGGGCATGATCGCTGGGCGTCTCGCGGCCGCGATGGGCCTTGTCGACGCCGCAGGAGATCAGCCGGTCGGCCAGTTCCGGCGAAAGCAGAGCGTGGTCGATGCGGAAACCATGATCGCGCTGCCAGGCCCCGGCCTGATAGTCCCAATAGGTCCACAGCCCGCCGCGCGGATTGTGCAGCTCAAGCGCGTCGGTCCAGCCATCTGCGAGGAGCCGCGTATAGGCATCGCGCGATTCGGGTTGCATCAGCGCATCATCGGCCATCGCAGCGGGCGACCAGACATCGGTATCACGGGGAATGACGTTGTAGTCGCCCAGCACCACTGCGGGTACTTCCTCAGCTGAAATGGCCGCCATCCGCGCGCGCAACCGCTCCATCCAGCGTAGCTTGTAGTCGAACTTAGGACCCGGCTGCGGATTGCCATTGGGAAGATAGATGCAAGCGATGCGAACACCCGAAACATCCGCCTCGATGTACCGCGAGTGCTCATCCTCGGGTTCGCCAGCCAATCCGCGCTGAATCTCGACCGGCTTGGCCCCGTCAGCGAGAATCGCAACGCCGTTGAATCCCTTCTGGCCGTGCCAGATCGCCTGATAGCCCAGGCGTTCGAACTCAGCGGCCGGAAATCCTTCGTCCTGCGTCTTGATTTCCTGCAGGCAGGCGACGCTTGGCCGGGTTTCTTCCAGCCATTCGACCAAGCGCGGCAGCCGCGCCTTGATCCCGTTGATATTGAACGAGGCGATCTTCATTTTGCGCATGGTTCGGCAGAGCAAGAGCTCTGCCTTGCGCGGCACCGGCCCGCTCCCCCGCCCGGCCACCCGCTCAGGGTAATCTCGTGGGTGGCCGGGCGGGGGAGCGGGCCGGTGCCGTCCGAGCCGTCAGGCGAGCAAATCATACGGCGAAACTCGATCCGCAGCCGCAGCCAGCTGAAGCGTTGGGGTTTTCTACCTTGAACGCGGTGCCGCCCAGCGATTCGACAAAATCGACCACGCAGCCCGCAACCAGCTCAAGGCTCATCGGATCGACCACCAGCTTCACCCCGTCAGTTTCGGCGATCAGATCATCGCTTTCGGGGCTATCTGCCAGATCGAACTTGTATTGAAAGCCCGAGCAGCCGCCGCCTTCAACCGAAAGGCGCAGCATCGCGGGCTTGCCCTGCTTTGCCGCGATCATCGCGACGCGCGCGGCGGCGCTGGGACTGAGAGTAAGCGTGGGGGCATTCATAACCTGAATGTAGGACGCGCGGGGCCCATCGGCAAGCGCAGGGTCAGGCTGACTGGATATAGCTGCGCATGGCCTCGGCTTCGGATTCGATCAGGTCGATCCGGTATTTGACCAGATCTCCGATCGAAACGAAGCCAATCAGCGCGCCGCCGCTGACAACCGGCAGATGGCGGATCCGGCGCCGGGTCATCAGTCCCAGCGCGTCCATTACGCCGGTTTGGGGATCGACCGTGATCGGCGGCGCGGTCATCACATCGCCAACATTGCTGTCCAGCATCGCCGCGCCGACCTGGGCGAGTTGGTAAAGCGCATCACGTTCGGAAAATATCCCGACGACCCGCCCGCCCTCAAGTACTGGTAGCGCTCCGATCCGGCGTTCGGCCAGCAGGGCTACCGCCGTTTTGACAGAGGTACTGGCCTCACAGCTGATGATTTCTGGGCTTCGTTTCTCGATCAGGCGTGCAATAGTCATGGCTGCTCTCCCGGGTCGCTTATCTGGAGCGATGATGACACGAAGCCAGTGTCTTGGCGAGTCCGGTTGAATCACTCCCCCTCGGTTGAATCACTCCCCCTCGGTTGAAACACCATTGCAACCGATCACCAGCAAGCGCATGGCCGCGCTGTGTTGCGGCGTATCAAATTCGACGATCCGGAAAAGGCGCTGATCGCCTGGGAGCGCTATCGGCGCTTGATGCGCTTCATGTTCATCGTGACATTCGGCATGGTGATGATGGCCTTCACACTGCTCTATCGCAGCAATGGGCTGGTCTCGGTCCATCTCTATATCGCCACTGCCCTAGGGATCGGCTTCGCGATGCTGCTGATGTCCGCGTTGATGGGGCTGGTCTTTCTGTCCAGCTTCAGCGGACACGACCAGACAGTGATCGATCCGCTGGACGATGAGCCAAAAGGCTAGTTCCGAAGCCGGAATTCCGCCACTGGAATTCCGCCGATCAGATGTTCCTGGATGATCCGTTCCAGCACTTGCGGGGTGCAGCTGTGGTACCATACACCTTCGGGATAGACGACTGCGATCGGTCCTGCGGCGCAGACGCGCAAGCAGCCGACCTTGCTCCGCAAGACCCCCGACTGGCCGCCCAGTCCCAATTCTCCCAGCCGCCGTTTGAGGAAATTCCAAGCGGCGATCCCGGCTGCGCGGTCGCAGCATTTGGGCTTTTCTGGATCGGTGCAGAGGAAGATGTGGTGGCGGGTTGTAAAGCCGCCCAATTGGCCCAGCGCGGCTGACGCCTGGGCAATTTCATCGCTTCTTGTCACCGACCGGCTAGAGCTTCTTGCCGACAATCCGCGCTATTTCGGTGGCAACCAGCCGTTCGACCAGCGGCGGCAGGTTCTTGTCTAGCCATGCGGCCAGAGCCGGACGGAGCAATTCGCGGGTCAGACCTTCCAGCGAGGTTTCGCCGGAGCGCACGATCTGCGGGGGCACGCCGGGCTCGGCCAGCATTGCCAGCGCGGCGAGCGAATCACGCATCGAACTGCGGGTATCTTCGGCCAGCAGCGGGGCTTCGGCTGCGCTTTCAATTTCGCCCTCACCATCCACGAATTCAGCCGCTTCGGACAGATCGAGCACTCCGCTGATGTCATCAGTGTCCCGAGCCTCATCTGCAAGGGATTCTGCCGGGGTCAGGGTGCGCACTTCGTGCGTCCGGCGCTCTTCAGCAGCGCCGACGCGATTGTCGCGCGCGATCACCTTCTTGATCGATTCGAGGATTTCCTCAACCGAAGGCTCGCTTGTTTGCCGCATCGCCAGACACCCTGTTCCAGGCATGGTTCAAACGCTTTGAGCCATGCACAATCCATAAAGTCCCGCAACGGGACTGATTCACCCGGGAGGGATTGAACCGTCTTGGGCCACCGTGTCAACGGTCCGCGTCGAAACCGGCTTGGGATCGGGATCCCGGCTCCAGTCCCAGATGGCGTTCTTCACCCGGTTGTAGTTGGTGTCGGGATCATACAGCACCCCGCCGTCCAGACCCAGATCCTGCGATTCGGCCTTGCCCATCGCCGCCAGTAAATTGAACCCGGCGACATAGGAATTGCGACGTGCCGTCACCAGCTGGACCTCAGCGCGGAGCAATTCCTGCTCGGCGTCGAGGATGTTGAGGATGGTGCGGTTGCCGACGGTATTTTCGGCCCGGACCCCTTCGAGACTAAGTGTCGCGGCATCGACCGCCGACTGCGACGAGGCGATGACGTCGCTGGAGGCCTTCCACGAGGCATAGGCCGAGCGGACGGTGGCGATCACTTCGCGTTCGATGCCGATTTCCTGCTCGAGCGACGCGCTTTCGAAGGCCTGGGCACGGCGCTGCTGGGCGGCCGGCAGTCCGCCCTGAAACAACGGGATGGTGGCGCGGATTCCGGCCTGGGCGGTGGTTTCGCTTTGGGTAAAGACCGTGCTCCCCCCGCCCAGTGTGCCGAGGTAATCGGTATAGTCGCCACTGGTGAAGATACTGACCCGCGGCATCCGTCCGGCACCGGCAGCATTGCTGTCAAACCCGGCGGCTTTGCTGCGATGGCGCGCCGCAATGAGGTCGGGATTGTGGTCCAGCGCGAACTGCACGGCTTCGTCGGTGCTGGCAGGCAGCCCGGTCAGCGGTGGCGGCGATTGCAGATCGACCGGGGCCTTGCCGACGATCTGGATATAGCGTTCGCGCGCCGCGATCAGATTGGCCTCCGAGGTGCGCGCATCGCTGCGCGCCAGCGCCAGGCGCGACTGCGACTGCGCAACATCGGTCCGGGTCAGGTCGCCGATTTCAAAGCGGTCCTTGGTGGCCCTGAGGTTTACGTCGAGGCGTTCGATATTGGTGCGATTGAGGCCAACCACTGCCTGGCCCAGCAACACATCCATATAGGCCGCGACAACTTGCGAAAACACGCCCGATTCGCTCGCGCGCAGGTCAGCCTGTCCGGCCTCGACCCGGGTCTTGGCAGCGCGCAGCGAATTCTTCACCGCTCCGCCCGAATAGATCGGCACGCTCAGCGTCGCATCTGTGCTGAACACCCGGTCGGGCGAGGTGAAGCTGTTGGCGCTTTTCTTGAGGAATTCATTGTAGGTTGCGGTGCCGCTCAGCGAAGGGAGGGCTGCAGAGCGCGCGATCGGCACTCCCTCGTCAACGCCTCGCTGCTGGGCCCGGGCGCCTTGCAGCGCCGGGTTGGTGTTATAGGCCATCACCAGGGCTTCGCGCAGATCATCTGCCCCGGCCGGAGCGGCAATCAACGCGATGCTGGCAAGAAGAGCGGCGCGATGTAACCGGCCAGCAACCATCAGAAACTCCAGCGTTTCGGTGCGGCGAATTCACCCAGCACCGGGATGCCCATTTCGGCAAGTGGCTGCAATGAAACGGCGCCACCCAGCTTGCGGCCAACGGCAAGACGCGTGACCCCGCGCGCGACCAGGCCGGTCACGATCCGGCCTCCTTCGGCAAGCTGGCTGGCCAGTGCATCGGGCAGAACCTCGATCGCGCCATCGATCAGCAGCAGCGCGTAGCCGCCTTTCTTCTTTTTCATTGCGGCAGCATCGGCGGCATCGATCACCGCAAGCGAGCCGATCAGCGGCTGGACCAGCGCCGCCAGATAGCCGCTGCCGCAGCTGACCAGCAGCACGCTGTCATCCTTCGTAGGAGCGGCCTCGGCCAGCAACCGGCCGTGGAACAGCGGGGCGGGCAAGGCGCGGCCATTGCCCAGCGGGATCGCCCGGTCAATATAAGCGTGACCACGCGCGGCGGCGGGCACGAAATCCTCACGCGTGGCGCGGTTCATTGCGGCCAACACAAAATCCTCAGTCACCCCGCTGACGCGCAGCTGGCTGTCAATCATGGCCCGGCGAGCGGCAGTGAAATCATGCGGGGCCGGGCGTTCGGCAGTCATCGTCATCCCCAAAAAAGCCTTTGTCCTGCCTGAATCCCTCGCACGAGCCGTATTACATAGATAACACAGCAGCGCAATTGTCCATCTTTCTGGACGAGGGGCTTCTAGGACAAGGCGATAGCCGCGCCAAGCGCTTTGACGGAGGGGGCCTCTCGCGCTTATGGGAGCGTGAATTCCAGCCCGAGGAGCGCGTGAAGATGGCCGACATGGTGACGATCCGCGAGGAAGACCTGATCACAAGCGTCGCCGACGCGCTGCAATTCATCAGCTATTATCACCCGATGGACTATATCCAGGCGCTGGGCGTGGCCTATGAGGCAGAGCAAGGCCCGGCCGCCAAGGATGCGATCGCCCAGATTCTGACCAACAGCCGGATGTGCGCCGAAGGGCACCGGCCGATCTGTCAGGATACCGGGATCGTCAATGTGTTCATCGACTGGGGGCAGGACTGCCGGCTCGAATCGAGCCGATCGTTGCAGGACGTAGTCGATGAAGGGGTGCGGCGCGCCTATCTCAACCCCGAAAATAAGCTGCGCGCCTCGGTGCTGGCGGATCCAGCCTTCACCCGCCGCAATACCCGCGACAATACCCCCTGCGTGCTGACCGTGAATATGGTGACCGGGGCCAAGGTCGGGATCGATGTCGCGGCCAAGGGCGGCGGGAGCGAGAACAAGTCGAAGTTCAAGATGATGAACCCCAGCGACAGTATCGTCGATTGGGTGCTGGAAATGCTCCCCCAGATGGGCGCCGGCTGGTGTCCGCCGGGAATGCTGGGAATCGGTATCGGCGGTACATCCGAATATTGCATGATGCTCGCCAAGAAGAGCCTGATGGAGCCGATCGACATGGCCCAGCTAAAGCTGCGCGGGGCGAGCAATGATATCGAGGCGCTGCGGATCGAGATTTTCGACAAGGTCAATGCGCTGGGTATCGGCGCGCAGGGGCTGGGCGGGCTATCGACCATCCTCGACGTCAAGATCCTCGATTGGCCCACTCACGCGGCGGGCAAGCCAGTGGCGATGATCCCCAATTGCGCCGCCACCCGTCATGCCCATTTTACGCTCGACGGCTCGGGGCCGGTGTTCCTCGAAACACCCAAGCTCGACCAGTGGCCCGATGTCCACTGGGCCCCTGACAAGGCCGCCAAGCGGGTCAATCTCGATACGCTGACCCAGGCCGAAGTATCCAGTTGGACGCAAGGCGACCGCCTGCTGCTGAGCGGCAAGATGCTGACTGGGCGCGATGCAGCGCATAAACGGATCCAGGATATGCTCGCCAAGGGCGAGGCTCTGCCGGTCGATTTCAAAGGCCGCGCGATCTATTACGTCGGCCCGGTCGATCCGATCCTGGGCGAAGTGATGGGCCCTGCCGGGCCGACCACCGCAACCCGGATGGACAAGTTCACCGACATGATGCTTCAGCTGGGCCTGCTGACCATGATCGGCAAGGCCGAACGCGGGCAGGGCGCGGTGAGCGAGATCGCTCGCCACAAGGTTGCCTATCTGATGGCGGTCGGCGGCGCGGCCTATCTGGTCAGCCGTGCGATCCGCGAAGCCAAGGTGGTGGCTTTCGAGGATCTGGGGATGGAGGCGATCTATGAGTTCACGGTCGAGGATATGCCGGTGACGGTTGCAGTCGATAGCGAGGGCAACAATGTCCACCAGCTTGCCCCGCTGGTATGGCAGGAAAAGATCGCGCGTGAGGGTCTGTTGCCGACCGGATAATCTCCCGGCGGGGCCAAGCCGTATTCGACCAACGCGCGAGTAATCCCGACGAAGCCGCTGGCCCGTGCCGCCCTTTGCAGTCTATCGCAGGAAGCTGAGCGATGGAACAGACCCAAGCCCCTGCCGCGCGCGTACCTGCGCGCATTGTGCTCGCCTCGATTGCGGGGGTGTGGTTGTGCTATCTGGTGCTGGCGACGTTGCGCGGCTGGATCGTCGGGCTTGAGCTGCATGGTCCGCTGCTGGTTCGGCGGGCGCTGGTCACCCTGGCCTCGATGGGGGTCACCGCGCTGCTCTGGCCAATGCTGAGGCTGCTCGATCCGCGTGCCGTTTGGCAAAAGAGCGTGGCTGTCCTGCTGGTCGCGCTGCCTGCCTCGCTGCTGCTGGCGCAGATCAACCAACGGGTGTTTGCCGATATCGAAGGCCAGGTTGTTGCCGCGATTGGCGAGCGTGAAGGTTTGCGGATCCGGCGCGACGAGGCGGGCAATCTGCTGGTCGATCCGCTCAGCCAGCCTGCGCCTCCGCCGGTTCTGTCGCCAGCCGATAATCTGCCTCCGCCGGTTCCCCTGCCTGCGCCGGTGGTGCCAACCATCGCCCAACAGGAGCTGGAGGGAGCGGGGCTGTCGATCGACCCGGAGACCGAACGTGCAACCCGCTGGCGTCAGCTGACCGACGTGGCGTTGGGGCGCTACTTCCTGCTGCTGGCCTGGGCCGCGCTCTATTTCGCGCAGGTCAACGCCGAGCAGGCGCGCAGCGCAGAGCGGCGGGCGGGCGAATATCGCCGCGCCGCCAAGGCGGCGGAACTGCGCAGCTTGCGCTATCAGGTCAATCCACATTTTCTGTTCAACGCCCTGAATTCGCTGTCGGCGCTGGTCATGACCGGCAAGGCGCAGGGCGCCGAGGCGGTGATCCAGACGCTGTCGAACTTCTATCGCCGCAGTCTGGCCGGCGATCCCACAGGCGAGCTGGCGCTGGCCGAGGAAATCGAACAGCAGCAGCTTTACCTTCAGATTGAATCAGTTCGCTTTCCCGAACGGCTGGTGGCGAAGTTTGATATTCCCCCTGAGCTGGCCGGTGCCCAGGTGCCGGGTATGATCCTGCAGCCGCTGGTTGAGAACTCGGTCAAACATGCCGTCGCCATGACTTCGCGGCCGGTCACGGTGACGATTGCGGCGCGCGCGGAATATGGCCGATTGGTGCTGACGGTTGCCGATGATGGGCCCGGAGCAAAGAAAAGCGATCCCGGATTCGGGATCGGTCTGGCCAATGTCCGCGACCGGCTTGAAGCCCGGTTCGGCAAGGAAGCAAGCCTGACCACGGGCCTCGCGGATGGCGGCGGTTATACGACGGTGATCCGCCTGCCGTTGGTGTACCATGGCTGAGCGGCTCGCCGGGCTACCCTTGCGGACCCTCATCGTCGATGACGAGCCGCTGGCGATCGAGCGGATGCAGGTGGTATGCGCACAGCTTTCATCGGTCAGCATCGCTGGAACCGCCAGCAATGGCGCCAGTGCACTGGCCCAGATCGAAACGCTTGCCCCAGATCTGGTCTTGCTCGACATGACCATGCCCGAGCTTGATGGGCTGGCGGTCGCCCGCGCACTGATCGGCAGCAACAATCCCCCGGCGGTGATCTTCGTCACCGCGCACGACGGCTTCGCTGTGGAGGCGTTCGATCTCGATGCGGTCGATTATGTCCTCAAGCCCGTCACCCCCGAGCGGCTTGAGCGAGCGATCGCGCGGGCGCTCGCCCGGCGCGGCGAGCGCACTGGCAGCACCGAACCCTGGTTGACCGAATTCTGGGTGCCCTATCGCTCCGAACTGCTGCGGATCGCTGCCAGCGATGTCGACCGGATCGATGCCGAGCGCGATTACGTTAGGCTCCATGTGGGCCTGAAAGATGGGGGCATGAGGGAAGGGGGGCCGCACAGCTATCTGCTGTTGCAGACCGTCTCTGGGCTTGAGGCGCGGCTTGATCCGGACAGTTTCATCCGGCTTCACCGCTCGACCATCTTGCGGCGGGATCGGATTGTGGGCCTGAGGCACGACGGCCTTGGCGTGTGGTCGGCCGAGCTGGATGACGGCACGTCGGTGCGGATCGGCCGGACCTATCTCGCCAAGGCCAAGGCGATGGCGGGAAGGTAGTCTGTCCAAAAAGTTTGGCGAAACCAACGCCACAGTCCAAGATGGGCTGGACCATGGCTCTCATCATCGCCTTCTTCCTGGGTATTGCCAATTTCGCGGCGCATAAGGCGGTGCTGGAAAGCGATCATCCATTGCTGGCGCAGGTGCCGTGGTTTTTCCAGTCGCTCGGTGGGCGGCTCAGTTTGCTGGTTGAATTCGCCATGCTGCTTGGGACCATGCTGATGATTGCTGGCGGCTCCAGCGGCTGGGCCTGGTTCTATGCTTTCTACAGCGCCTCCAATGGATTGTCGGCCTGGATGATCGTGACCGGCCGCGTATGACTGCCAAGAAAACGATTCTGTTCCATGTCAGCGATCTCCACTTCGGCCTTGAGGATCGCGGCGCGCTGGAATGGTTCGCGGCTGAGGTGGCCCGCGTTCGCCCCGCCGCAGTGATCTGCACCGGCGACCTGACGATGCGCGGGCGTGCCAGCGAATTTGCCGCGGCTGCGGATTATCTCTCCGCCTTGCCCGCGCCAGTGACGGTCGAGCCGGGCAATCACGACATGCCCTATTACTACCGCCCGCTTGCGCGGGCGCTGCATCCGTTCCGGCGCTACCATGCGCTTAAGGCGGCGGTGGAGGACAGGGTCGATCTGGCAGATGTTGCGATCGTGCCGCTGATCACGGTGGCGCGCGCCCAATTCCGGCTCAACTGGTCAAAGGGCCGGGTCGGCAATGCCGGGCTGGATGCCGCGCTTCAGGGGCTGGCGCATCATTCGGGCGCAGCGCTGCGGCTGGTTACCTGTCACCATCCGCTGATCGAGGCCGACACCCATGGCACCGCCTCGACCAGGGGCGGAAGCCGCGCGCTGGCGGCACTGGCCCGGGCGGGCGCCGATGCGGTACTGTCGGGCCATGTCCACGATGCCTTCGACAAGCAAGTTGAGGTCGAGGGCCAGAAGATCCGGATCATCGGCGCAGGCACGCTGTCGCAGCGCCTGCGCGCGACGCGGCCCAGCTACAACCGGCTTGAATGGTCGGTGCAGGATGGCCTTGTGGTTCAGGCCCGGCAGATTTCCTGAACCAAAAAGGGCGGCCCGTTTCCGGACCGCCCTTTTTGTAACCTGAACGCGAAACTTAGCGCTTCGAGAACTGGAAGCTCTTGCGGGCCTTGGCCTTGCCGTACTTCTTGCGCTCAACCACGCGCGGATCGCGGGTGAGGAAGCCGGCCGACTTGACCGCACTGCGCAGCAGCGGTTCAAACTTCGACAGCGCCTGAGCGATGCCATGCTTGACCGCGCCGGCCTGGCCCGAAAGTCCGCCGCCCTTGACGGTGCAGACTACGTCGTACTGGCCTGAACGCTCGGACACGTCGAACACCTGGTTGATCACCAGACGCAGCGTGGGACGAGCGAAATAGACTTCCTGATCACGGCCGTTGACGGTGATCTTGCCCGAACCGGGCTTGATCCACACCCGGGCAACAGCGTCCTTGCGGCGGCCGGTTGCATAGGCGCGTCCCTGCGCATCGATTTCCTGCGGACGGATCGGAGCAGGCGGACCGGTGCGTACCACAGGTGCGGCAGGTGCGGCTTCTTCGACGGCAGCGGCGGGGGTTGCCGAAGCGGGGGCGCCGCCGGCAAGGGCGCCGAGTTCGGCCAGATCGGTGACAGTGTTAGTGTCTGACATTATGCACCCACCTTGTTCTTGCGGTTGCGGGCTGCGACGTCGAGCACGGTGGGCTGGTTGCCCGCATGCGGATGTTCAGCCCCGTTGTAGAGATGCAATGCGCGCATCTGATCACGGCCCAGCGGACCGCGCGGAATCATACGTTCTACTGCCTTTTCAAGCACGCGTTCCGGGAAACGGCCGCCGAGGATCTTGTCCGCAGTTGCTTCCTTGAGGCCGCCGACATAGCCGGTGTGCTTGTAGTAGATCTTCTGCTTCAGCTTGTTGCCGGTCAGTTGCACCTTGCCGGCGTTGATGACGACGATGTGATCGCCGCAATCGACATGCGGGGTGAAGCTTGGCTTGTGCTTGCCGCGCAGATGATTGGCGATGATAACGGCCAGACGGCCAAGCACCAGACCTTCGGCATCGATCAGATGCCAGTTCTTTTCCACCTCGGCCGGTTTGATCGACCGGGTGACCTTGCTGAGCGCCTTCATGGCCACTCCTTTTCAAATGATTTGGGTCAATTCCCGTGAACTTATTCGCGCAACCGGGCATACCGGATTAGCGGGAAGGCGGCCCTTTCGTGGAAAAGAGTGGCAAAGTCAAGCTATGCAGCGGCTTTGCAGAGAGGTAAAATAATACCGCGTCAATGTGCCGACGCGATGTCGCGCGCGAAGGTCCATTGCTCGCGGCTGACTTTGTGGGTCCCTTCCAGTTCGGTAACCACTGTCCGCTCAACTTTGGCGGGCAGACCGCCCAGGCGCTGGCCGTGAACCGTGATCGAAACATCGACCTCGCCCTCGCTCCCGCCGGGGAGCGCCATCCGCCGTCGTTCCCGCTGCATCTGGCGGGACGGATTGAACAGGTCGGACGGCCATTGGGCAATGCCCCCGGCCCGGGCGATCTGGTCGATCAGCGAATCAGCCTGATCCTTGTCGGCACCGGCGATTGCCGAGGACCGAACCAACTGATGCGCCACGCGGGCGCCCGGCTGGCGCGCAGCAGGATCGAACGCGCCGAGTTCCGGCAGTATCCGTCCGTTCGAATTGAGCCTGATCGGAAGCAGGGACGGATCAGACCGGCGGCGCTCCATTTCGGCCAGCGCGGCCAGTGCGGGCGGGGCCTCAACCGCCGATTCGAACAGCTCGCCAGTAACCTGGAAGCCATCGCCATCGGGCACAATCCGCACGGCATAACGCTTGCGCGAAATGATTTCCTTGCCGTCCACCAGCGAACGCCAAACCGTGCGGGTCAGGATCAGCGGCGTGTCAGGAGGATCAAACTGGGAGATTTGCAACCGCTCGGTCGTCGCGCTTTCCGGGAAGGCTGCAGCCGACGGCAGGATTGCTGCGACACCCGCCAGAAATATTGCCCTACCCGTCATTGCGCCCCCAAAGCCGATTTACCTGATGCTGACTTATCCAAGGCTGAATTCTCGGTCCTGCCCAGCGCGTGCGCGCCCCACACCGCCGCCGCCACCAGTAGCGCGCCGGTGAGTTGATGGAGCACCGCAAGCCACAGCGCGACCCCGCTCATCACCGTGGCAATGCCGAGCAGGATCTGGATCCCGAAGGCGCTGTGGATCGCGATCGAAGGTTTGCGCTGTCCTGCCCTGCGCAGCTTGCGGCCCATCACGATGAGCACCGCAACCAGAGCCCAGGCCCACCAGCGATGAATGAAATGGGTCAGGTATGGATCGGACAGCAGCGCATGGCCGGCTCCAAGCGACCAATCAATGCCTTCGGGGATCAGGCTGCCCTGCATCAACGGCCAGTCATTGGCGACTTGTCCGGCGCGCATACCCGCCACCAGTGCGCCATAGAACAGCTGGATCACCAGCATGGCGAGCGCCAGTGCCGAAAAGCCGGTCAGCATGGCGCGCGGTTTGCCGGCGGCCAGAGCGCGCAGGTCGAGCGCGGTCCAGATGAGCCCGCCCAGCGTGGTAAGCGCGACCAGCAAATGCGTGGCGAGACGGAAATGGCTGACCTTGACGTCTGCGGAAAGCCCCGAAGAGACCATCCACCAACCCACCACACCCTGCATTCCGCCCAGCGCCAGCAGCGCCAGCAAGCGCGGCTTGTAGCTGGGTGGTATCGCGCCGCGCAGCCAGAACCAGGCCAGCGGCAGCGCAAAGGCCAGGCCGATCACGCGCGCCAGCAGCCGGTGAACCCACTCCCAGAAATAGATGAATTTGTAATCGGCCAGCGTCATGCCCGCCGGGCCGTTGACCTGGGTATATTGTGGGATTTGCTGATAGGCAGTGAACTCGGCCTGCCATTGCGCTTCGCTCAGCGGTGGTAGTGTGCCGGTAACCGGCTTCCACTCGGTAATCGACAGGCCCGATTCGGTCAGCCGGGTAATCCCGCCCACCGCAACGATCGTCACGACCAGCGCGGCGACTACCAGCAACCAGCGGACCAAAGCCAGCGGACGCAGGTCAGGCGAGCGAGCAGGGAGTGCGGCAGAGGCAATACTGGCATTGGCCATGACCTGATCACTGCGTTGCAGCGCGCCAAAGCGCAAGTGCCTTATGGTGCAGGGAGAGCAATCAACACCCAATCCTTGCGCCATGTTACAACATAACATATCTAGTGCCACGCAATGCGCACCACCATCCTCTCGATTCGCGACCGGCTTGACCGGGCCGGCGTACTCCTTTCGGGGCTCTGTGCTCTGCATTGCATCGCTGGTCTGGTGCTGGTGGCCGGTCTGGGCCTGGGCGGGGAGCTGCTGCTGGCGCCTGCGATCCACCGGGTCGGGCTTGCGCTGGCGATCGCGGTGGCCGTGTTGACGCTGGGCATTGGTGCAGTCCGCCACGGTCGGCGCGGGCCCTTGCTGCTGGGCGCAGCGGGCATTGCGCTGATGTCGCTTGCGCTTCTGGCCGGGCACGGCGCGGCAGAGGCGGCGTTGACGGTCGGCGGGGTCAGCCTTGTCGCACTCGCCCACATCCGCAACTTGCGTCACGCTGGTTGAACGCTATCTGCAGGGCATGCCTGCACAACTCAATCTCACCGTAAATGGCGAATCGCGCCGCGCTGCGCCCGGTTCGATCGCCGATCTGGTCCGCACCCTTGAACTCGATCCCGCCAAGGTTGCGGTCGAACGCAACGGACTGATTGTCCCGCGCTCGACCCTCGCCGCGGTTCCACTGGCTGAAGGCGATGTGTTTGAGATTGTCCATTTCGTCGGTGGCGGGGATCATACCGATGACACCTGGACGGTCGCGGGCCGGAAGTTCCATTCGCGGCTGATCGTCGGGACCGGCAAGTACAAGGATTTCGCCCAGAATGCGGCTGCGGTTGCAGCGTCCGGGGCGGAAATCGTCACCGTCGCGGTGCGCCGGGTCAATATTTCCGACCCCAAGGCACCGATGCTGACCGATTTCATCGATCCCGCAAAGATCACCTATCTGCCCAACACCGCCGGCTGCTTTACTGCCGATGATGCGATCCGCACGCTGCGGCTGGCGCGCGAAGCGGGGGGCTGGGATCTGGTCAAGCTCGAAGTGCTGGGCGAGGCGCGCACGCTCTATCCCGATATGCGCGAGACATTGAAGGCAACCGAAGTGCTTGCCAAAGAGGGCTTCCTGCCAATGGTTTACTGCGCCGATGATCCGATTGCGGCCAAGCAGCTGGAAGAAGTCGGCGCGGTGGCGATCATGCCGCTCGGTGCGCCGATCGGCTCGGGGCTGGGGATCCAGAACCGGGTGATGATCCGCCTGATCGTCGAAGGGGCGAGCGTTCCGGTGCTGGTCGATGCCGGGGTCGGCACTGCCAGCGATGCAGCGGTGGCGATGGAGCTGGGCTGCGACGGGGTGCTGATGAACACCGCAATTGCCGAAGCCAAAGACCCGGTCCGGATGGCGCTGGCGATGAAGCTGGCGGTCGAGGCCGGACGTCACGCCTATCTTTCCGGGCGGATGGCGACCCGCAAATACGCCGATCCCTCCAGCCCGCTGGCAGGTTTGATTTAGGGAGCGGGACGGCGCAGCAAGCCATTCGCGCAAGGCGGATGGGTTAACAAGCGAACGCCGTGGTTAACAACTTTCTAACCTATTTCTGGTGATCTCCAGTTGCCGGGCGAAAGGCCCGCCAATGGGGGTTATCATGGCCAATACAGGTACCGCATCGCTGACCATCGCCGAGCTGCGCGAATTTGCCGGTTTCGATGCTGCCGAACAGCGCTACATCAAGCGCAGTCTCGACATCGGTCTTGGCCGCCAGGATGCCTTCAAACTGTGGGCGCGCGATGCGAGCGAGAACGCCTCGATCCGCAGCCAGTATGTCGCCTATCAGGAGCTGAAAACCCTGCGCGGTGCGATGCCGGCCGAAACCGGGTTCGATGCGCTCGAGGGTTTCATCGGCAAACTGGTCCGGGTTGCCGCGTTCGATCTGGCGCAGGAAAAGATTTCCAGCTTCTCGGCTTTCCGCTTCTTGTATGAGCGTCTGCTGGGCGCCGAAGCGCGGCCATGGTTGCCAAGCGCGTTCTGCGCTGCCGCTGCGTTGCCGCAGATCCGCCCCGAACGCCGCCGCGGCCTGCTCCAGTCGATCAGCGAAGCTGCGGCAACGGCGCCGGGCTGGTCGGCACGCGCCCCGGCATTCTTCCCGGAATGGATCGAGAAAGAAGCCGCCTGACTTCGGCGTGGTCGTATATTTGGCGGGGCCACCCCGTTCGTAACCACATATCAACCATTGCGGGGCTATTTCCCTGGCGGGCAGCGCCGGGGATACGCCACTGACTACCATTAGCCTTGACGGATTGAACGAGGAGGCCTTCCGCCGCTCGATCGAAACCAGGTTGCGCCAGGGCAAAGCTGACGCGGCTATCGAACAATTGCGCCGGCTGCTTGCGCCCTATGCCGGAGCTGGACTGATGCTGCCGGAGCGGTTCCTGACGGTCAAAGCCGATGACCTGTTCCTGTTCGGCTGGGAAGGGCTGGACGATGCTGTCCGCCGCCATGATCAGCCCGGACGCCCGGTATCGGCCCTGTCGATTGCATTTGGCTGGCCTGGAGAGATCGTGCCCGAGCCCAATGCCGAGGGTCGGCTCGCGCCGCATCTCGAAACCAGCTACTTCACCGACGAAATCTTCCCCTTCTCGCAAAGCGCGCGCGACGATCTGCTCGACGGCTATTCCTATCACGGCTGCACCTGGGGCGACGATTGCGAAGCGACCGACACAGCCTTGACGCTTACCGGGCTTGACGATCTGCATGGTGCGCTCGCCAGCCTTGAAGCGCGGCTGCTCGCCAGTGACGAGCCTGATGAGGAAGGAATTCGCGCCGGCTCGCTGGGGGCCTGTCTGCTCTCCGCACTGTTGTTCCAGGCGGTGGGCCAACGGATCGAGCGGGATGGCCTGCCGCGCCCGTTATGCGTGATGGCGGGGAGCAATGGCGTCTATCCCTATTTCGATGCGCCGGTCGCGGGGATTTCGGACGATGCACGCAAGGCAGCCGAGGCCGAAGCCGAGCTCGCCCTGGCCGCGGCCGGCCAGTCGATCCCAGCGCCGCGCTACAGCAGCCTGGTGCTGACCGGAATTCCCCGGGCAAAAAAGCGCGCCGTGCTGGTTCTGGAGGAACAGGAAGAGGAAATGGCGGTCCGCATCGCCAGACAGCGCGGGTCGGGTCACACCCACGCCGAGACCGAACCGGCCGCCAGCGACGAGCTGACCGATTCGCCTGCGCCTCATCTGCCGGACGCCCCGATCGGAGCCACACCCGGAACCACGATCACCCCAGCGCCCGGCGGGCCGCTGCTGGCCAAGAAGCCTGCCAAACCGGCCTGGGACTTCCGCGACATGCTGCCGCCGCGCGAACCGGACGACTTCCCAGAACGCTCAGAACCCGCAACCGGCGGCGAGCCGCCCATGATCCCGGCAATCGCGGGGCCGGAAATTTCGTTGATCGAGCCAAGCCTGCAAGAACGGCTTCAGGCCCTCATTGCACCGCCTGTCCCGAAGGACGAGGAGAGCCCCGAGCCCGCCACGTCGATCGGGCCGGGCGCTCCGATCCTGGAAGAACCGATCGAACCGCACTGGGACTCGGGCCCGCTCTGGCTGACGGATGATGACGCAGCGCCGCCCCCTGAGATGTCGCTGTTCAAAACAATTGTAACTGCGCCTCGGCGCCTGTGGGCGCGGCTATGCGACTGGATGGGGATTTAGCGGGACTTACACCTTCGCCTCGAACATCAGATAGACCACTGTCGTCGCTCCGACATTGAGCACTTCGTGCCAGCTGAAGCCCTCGCTCGAAAAGCTTGAGCCGGTCTTGACCTGTGCGTCGCGCGTGCCTGCCGCACTGGTAAGCCGCATCGTTCCCCCCGAAATCGCATAACCGAAGTGGCGCGGGTGGAAGTGGCGTTCATGGCCAACGCCCGGCGGGAAACTGCAGCGCAGCACCCGGTTGGTCGCGGTCTCGTACAGCAGCTCGCAAACGGGCTTGCCGAGCCACCCGGCTTCGAGCGCGCTCGGCAGCGGCACGGAAGGTACGTCCGAAGAAAGGGCTGGCAACGACGCAAGGACCAGGCCGAGTCCGGCGGGCAGGAACAGAACACGCTTCAGGTGGGGCAAAATCCTATCCCCGATACAATCCATCCAGCCGCTCGCCATAACGTTCCTTCAGCTTGTGGCGGCGGATCTTCAGACTCGGGGTCATTTCCTCGTTTTCGATCCCGAAGGCCTCGTCGGCGAAGGCGAACTGGCGGACTTTTTCGGTTACCGGCAGGTCCTGATTGACCCGGTCGATCGCGGCACGGATTGCGCTGCGGAAGGCGGGCAAGTCTTGCAGCTCGTGAAAATCGAACTTCTCGCCCTGCGCGCGGGCCCATTCCAGCGCCCATTCGGGATCGGGTACGATCAGCCCGACGATGTAGGGGCGGCGATCGCCAATCACCATCGCCTGTGAGATTTCCGGCTGGAGGGTCAGCATCCCCTCGATCTTCTGAGGTGAGACGTTATCGCCCTTGTCGTTGACGATCATGTCCTTCTTGCGGTCGGTAATGACGATCCGGCCCTTGTCATCGATATGGCCGATGTCGCCGGTGTGGAGCCAGACCCCGCTTTCCGGGTCGGTTGGATCGACCTTCAGCACCCGGGCGGTTTCGGCTTTGTTGCGCCAGTAACCGTGCATCACCAGTTCGCCCTGAACCAGAATTTCCCCGTCCCCGGCGATCCTGACAGTTACCCCGTCCATCGGCGGGCCGACGGTATCCATCTTGATGCCTGCACGAGGGCGATTGCAGCTGATCACCGGGCCGGCCTCGGTCTGGCCATAGCCCTGCAGCATGGTCAGCCCCATCGAATCGAAGAACACGCCGATATCGGGATTGAGCGGCGCCCCGCCCGAAACCATCGCCTTGATCCGCCCGCCAAACTTCTGGCGGATCTTGGGGCGCAGCGCCTTTTCGAGGATGAAATCCATCGGCCGGTCGCGCAGGCGCCCCTTGCCGCCGCGCCGGCCATCGGCCTTTTTCTCGCCAATCGAGAGCGCCCGGTCCATCATGAAATTAGCGACGCGTCCCTGCTTTTCGATCTGCTTCATGATCCTCGTCCGCAGCACTTCGAACAGCCGCGGAACCACCACCATGATCGTCGGGCGGACTTCCTCGATATTGCTGGCGAGTTTTTCGAGCCCTTCGGAATAATAGATTTCTGCGCCCACCCCGATCGGCAAAAATTGCCCGCCGCTGTGTTCATAGGCATGGCTGAGCGGCAGGAACGAAAGGAACACCTCATCGCCAAGCCCGAAGTCTTCCTCCAGCACCAGCGCTGCGCCCATGACATTGCACAGGATCGCGCCGTGGTGCTGCATCACTCCGCGCGGTGCCCCGCCGGTGCCGCTGGTATAGATGATGCAGGCGGTATCCTCGCGCTTGATCTTCGCGATCCGGGCATCGACGGCTGCGCGCGCCTGGGCCGCATCGCCCAAAAACAGCGCGGCCCATTCGTGGTAGTCGATTGCGCCCGACTGGGTCTGGCCCAGCCCATCGATCCCGATGATCTGATTGCCAAGGCCGGATCGCAGCACGGCCGGAAGCAATTGCTTTGCAAGTTTGGGGTTACCCACGATCACCGCCTTCGCGCCCGAGTTTTCCAGCACATGCTGGTGATCCCGCTCGGTATTGGTGGTGTAGGCCGGAACCGTGATGCAACCGGCGGCCATGATCGCCAAATCGGCGATGCACCATTCGGGGCGATTTTCGGACACCAGCATCACCCGGTCGCCGTCATTCAGCCCCAGCTTGCGCAATGATTCGGCCATCAGGCACACCTTGCTCGCCACTTCCGACCAGCTTTGCGATTGCCATTTGCCGTCGCGCTTGGCCGAGAGGAACGGGCGGTTCCCCCGCGCATCGGCGCGCGCGAAAAACAATGTCGCAAGATTGCTGGCGGTCCGAATATCAGAAAGCTGCACCAACGCTTCGCCCCTCCTATTATTGCCGTCATGTCGCGGCGAATTATCTGAGAATTCTCTAAGGTCGCTTTGCCCCAGCGGCAAGCGCGGAGCGGCTTATTCTGGCACTGCCCGCCCTTCGCTGCGCGGATCGGCCGCGCCGACCAGCCGGCCGTTCACCACCTCCACCGCATTGGCTTTGAAACTGGGTTCACGCGGCTGGATTTCGGTATGGCCCAGTTCGCGCAGGGCGGGGATCATCGCTTCCAGCGCGCCGCCTTTTTCGACGAACACAAAAGCGCCGCCGGGTGCGAAAATCACCGGCATGGCAATTGCCTCCTGCGCCGGCAGATCCCAGTCGATCACCGCGATGATCGCTTTGAGCACCTGCGCCGGGATCGTCGAGCCGCCCGCCGCGCCGATCGCCATCCGCAACTTGCCATCAGGGGAATAGACCAGCGTTGGCGCCATCGAACTGCGCGGCCGCTTGCCGCCCTCGACCCGGTTGGCGACCATCACGCCATTACGCTCGGGGATCAGGCTGAGGTCGGTCAGCTCGTTGTTGAGGAAATAGCCGTTGACCATCAGGCCGGAACCGAACGAGCTTTCAATGGTCGAGGTCAGCGTGGCCGCCCTTCCATGGCGATCGATCGCCACGAAATGGGAGGTTGAGGGAACGTCCGGGGTCAGCGTATCGGCCAGCGCTACTTTCACGCCTGCAGGATTGCCCGGAGCTACCGAGGGCATGGTCCGGTCAATCGCGATCAGCTGCGAGCGCGCGGCAAGATAGTCGGGCGCAAGCAGGCCCGCCAGTGGCACCGCGACGAAATCGGGATCGGCCAGATAGCGTTCGCGGTCCGCATAGGCGAGCCGCTGCGCTTCGGCGATCAGGTGCCAGCTGCGGGGATCATCCTTGCCCAGACCGCGCAGGTCGAACCGCTCGAGCAAGCCCAGCGTCCCCTGCACGGTCGTCGCGCCCGAAGACGGCGGCCCCATCCCGCAGATCTTGTAGCGGTGATAGATCGTGCAGACCGGATCGCGCTGCCGGGCGGAATAAGCGGCCAGATCGCCCGCCGTCATCGGCGCGGGATTGCGCGCTGCGGTGGAAACCGCGCTGGCGATCGCCCGGGCATTGGGCCCGACATAGAAACTGTCCGCGCCGCGGGCAGCCAGCTGTTCGAGGAACCGGGCCAGGGCCGGGTTCTTGATCAGTGTCCCGGCCGGCAGCGGTGTGCCGTCGGCTTGATAATAGAGCGCGCGGCCCTCTGCGGTCAGCGCGGCGGTATTTTTCGACCGGGTCAGGAAGGCATTAAGTCGCTCGGTCACGACAAAGCCGTCGCGGGCGAGCCGGATCGCCGGACCAAACAACGCCTTCCATTTGAGCGTGCCGTGCCGGGCGTGCGCCTGTTCCATCAGCCGCAGATTGCCGGGGACGCCGACGCTGCGGCCGCCCGGGATCGCTTGTGGCACCGAGAGGTACTGGCCGTTCATCTTGAACCAGTCAGGCCCGGCCGCCAGCGGCGCGGTTTCGCGGCCATCGATCGTGACGATCTTGCCGTTGCCATCATCGAGCAACAGAAACCCGCCGCCGCCGATCCCCGAGCTTTGCGGTTCGACCACGGTCAGCGCGAGCAGGGTGGCAAGCGCGGCATCGCTGGCGCTGCCACCGGCGCGCAGCATTTCGGCACCGGCTTCTGCGGCGCGCGGATCGGCCGCGCTGACCATCCCGCGCTCGAACACAGGCGCTGCCGGTGCGGCAGGAACGGTGGCGCAGGCTCCCAGCAGGAACGGCGCGGCAAGGGCAACGAGGAAACGGCTGGTCATAATCGCAACGCTATTCACTTCCCACCGCCTCGGCAATGGAGGCAAAGCCATCGCGCTTCATCAACCGTTCCAGCCCATGGACGATGCGCCGCGCGATATCCGGGCCATCGAAGGCCATCGCGCTGTAGAGCTGCACCAGGCTCGCCCCGGCACGGATTCGCGCCCAGGCATCCTCGGCGCTGGCGATCCCGCCGACCCCAACCAAGGGGATCGCCCCGCCGCTCGCCTTGCGGAAATCGCGCAGCCGCTGCTGGGCCAACTCTTTGAGCGGCGCGCCGGACAGACCGCCGCTTTCGCCGGCATAGCGCGATCTGAGCGGTGGGCGCGATATGGTGGTGTTGGAAACGATCAAGGCTGCGAGACCCTTGTCGATCGCGATCCGGCTGATCGCGTCGATATCGGCAGGGGTGAGATCGGGCGCGACCTTCAGGAACACCGGAACGCTGCTGGGCCCGCGCGCTTCCAGCACCGCGTCGAGCAAGCCGGTGAGTGCGGCCTCATCCTGCAGCGCGCGCAGGCCGGGCGTGTTGGGGCTGCTGATGTTGACCGCCAGATAGCTGGCCAGCGGCGCCATCACTTCTGTCATAGCGACATAATCGGCGATCCGGTCGGCCGAATCCTTGTTGGCACCGATGTTGATCCCGACGATTCCGGGCTTGCCAAGGCGCCGCATCAACCGGCGCAGCGCGGCTTCGGCTCCGGCATTGTTGAAGCCCAGCCGGTTGATCACGCCGCGGTCCTCGACCAGGCGGAACATCCGGGGCTTGGGGTTGCCTGCCTGCGGCAGGGGCGTGATTGAGCCGACTTCGGCAAACCCGAAGCCCACACCCAGCAAGGCGTCGGGAATTTCGGCATTCTTGTCGAACCCGGCGGCCATCCCCAGCGGGTTGGGGAACGACAGGCCGGCCACGCGGATCGCCAGCGAACCCCCGTCTGGCGCGGGTTTGCCAGGCGGCAGCAGCTTGAGCGCAGCGATGGCAAGGCCGTGAGCGCGTTCGGGATCGATCAGGAACAGGGCGGGACGGATCAGGGAATAAAGCATCGCGGCCGCTATGCCATGCACCCGGGCGCCTGTCGACGCACCGTCCCGACGCAGGCGGGGACCAGTCGGGATTCGGCAGTAGTTGCTCAACAGCCACATAAAAAAATGATTCAGATTCCGGGCTTTACTGTCGATTCCATACAATTCCGAATCAGTGAGAGTGCGTATCGAGACCGGGCGACCCGAAGGGCTTGAAGCATCCTGCAACAAGACCTTAACTCATCAGCGGCTCTCCGGCTTCATTGCCGGGAGCCGTTTTTTTTGATGACGCAAACGGTTGAATTCAGTATTAACCTTGCAAACAGGGGTTGCTGATGGATGCGATTATGAAGGGAGCTGCCGACTTGTCGGTGGCATTTGATGAAGCTGAACTCACCCGGCCGCAACTGATTGAGCTCACTTATTTCCCTGCCCCAGAGCCGCTCCATCCCTTTGTAACTACACTGTTTCACTTCCGCTGCGACGAGGTGGAAATCCGCGACATGCAGCCAGCGGCAGTGGGATTTCTGTATTTCTTCCTGCGCGGCCAGGGCAAGATGCACTTCGCCAGCGGCATCACCGACCCCTCGTACCCGGTGTCCTTGATGACCCCGTCTGCGGTTGCGGTGCCGTTCGAAGTCGACGGCCCGTTTCATTGTGTCGGCGCAGCGCTGTTGCCGCGCGGCTGGGCTGCGTTCACCGGGCTGAACGCTGGCAAGCACGGCAACCGGCTGTATGATGCGAGCGACTTTTTCGGCCCGGAGGTGGCCGAGCTGGGAGAAAGGCTGTGCGCCGCCTATGCGAGTGACGCGATGTCGCCGGAGGCGATGTGCGCTGAAATCGCCGACTTTATCTTCGCCCGGCTCCATCCGGTCAATCCGCGCCACGAGGCACTGATGGGACAGGTAACCACTTGGCTCTCAAGCAGTCTGGACCCGCCGCTGGAGGCGTTGATCGATGGTTCCGTATATTCCGAGCGGCAGCTGCAACGGCTGGTCGAGCGATATTATGGCGTCACACCTAAATTGCTGGTCCGCAAATATCGTGCGCTTCGGGTCGCGGCGCTGCTCCAGTCGCCTGAGACCAGCGCAGAGCAGATCGCCGGACTGCTCAATCTGTTCTACGATCAGTCGCATCTGATCCGCGAGATCCGGCTGTTTGCCGGACGCACCCCGGCGCGGCTGGGCGACAGCGAGCAGCCGATTCTCGAGGCGCTGCTCGATCTGCGCAATTTCCGCGAGATAACGCCCGGACTAGCCGCGATACCCAAGCCTTGAAATAGCACTGAAGCTGGCCTAGATGAAATCAGAACGAATCACTCTGATTTAGCCGGGAAGCTACAATGCGCCTCTCCAGCATGGCCGATTATGCCGTTGTCACGATGAGCGCTGCTGCGCGCCATTGCGGCTTTGCGCAGGTCAACGCCGCGCAATTGGCCGAGGAAACCGGCCTTCCAGTGCCCACCGTACAAAAGCTGGTCAGCAAGTTGACGGCTGCCGGCCTGCTACGTTCGACCCGCGGAGTGGGCGGCGGCTTGAAGCTGGCGCGCCCGGCGGCGGCAATCTCGCTCGCCGATATTATCGAGGCGGTTGAAGGCCCGATCGCCCTTACCCCCTGTGTCGAGCAAGGTCGCCATGATTGCGGGCTGGAGGGCACGTGCTCGGTCCGCCCGCATTGGGGCCTGGTCAATGACACGATGCGCGGCGCGCTGGCCAGTGTCCCGTTGACCCGTCTTGCCCAAATAGCCGAAGCCGGAGTTTCCGCATGACTGAGGGCGTTGAACTCAAGGATCAGGCCGCGCGCGATGCGGCCAAGAGTCTGGAAACTTATGAGTGGGGCTTTTCGTCCGACATCGAAACCGATTTTGCCCCCAAGGGGCTGAACGAAGATACCGTCCGGTTCATCTCGGCCAAGAAGAACGAGCCCGAATGGATGCTCGATCAGCGGCTCAAGGCCTATCGCCACTGGCTGACCATGACCCCGCCCGATTGGGCCAAATTGAATATCCCACCGATCGATTATCAGGACGCTTATTACTACGCCGCGCCCAAGGAAAAGCCCAAGCTGGGCAGCCTTGACGAGGTCGATCCGGAAATCCTGCGGGTTTACGAAAAGCTGGGCATCCCGATCGAGGAACAGAAGTTCCTGGCAGGCGTCGAAGGCGCGCGCAAGGTTGCGGTCGATGCGGTGTTCGACAGCGTCTCGGTCGCCACCACTTTCCGGGCCGAGCTGGAACGCGCCGGCGTGATCTTCCGCTCGATCAGCGAGGCCTTGCGCGAATATCCTGAGCTGGTCCGCAAATGGCTCGGCAAAGTCGTGCCGATGCATGACAATTATTTCGCGGCGCTCAACTGCGCGGTCTTTTCGGACGGGACATTTGTGTACATTCCCGAAGGCGTGCGCTGCCCGATGGAGCTTAGCACTTATTTCCGCATCAATGCCGAAAACACCGGGCAGTTTGAACGCACTTTGATAGTCGCCGAAAAGGGCAGTTACGTCAGCTACCTCGAAGGCTGCACCGCGCCGATGCGCGATGAAAACCAGCTCCATGCCGCGGTGGTCGAACTGGTCGCGATGGACGATGCCGAGATCAAATATTCGACCGTGCAGAACTGGTATCCGGGCGACGCCAACGGCAAGGGCGGGATCTACAATTTCGTCACCAAGCGCGCATTGTGCCAGGGCAAGCGCAGCAAGGTTTCGTGGACGCAAGTTGAAACCGGCAGCGCGGTGACGTGGAAGTACCCCAGCTGCGTGCTCAACGGCGTGGACAGCGTGGGCGAATTCTACTCGGTCGCC
>JBKJTN010000125.1:0-4442 GCA_046590275.1 Novosphingobium sp.
CGACCTTGGAATAAAGGTTAACCGGCTCTACCAGATCGATGCTCAGCGCCCGGCTTGCGCCGCCGATAACTTCCATCGCCCCGCCCGAAGCCGGATCACTGGCCGAGGCAGCGGCTTCCACCGCTATCCGCGAGCTGCCGGAGTAGCCCGAATTGTCTGAAATCATCGGCGGGCCGGGATTCTCCAGCATCACCGGCGCCTGCCCCAGCGCCAGCTTGTCGACTGCGTAATTGGCGGTAAAGCCCGCGTCGGAAATGGTTCGGCGTTCGGGCAGGAAATCGCCGTTGAAGCTGGGGCTTTGCCAGTTTGAGCGAACCTCCCAACTGGTCTGCCCGCCGCGCGGGACCAGGCTGAGCGAGCGGCTGCCGCGCAGCCCGAAGCCATAATCGATCGTCAGCGCGCCCTCACCGTTCCACGGCAGGAAGGCAAAAAAGCCAGCGCCCCCGGTCGCCGCTGGACCTTTGCCCGGTTGCAGCGCCAGCGCCTTGCCGTTGGCGCTCAGCTTGCCCCGCGCGCATCGTAAACACCCATCCGCAATTGCGCCCGGTCCCACAGCAAGCGTTCCCGCGTGACACCAAAGCGCGGCAGATCATCGGGCAGTGCAAAGCTGGCCTTGCCGCTGACCTTGGCTTCATACAGCACGCTGCGGTAGATCGACTTGCTGCGCTCCTGCGGATTGATGGTGGTGGTGGCACTGTTTTCAACCGGCGAGATATAAAGCAACTTCTCCACCTCCACGGTGCGGGTCACATCCTTTCCGCCGATACCTACATTTTGCATCTGGGTGGTGCGGAACGGCACCACGATCACCGGCCCGGCGATCACCTGCGGTCCGCCCCAACCGGCATTGATCACGGCCTGGGCAGTCTGCGATTGATCCTGCCGATCATAGACCAGCGCATAGATCAGCAGCAGCGGAATGGTCAGCACCGCAGCGATCAGCGCGACGAACAGCAGCTTCATGCCGGGGCTACGTTCCTTGCGTGGTTCGTGTTCGCTCATGCCAGATTCCCCTGCGACTCGCTGCCTAGAACCAAGCTAGCCCGGTTACCCCAATGCGGCGAGTGCGGATCGTTCTACACTCGCCTCGTTTCAGGTTTGGGCCAGCTTCGCGATCAAGGGACTGACTCGCAACTTTCCTTGGAAAGCCATTCCATTTCAGCGTCGAGTTGGCGCAGCATCTTGTCGCGAATTTCCAGTGAAAAACCGGCGTTGGGTGAACCGAAGCCCTATTTTGCCTTGTCGTCCTTTTCCGCTGTGTCGTCTTGCTTGGGAAGAGTGGAAAGATCGAACAGATTGAGAGACTTGACCTTCAATTCGCGAACTTTTGCGACCAGCGCTTCACCGCGGGTGCCTTGGTCGATTTCGGCTAGGAGCTTTGCGAGCGGATTGTCCGGCTTGGTGTGCGGCGAAAAGGCAACCGGGGCCACAACTTGCCGCGCCCTGACCGGATCACCCGATTCGATCAGATGGAGGCCCACCTTAACGCGCAGATCCTGATAGGTCGGCTGGATCACAATGGCCCGCATCAGGCCGTCAACCGTTCCTTTGTTCGGCACCCCGCCCGATGCCTCGAAAGTATCGAAATAGAGAATGAACGGCAGGGCCATATCCGGCGAGAGTTTATTGGCCTTCAGGATTACCGCCCGCGCCTCGCGCCACAATTCCGGCTTGCCTTCGCGCCGCGCCCGGTTGCCGATTAGCAAGCCTTTCATGCACAGCGCATCGACATAGTTTGGATCCGCCGCAAGCGCGCGATTGATCGCCGCGTCGGCCAGGTCAAAGTTCCTTGCGTCGAACTCCATCTCGGCCACCGCGCGCTGGACGAAGGCATTTTCAGGATAACGCGCGCCGATCGGCCGCGCCTTCAAAGCAAGTGGCGCTGCAGTGCGTGCAGTGACACCCACCATCGATTGCATCCGCATTGGCATGATCTCAGCCTCTGCCGCGCTGAGTTTGCGCAGGCTCATTCCGCTCGAAACCTTGAGCTGCTCAGGCTTAATGCGGATGACGGGCAACGCTGTCCGGCGGCGGTAGAATTCCAGCTCGGTTTCAAACTTGCCGAGATCGCCAAAGGCCTCTTGCGCAGCCGCCAGCTGCGGCAAACCGCGCTTCAGACCCGCCGCGAACTTGGCAAACTCGCCCGGCCGCTTCCCGCTGAACAGCAGGTAATGCATGACCAGCCAGCCCTTGGCATAAAGCTGATCGATATCGGCCTTGGCCGGGGGTTTGGTGCCGCTCTCAAACAAACGCTTGGCATCCCAGCGCCCCATCCGGTTGAGCGAATAGCCGCGCAGGCTGTTGCCCACCCCGATCATCACGCTGCCATCACTCTCAAGCTTCGTATTCATGAACACCTCGGCCATGCCTTCGCTCATCCAGCCCGGCATGGCGTCATCGAGATTGCCGAGCAGCATGTGGTGGACATACTCATGAAACATCACGGTTTCAGCACTGATCAGCCCGCCAGTTCCGGTCTGGACCGGGGAAACCGCGAATACCCCGAACGGAGAGGGGCTGAAAAAGGCGAGGATGTTGTTGTTTGGATTGCCCATCAGACGTTGCACATCATCGGGTCCATCTACGACCAGGACCGGCAGATTGCCTTGCATCGAAGCCGGTACGATCAGCCGCATCATCGCATCGAACCGCTCAAGCCGCTCGACCCGGCGGCGCAGCATGGGCTCGGCAACATCGCCAACGAGGGTGAAATGCGTGGACTTGGCCTCAAGCCATTCGGCGTGGGCCGGGGTGGTTAGCGCGGTGGTGAAAAGCCCGAAGGCGGCGGCGGCGGCAAGCTGGCGAGAAATCATCTGGAAAACCCCGATCCGGTACATCGGGCAGGCTTAGCCAAAGGCGTCGCCGGTTTGAAGGGGTAAAGTTTGCGATGCGGCAAGGGGTTAGGGTGGCGAAGTAGGGGATTTTTCAAATGCGCTTTCCCCGTCCCCTTCAGGGGAGGGGCGAGAGTTTCGTATTGTGTCCCCGGAACTTGCACTTACTTCAATCTAACGTAATTTTTCGACGGTAGCGGTGTCAAGGTTCAAATTATAAGTCGCATGCCCTCGGCCATCTCTGAATTCTGTGCAACGCGCGGTAATAGAGCCATCAGAATTTTTATACGCATCGATTAAACGGCCGCACAAATATCCATTCAGGTTAATAAATGTTGCTACCTGCTCATCTCTTGAAGTCATTCTCGTTTTTGTGGGTTCAACTTTCAACAATTCGTCATCTCTTGCTTCCGCTCCGCCATCCTCATCAACATTTGAGCGCGAGGCGGTAGCGGCCACCACCGGAATTTCATTCCGTTCTGCAATGTTTGATTGTGGCTCCAGCGTTAAACTTCTATTCGACCAATAGATCACAGCCAGGATTACGGCTACAAAACCAACTGCGATCAGAGCCTTACCGAGCATCGCATCCCGCCGAAGCGAAAAAGCGTTATATTCTAGTCTTCTCAGAACCTTGGCGGCACGCTGCGACAAATTGTCACTACAAAGCTGATGATAGTCTTGGCCGTGCCATTCCTGATCGATTTCTTTCAGCTTCTTGGAGCGAAAATCTATTAAATACATATATTTGGCACGGCACCAAATCGTTCCCAAATTCAACTTTCCGTCAATTTTGTTCAAAGCGATAGTTGTCTGGATACGCTCCAAATTTGGACAGAATGACCGCTGAAATCTGTTCATAGTGCGTTCCGATCCTCGCGACCGCGCCAGCCGTGCATCTTTGACGATGCCTCAATGCACCTTAATTGCTCAACGCTGAAAGTTTCGCCCGCAAGCGTGACAGTACCATTGCTTGGCATAGGCCGCTGCCTGCTTTGCGCGATCATCCTTTGTCGTGCTATGAACAGCGACACCGAGCGCGATGGCAGCAACAATTCCACCGACTACAGAAACGGCGAAGCCGGCACCTAAGAATACCAATCCGAGAGTAACAACGAAACAGCCGCCTACAGCTGCGCCAGCAACTGGATCTTGAGGTGCCGCATTCTTTTTTGCGGCATCACTCACAGTTACACCTTTCGAACTTCCGACTCCCGCTCCAATGCCACCGGATCCAATGCCGACACCTGTCTGTGAACCTGAGCTTCTTGAAGTTCCCGAGTCCACAACAGCAGTTGATTTTTGGACGTTCATTGAACCACAGGACGGGCATTTAGGTTCCGCCATTGCCTATTCCCCTCAATAAACCCGCTTCTTCGGCTTGATATACTCGACATCATCGGTGAGCGTATACTCATGCACCGGGCGGTAATCGATCTTCACCGCGCGGTGCATGAGTATACGCTGACGGACGATGTGGAGTATATCAAGCCGAAGAAGCGGGTTTATTGAGGGGCTTTGGCGGCGGGGATATGCCACTTCGTGTGCTCGCCGTTCCGCTTGCGCCAACCATTCGTGCGTAGTAGCTTGAACGCATGAGCAAGAAAGTCC
>JBKJTN010000127.1:0-8150 GCA_046590275.1 Novosphingobium sp.
ATGAAACCGGGTTCATATCACCACCATCTCGGCCTTGAGTGCGCCGGCCTGTTTCAAGGCCTCGAGAATCGCGACCAGATCTGATGGGCTAACCCCAAGCAGGTTAAGCGCATCGACCAGCCTGGCCAGCGAGGTGCCGGGTTTGAACAGCGCGACATGGCGTTCCTCCTCGATTGCATCCAGCTTGCTATCCTCTTGCAATGCCGTTGCACCGCGGCTGAAGGGTGCGGGCTGGCTGATCGTCGGGCTTTCGTCGATCCGCACGGTCAGCTTGCCATGGCTGATCGCGGCAGGCGACAGGCGCACCGCGCTGTTGATCACCACCGTTCCGGTCCGGCTGTTTATGATCACCCGCGCCGCAGTTTCAGCAGGCGTCACGTCGATCATTTCGATCGCAGCCATAACGCTGGCGCGGGCATCGGGCGTTGCTGGCAGGCGCAACGCAAGGGTGATACCGTCCTCGATCGAAGCTGTGCCGGGGTAGCGTTGATTGATGCCATCGCGGATCCGCGCGGCGGTCAGGAAATCGGCCTGGAACAGGTTCCAGCGCAGCGTTTCGCTGGAATCGAACCCGGTAGCAACGCTGCGTTCAACGCTGGCGCCATCGGCGATCCGGCCCACGGTGGGCACATTCACGGTCAGCTTGGAGCCGTCAGCACCCGAAATGCCGAGGCCGCCGACCGCAAGATTGCCCTGCGCCATCGCGTAAATCTGGCCGTCCGCGCCATATAGCGGCGCCATGATCAGCATGCCGCCGCGCAGCGACTTGGCCTTGCCGATGGCAGAGATCGTCACGTCGATCCGCTGGCCTGGCTTGGCAAAAGCGGGCAGATCGGCAGTAATTATGACTGCGGCTGCGTTCTTGAGGCCGGGAGCGACGCCGGGCGGCAGGGCCACACCGACCCGGCCAGAGACACCGCGCATGGCTTGCGTCAGATATTCCAGATTGTCGTCGCCAGTGCCGTTCAGGCCAACCACGATACCATATCCGGTCAGCTGGTTGGTCCGCACGCCCTGGAAGGTACCCAGATCGCGGACCCGGTCGGCATGGGCGGGGCCAGCAAGTACCAGCAGCGCGCAAAGCAAGCTGCGCAGCCACTTCCCCTCCCGCAGGCGGGAGGGGCTAGGGGAGGGCTTGTTGCTTGCGGTCAGGTGACACGTTGATGAGAAAAACAATCCCTCCCCCGGCCCCTCCCGCCTGCGGGAGGGGAGATAGCGGGCGATGGCCTTTGGCATCGACATTTTCATTCCCCTCAGAACGGACTGATCATGTTGAAAAACTTGCTCAGCCAGCCTTCGCGGCTGGCCCGCTGGACTGCGCCATTGCCAGCATATTCGATCCGGGCATCGGCCACCCGCGACGAGGCGATGCGGTTGTCGGCGTCGAGATCGGCCAGGCGCACGATTCCGGAAAACTGGATCCATTCCTGTCCCTGGCTGAGCAACAAGCGCTTTTCTCCGCGAACCAAGGCGGTTCCGTTTGGACGAACCTCGGCAATGGTGACGGTAACCTCGCCGTCGAGCGAACTCGTCTGCGCGGCATTTCCCTGCCCATTGAACGACGAATTGCCGCTGGCTTTAAGGGCGTTAGGGTTGAGGAACGACAACGGTCCTGTGGTCGGCGGGGTGATCCCGAAGCTGCCGCTGCGCTGGGTCTTGGACCCGGCTGATTTGGCCGTAGTGGTGCTTTCCACCAGCACGATCGTTAGCGGATCGCCGACCACCCGGGCCCGCAGCCCATCGGTGAGCGGGGCATAGCCGGTGGCGGCGTTGAAGATGCTGCCATCGGCGATGCGCGCGGCAACCGGCGCAGCGGGCAAAGCCGGCTCGAACCCGGCAGGCGGCTTGGGCTTGGCCAGCAAGGGCGGGGCCATTGCCAGAGCGATCAGCGCTAGGACGCGGCGCGTTATCACAGCGTCTGGTTCGCGTTGCGGAGCATTTCATCGACTGAGGAGATCATCTTCGAGTTGATCTCGTAGGCGCGCTGGCATTCGATCATATCGACCAGTTCCTCGACGACGTTGACGTTGGAGCTTTCGAGCATTCCCTGGCGGATATTGCCGCGCCCGCCCTGGCCCGCTGTGCCAATCTGGGCGGCCCCGCTGGCGGCGGTTTCGGCTAGGAAATTGTCGCCAAGCGCCTGTAGCCCAGCCGAATTGGCAAAGCTGGCGATGGTGATCTGGCCAAGCTCGGTTGCCTCGGTGCTTCCGGCGATCTGGGCCGAAACTGTCCCGTCATTCGCCACAGTCACGGCGGTTGCGCCTTCGGGAACGGTGATGGCCGGTTGGACGGCATAGCCTTGCGCGGTGACTAGCTGCCCCTCTGCCGAGCGGGAGAAATTGCCCGCGCGGGTATAGCCCAGCCTGCCACCCGGAAGCTGAACCTGGAAAAAGCCATCACCGTCCAGCGCCATGTCGAGCGGGTTGGTGGTGGTGTTGAGCGTCCCTTGCGTGGTGATGCTGGTGGTGGATTGGACGCTTACCCCGGTGCCAAGATTGAGGCCGGTAGCATAGGCGGTCTCACTGCTCGATTGCTGGCCGGCAATCCGGGCATCCTGATAGGTCAGCGTCGCGAAATTTGCGCGGTCGCGCTTGAATCCAGTGGTGCCGATATTGGCGAGATTGTTGGCGATCACCCGCATCCGGGTGTCTTGTGCTTCGAGCCCGGTGCGGGCGACATGTAGGGCAGATGTAGGCATGTTGCTTCTCCGTCTAGTTGCTCATTCGCATCAGGCTGGTGCCGCCTTCGTCGATCTCTTTGGCGGTGGCGACTAGCTTGGTGCGCATTTCAAACAGGCGCTGGGCTTCAACCATTTCGACCAGCACCTGCGCGGGTTTGACGTTGGATTGCTCAAGCGCACCGGGCTGGATGCGGGCGGCATCGTCGGCCGGGAGAACCCCGCCGCCAAACACCCGGAACAATCCGTCGAGCGCCTTTTCGATCCTTGTCCCGCGCCAGCTTGCCAGCTTGATCTTGTCGATCACTTGCGGAGGACCATCGAGGCTGGCTTTGTCGCGAACCAGCACACTGCCATCCGGTGCGATTGAAACCTCTGCGCCCAGCGGTATGGAAATCGGACCGGACTGGCCGATCACCGGCTGGCCTTCTCCGCCCACCAGCACGCCGGTGGGCGTGACCGACAGATCGCCGCGCCGCGTATAGGCTTCGCCGCCATCCTCGGCCTGCACGGTCAGCATCGCCTCGCCGTTCACCGCGATATCGAGCGCCCTTCCGGTTTGCGTCAATGCCCCGGGATCCATTTGAACCCCGCGCACTTCGGCACTGGTCATCGCGCGCGCTTCGAGGCTCGGGCCGATCAGTGTCATCGGCGTGAACTGCATCGTTTCGGCACGGAAGCCGGTGGTCTGGGCGTTCGCCATGTTGCTGGCGATCATCCGCTGCCGTGCCATCGATGCGTTCATGCCGGTGACGGCGGTATAGATCAGGCGGTCCATTGGTTAGCCTCAGGTCCGCAGGTTGATGATGGTCTGCGAAATCTGTGTCGCGGTATCGATTGCCTTGGCATTGGCCTGGAAATTGCGCTGGGCGGTAATCAGCCCAACCAGTTCCTCGGCAATATCGACGTTGGAGCGCTCAAGCGCGCCCGACAGGAGCCGGCCGTATTGGCCAGCACCGGGGATCCCATATTTGGGCACGCCCGAGAGACCGGTCGCTTCCCAGTTGGACGAGCCTACCTGCTTGAGTCCGGGTGGGGCGATGAAGGCGGCCAGCGCAACCTTGCCGATCACCGAGTTCGAGCCATCGGCATAGGTTGCGATCACGCTGCCATCGCCATCAACTGTCAGTCCGGCAAAGTCTGCGCCGGCGCCGTTGACGGCAGGGATCTGGGCATCAATCGGGGTGGTTGAGGTCGGCAGGCCAGCGGCGTCGACGGTGAAAACTTGCAAGCGATTGTCCGACCCATCGTGGATAAAGCCGCTGTCATCCATCGTGAAACTGCCATTGCGGGTGAACAGGGTCTGTCCGGTCAGCGCCGATTTGGTGGTGAAGAACCCATCACCATTGATTGCCAGGTCCAGTGCTGAGCCGGTTTGTTCGATTGGTCCGAGTGCGAAATTCTGACTGATCGATTCAACCGTCGCGCCAAGTCCCTGGATCAGTTTGGGATTGGAATAGGCTGAGCCTGCGACAATATCGGCAAATTCGGTGCGGCTCTTCTTGAAGCCGGTGGTTTCGACGTTGGCGATGTTATGGGCGATAACGCCGAGATCGGTCTGGGCGTTCTTGAGGCCGTTGAGTGAGGTGTAAAAGGACATCGGTTTTCTCCCGTGGTTGGATCAGGCGGCAGGAATATTTGTGGCGGATTGCCCGGCGAGCACAGCATCGAGCTTTCCGGCGATTGCCTTGAGTGTCGAGGCCATGTCGTTGATGCCGTTGAGCTGGGAAAACTGGGCCATCTGGGCCAGCATTTCCTTGTTATCGACCGGATCGGTCGGGTCCTGTTGCTGCAATTGGGTGGTCAGCAGCCTGAGGAAATCTCGCTGGCCGAGCGAGGCATAACCGCCTGCAGGCGCGGTGGAAGGCGGGGCGGCGGATGCGCCGGAAATTGAGTTAATCGGCATCATTTCATCCTCATCGTATCGAGCATCAACTGCTTGGCGGTGGAAAGCGCCTCGACCAGGTTCTGGTACTGGCGCGAGCTATCGAGCATCTCGACCATCTCGGCGTTTTCATCGACCGGAGCGGTCCAGACATCGCCATTGGCGTCGGCCAGTGGATTATCGGGGCTGTGCTGACGGATTGCCGCGGTGTTCTCGCGCACAACCGCGCTGACCCGGACAGTGGACAGGCCGCTCGAGCGGTCGAGTTCCTGAGCGAAGACCGGACGAAGCGGGCGATAGGCACCCTCCGCGCTGCCCGCGACGGATCCCGCGTTGGCCATGTTGGAGGCGGCAGCGTTCATCCGCACCAGTTGGGCCGACATGCCGCGCTGGGCGACATCGAACAGCGTCATGGGGTTCGCCACCGTCAATCGCCCTTAAGCGCGCGGGTGATCGTCTCAGCCCGGCCGCGAATGAACGACAGCGTTGCCGCATAGCCCATCGCGTTCTCGGCGAAGGCAGTCTGCTCAGTCGCCATTTCGACTGTGTTACCATCCAGGCTGGGCATGACAGGCACGCGAAACTGGGTGGCTTTGACCGCCGCCCGGTCGCTTCCCAGGCCCTCGCTGCGGGCTTTGAGTGCGGCGGCGAAATCGAGGTCGCGGGCCTTGTATCCAGGCGTTCCGGCATTGGCGATGTTCGACGTGATCAACCCCATCCGCTGCGAACGCAGTTCCAGCGCGGCGGCGTGGATTCCAAATATGCTCTCTTTCATCGGCTTCACTCCGAGGGTGTGTGCCATGGGTTGAGCAAGCGCCGTGCCAAACGCCAGTTCGCCGCATTTCCGGGCTTTTCCTGCTGCCAAAGCGGCAAGCGCTTGCCGGTCTGCGGCAAAGTTTGGCCTAGTGCTGAAAAGTCTCGCGCGCTGCCGTCCTTCAGCCTGAAGGAGTTTTAAACGCATGAACTGGATAACCCTGATCGACGGCCCCTCTGCGGCAATCGTATTTGGTGGCACGCTGGCGGCGACCGCGCTGCGCTGCGGGTTCAGCGATTGCCGTGCTACCTTGCAGGCACTGGGCTATTTGCGGAACGAAGGCTTCGACCCCGAGCGGGTCCGCGCCGAGCTGGCGATCCAGATTCAGGAAATCCACCGCGACGGCTTGCTGCGCGCTCATCCCCACAACTACGGCGACCGTGAGTTCGACGAGGCTACTGAGGCCTTGTTGGCACGTCGTTCAATACCGGCTCTGCTGGAACGGCACGAGGCGCACAAGACCCGGCGTCTGGGGCTTAGTGAACGGGCGGTGCGCACGCTGGCTCAGGCAGCAGAGCTCGCCCCGGTGTTCGGTCTGGCTGGCACACTGATCTCGCTCAGCCAGCTTCCCGCCGAAGGAATCGCGCAGGGAGCATTTACCGGCGCGATCTCGATGGCGGTGGTTACAACGCTTTACGGGCTGTTGGCGGCCAATTTGCTGCTTGCGCCACTAGCGCGGGTGATAGAACGGGCCGCGCAAGCCGAGGAGGCCAAGCGGCAGGAAGTGCTTGATTGGCTTACCGCCCAGATCGCGGACGACATGCCGCAGCCCCGCCGTCCTGTCGCCAGCAGCCGCCCCGCGCCAGGCGCGCGCGAGGCAGCATGATCGCGCGGGCCGGAAGCGGTTGGCAGACGGTGCTGGCCGATCTCTCGCTGATCCTGTTCATGGTGACTGCCGCCGCTGCTGCACAAGCCGGACCAGATGCCGCGCGCACGCCGCTGCCGCAGCTGATTGACCCCGCACTGGGAGATCCGGTGGCAGTATGGCGTGAAGGCAGCGATCCGCTGGGCACTTGGCTGGCGGGCCAGTCGAACGATCCGCGCCAGCGCCTGACGATTGTGGTTCCCTATGCCGCCGATCCCGTGAGTGTGGCGCCCAAGGCTCTGGCCCTCGCGCAAAGTGCCGGAAGACCGGCACGGCTGCTGTTCGAACCGGGCAGGGCAGGCGATGCCTATGCCACGCTGACCTATGATGTCGCCCAACCAAACGCGACGACCGCAAAAGGAACACTTCGATGAGATGCAGTCCCGTGTTGCTGCTTGCCGCCCTATCCGCCTCGCCGGCGCTTGGGGGTGACTTTGCCGATCTCGCGCTGCTTGACCGCGAAGTTGCCGCATTTACCGGGGCGCCGCAGGGCGCGCCGGGTGGTGCGGCACTTCCGGTTGATCGGCGGCTGCGGCTGTCGCGGTGCTCGGGCCCATTGACGCTGTCATGGTACGGACAGCGGCGCGAGACGGTGCTGGCCGAATGCCCCACGGCGGGCGGCTGGAGAGTCTTTGTGCCGCTCCGCCCTGTCGCCAATGGGGCGCCGTCCGCTGCTGCCGTGCCAGTCGTGGCACGAGGGGAGGCGGTGACGGTCATCGTCAGCGGCGCTGGTTTTGCGGTTTCCCAATCGGGCGAAGCGATGGAGCCGGGCGCGCTTGGCGCGTGGATCCGGGTCCGCAGCGCAAGCAGCAAGGGCGAACCGCAGCGCACCCAAGTGATCCGCGCTCAGGTGCTGCGGCCCGGGGTGGTAGGCATTCCCTTGCCGTAAGCCCGGCAAAGTTCCGCCGGTCTGCCTTAAACTTCCTGACAGATGGTCGTTCATGGTTCTGTGTAGATACCCAGGAGCGGGAAGATGCCAATCGATATCGGACCAATACGCGCAGCAGGCATGGTTGATGCGCGGGTTGTACGCAGTGCCAGCGGATCAAGCGGAAAGCCTGCTGGACAAGTCAAAGAGAGCCCGACGGTTGTGCGCAGCGATGCGCTCGACCCAGGGCAGCCCCCGGTCGATACTGAACGTGTCGCGGTTATCCGCCACGCGGTCGAAACCGGCAATTATCCGATGATCCCGGCGCGGGTCGCGGATGCCATGATTGCAGCAGGTCTGCTGCTGAGGAACGGACAATGAGCTCAACAGCCGAACTGCGTGAGAATTTGCGGCAGATGATTGCCGTGTTGCAGGCCGAGCGGCAGGCCCTTGCCGGGCTCGATCTGGATGCGATCATGGGCTGCGCGGTCGACAAGCGCGCACTGTGCGGGACGCTCGACGATTGTGGCCCCTTCGCGGACAGCGGTTCAATCGACGAGGAATGCCGCGGGATGCTCGACGCGGCGCGGCGTTTGAACGAGGTAAACCGCCAGGTTCGCAATTTGATCGCGGCCAATGTTGCCTCGCGGCTTGATGCGTTAACCGGCTCGCCCGCGCTCTACCGCACCGGCCCTGCCTACGCTTATGCCGGAGCCCGCGCCTACTCATAAGAGGCATTTGGCACGGAGCTTGCTGATCAGACCCCGATGATTTTTTGCATCGGGAGTCTGGCTTGAGCCAACCACAAACAACTGGCGTTAATGGGCGCGCAACCGCGGGCAACGCACACCAAGCTCGGGCCGCGATCGCCCGCGCCGCGCAAGCCACCGGTGTCGATTTCAATTATCTGCTGGCGCAGGCCAGACTTGAATCGAGCCTTGATCCTGGCGCCCGCGCGGCCACCTCCAGCGCTGCCGGGCTATACCAGTTCACCGGCAGCACCTGGCTTCAGACGCTTGACCGCCACGGCACGGCGCATGG
>JBKJTN010000139.1:0-4931 GCA_046590275.1 Novosphingobium sp.
GATGGAGCCAACGCGGCAGAAGTTCTGCGCCGATTGTCACGGTACTTTGAACGAGCGGCTGGCCGATACCAAGCTTGGCAACGCCGGTGATTTTGGCACTCTGCACCCGCAATTTACCCCGCGGATCGTGACCGATGCCCAAACGCGCAAGCTCACCGCCGTCTCGCTCGATACCCGTCCGCGCGAAGACAACGGGCTGATCTTCCCGCATAAGCTGCACCTTGATCAGCGCGGCGGGACGGCGAAGATGGCGATGAATCTGGGCCAGCAGGCGGGCTATGGCAAGAGCCTGACTTGCAGCAATTGCCACCGCCCGACCGAAGACGGGGTGCGCTTCCAGCCGGTCAATATGGAGCGTGATTGCGAGAGTTGTCATAGCCTGGCCTTTGACAAGGTTGGCACCACATTCCGCAAGTTGCGGCACGGCGATATTGACCAGATGGTGGCCGACCTGAGCGCCTCGGACCACGGCGCCGAACCGATTGTCAGCTCACGCCGCCGCCCCGGCAACTTTGCGTCGGGCGGGACATACTACGCCAATTTCGCGGTCCCCAATGTCGGCCTGAGTTCGGTTCAGCGCGCGCTGTCACGCGGCGGGGTCTGCGGTGAGTGTCATACGGCAAAGCCAGAAGGCGGGAAGCCGGGGGTGGTCCCGGTGACGCAGGTTTCGCGGTTCATGGCGGGCGGCTGGTTCGATCATAAGCCCCACACCCAGGAGAAATGCTCGACCTGCCATGCAGCGGAACGCTCGGCCTCGTCAGCCGATCTGCTGCTGCCCGACATCAAGCAGTGCCGGACCTGCCATCTGGGCGAGGAAAGCCGCAAGGCCGATGTTCCGTCCGGCTGCGCGATGTGTCATGCCTACCACCCATCGCCGCTGGCGCCGCGGCAGGATCGCGACGGGCGCAAGCTATTGGCGGGTGCCCGCAAACAGGAGGATTGATCGGTGCTGATCGCGCAAATAACCGACATCCACATCGGCTTTGATCGGGACCACCCGGACGAGCCCAACCTGCGGCGGTTTCGAGCGATTCTCGACCGCCTCAAGCATGGCCCGAACCGGCCCGATTTGCTGCTTCTGACCGGCGACCTGACCGAGCACGGCGATGCGGCCAGCTTTTCCATTCTGACCGAGGCGTTGGCGGATTGCCCATTCCCGGTCTGGCCGATCGTCGGCAATCACGATGATCGGTCAGGCTTTGCTGCGGCGTTCGGGCAAGTCCAGTCGGACGGCGGCTTTTTCCATTACGCAATCAATGGTTCGCGCCCGCGTATCCTGATGCTGGATACCCTTGAGCCGGGCCGGCACGGCGGGGCCTTTTGCGAGGTTCGCGTGGATTGGCTGCGCGCACAGCTTGCTGCACATTCCGATACGCCAACTATCATCGTGATGCATCATCCGCCGATCATTTCTGGGATCGACTGGATGGACAGCTCGCCAGATGAGCCGTGGTTTGCCCGCTTTGCCGGGGCGATTGAGGGCCACGATCAGATCCAGGCGATCCTGTGCGGACATCTGCATCGTCCGATTTTGACAGGTTGGAACGGCGTTCCACTGATCGTCTGCCCGTCAAGCGCCCCGGCAGTTGCGCTCAACCTGACTTCGGTCGATCCCGAAAGCCCTGATGGCCGCGTTTTGATAACCGATGAGGCGCCCGGCTATGGGCTGCACTACTGGAATGGGCAGGGGCTGGTTTCGCACTTTGAGAGTGTGGGTAACCTTGAACCTTTGGCCAGCTTTGATGCCGGGCTCCAGCCGATGATCCGCGCAGCCTTTGCCGAGCGAGGATAGCTACCGCGCCGGTTTCCAGGCCTTCATGTCAACATCGTCGCTGACCTTGAAGGGAAAACCGCGGCGGTTCAGGAAAAGTGTTTCCATTTCCGTGCGGTTGAAGGGCCGCGAGCCAAGCCTGCCAAACACTGCCATCTGACCGCCTGTTTCATCCACGCCGCGGTCACGGTCGATGCCCTTGGACAGCGACAGCGCGGGGCTGGGGGTCTTTGTCCAGGCGATCAATTCCGGCTTTGGCGCGGGCGAGAAGCCATAAAAATTGGGCTGGCTGTCTGGCGAGGTCAGTTGCAGCACTTTCATACCGTTCCGCCCGTCCGCAACGTAAGCGAACAGCGAGGCATTGGTGGTGGCGACAATCACATCCTCGGCATCGTTCAATTGCCCGCCCATCGTGAATTTTCCATAGAGCTGCGGCGCGGCGGGGCGGGTAATATTGAGGATCACCAGCCCGTCCGCCTTGGCCGCGACATAGGCATAGGTGCGCGCCAGATAGATCTTCCGGGCGTTGGCCAGCGGCACGGTTCCGGCCGGAACTGCGACAGGTTTGCGCAGATCGGTGATGTCGAACAGCTTCACACCCTCACTGTCGGTCACCCAGAGATAGCGGAACTGGACGGCGCTGGCTCTGGCATCGGTCAACGGCAGGACTGCAGCCAATTGGGGCTTGAGCGGGTCCTTGAGGTCCACCGCAACCAGTCCGGCGTTGGCGGTGACATAGGCCACTTCGCCCGCCAGCACGATATGCCGCGCGCCGTTCAGCACCCCGTCCGGGTTCCAGGTGACGGCTCGTTTAAGCTGATTGTTGCGGAATTCGCCGTCCGCCAGCGTTTCGATATTGACCAGCACAAGCCCTTCGCTGCTGTCGGTTATCGCGGCATAGCTGTAGATCGGCAGGAATGGTTGCTCCTGGTTCGCCTCGCGCATCCGTGCGGTGTTGCGCAGCGGGTTGATTGGCTGGTTGGTTGCCAGCGCCATGCAGGTCGCGTTGGCGGTATCGACATGGGCATCGTGGCCGAGCGGCGAGAACGGTGCGGAAATAATCGGCTGGGAAACGCCTTTGTTGGCTATCGATGCCACATCATAAACGCGGAAGCCGCCCTTGCCTTCGGCCACGAACATATACTCGCCGCGCAATTGCAGGCAGCCGACCTTGCCGTTCGTGCCATGCACTGCGTTGCGGAATTCTTCGAGCGGCTGGGTCTCGCCTGAAAGTTTGCCGTCAAAAGTCTTGCCGCGCACCCAGTTCTTCAGCTCGCGGCCGTTCCGATCGACATGGAGTTTGTAGAAATCGGGATAGGCATATTTGTGGAGATAGGAGCCGATCACCGCTTGCGGCTCGTCCCATTCGGTCACCCGTACCGCTTCGATCCCGCCTTCAAGCCCGGTCCAGGCGTTGAAACCAACGAAATTGACGTAATTGGTGCCGAGCAGCAGCAATTGCGCCATGATCGCATTGTTGTCGTCCTTGTCCGACAGATGGCAATCGGTGCAGGTCTTGGTCTCGGTCGTCCGCACGGTATGCGGGAAATGCGGCGCGAACGCCTGACTGGAAAAGCCGATCGCGCTGATTGGCGGCTGCTGGATATAGATCCGCTCGCGGTTGATGTTGGTCGAGGACAGCACCAGCGCCGAGGTTGAGCGGACCGGCGCAATCTGATTGCCCTTGGTGGTCTGGTGGCGGCCCAGTTGGAACATCTCATCCCGCGCGACTTGCGGGTTGTAGGTCGCGAAATTGCGCGTCTCCTCACCCTCATAGTGATGCATGGTGGTCTTCCAGTTGGCCTCGATCGGCAAATGACAGCCGCCGCAACTGGTGGTCCAGCTCAGGTGACAGGTGAAGCAGGCCAGCTTGCTGTCATCATGCGCGCGGTCTTGCTTGGGAACGCCGGGACCGAAGCTGAAACTGCCGTCGTCAGCCCCTGATTTGCTCATCATCTTGGCGCGCGCCGACTTGGCGTTGAAATTGGGTGAGGCGGGATCGACACTGTCTTTGACCAACCGGACCTTCCACCACAGTTCCGGATCGACAATCGACCGCTGGATCAATGTGCGCCGCCCAGCATTGTCGAAAGTCCACTCGAACCGCCGCTGGCCATCGGGATTGCGGAGCAGGGCAAGGTTGTTACCCTTGGGCGGCGCGGCCGGGCCAGAGGTCAACAGATTGGGAAGGGCATCGGCGGTGCCGTGACAATCCTTGCACCCGATCTCGACCGCATTGGCCACTTCGCCATAGATCAGGCCGTTGCCATGGCTGTCCTGTGAAAAATGGCAGTCGGCGCATTGCAGTCCCTTTTCAGCATGGATGTCCATCAGATGCACAGTCTTGCCGGGATTGACGCCAGGTTCGACGAATTTCCCTTCGCCTTTCTTGCGCCATTTCTCCGGATCGTCCGGTGCTACGGTCTTGCCCTCGGCATCGAGCAGATTGCCTTCGCGGTCGCGCTTCAGAACTGCACGGAAATTCCAGCCATGGCCGTGGTAATCGGCGAACTGCGTGTCCTTGAGTTCGCTGTTGAGATCATAGACATTGCGCAGGAAATCGAGCTCGGCCCATTTCCCCTTTGGCGCCGCGCCTTCGGGATTGCGCTCCAGTACCTCATGGGTTTCCTTGGCGGTCGGGTACTTCTGCTGCTCGGGCCACATCTTGGGCGCGTCGGATTCATAGTCCCACATGGTATAGCCAAGGTAGCTGTTCAGAAAGATATTGGGCTGGTGCATATGACAATTCATGCACTGGGCGGTGGGGATTGCCCGGGTAAAGACATGCTGGAGGGGATGCCCGCTTTCCTTGACCATTTCGGCCCCGGCAGCGGCGGGCTTGGCTTCATGATGATCGCCCACCAGCGCCCCGTGTGCAGGAACCATCTTGTCGGCGATTGTCGGATCCTGGGTGATTGTCTGCCCGTCGCGGCCGAACGGCGCGTATATCAGGCTGTGGCGCGGTTCGCGGTCATTGGCATAGATCACGTGGCAACCAGTGCAGCCCGAATGGCGATAATCGCCCGGTTGATCGTTGGTGCCCATGAACCACATGTAGGGATCGTTGAGCCGGGTCTTGTGGATATTGAGCACCGGGATTGCCACCCTCAGGCCAGTGCCGGGGCCGCGATTGGATTGCTTGAGGTCGGGCCGTCCGGGT
>JBKJTN010000188.1:0-9054 GCA_046590275.1 Novosphingobium sp.
GTGGCAGTCGAACTGGAGTTCTACCTGGTCGATGCCAAACGCGGCAAAGACGGTCGTCCTCGCCCAGCGCGTTCACCGGTTACCGGCGAAACGCCCGGTGACATTCAGGTATACGGGTTGACCGAGATGGACGATTTCCGTCCGTTTTTTGATGATCTCTACGCTGCGGCCGATGCGCAGGGTCTGCCACTGGAAGCGGCGATATCGGAATATGCGCCGGGCCAGTTCGAAATGACGCTGGCGCACCGCCCCGATGCGCTGCGGGCCTGCGACGAGGCGATCATGCACAAGCGGATGGTCAGGGCCGTTGCAGCGCGTCACGGCATGGAAGCAACCTTCATGGCCAAGCCATTTGAGGCAAGCGCCGGAAATGGCATGCATCTCCACGCCTCGCTGCTCGACGCGGCTGGCAAGAATGCCTTCGCCAGCGAAGAGCCGCAAGGCACACCCCTTCTGGCCCAGGCTATCGCTGGGATGCAGGCGACCATGGCCGATGCGTTCCTGATCTTTGCCCCCAATGCCAACAGCTATCGCCGGTTCAAGGCAAACAGTTATGCACCGATCGCGCCGACCTGGGGGGTCAACAACCGCACCGTCAGCTTCCGCGTGACCGCTGGCCCTGCCCCGACCCGGCACGTCGAGCACCGCATCGGCGGAGCTGATGCCAACCCCTATCTAGCGATGGCGGCGATGCTGGCGGGAATGTGCCACGGGATTGAGAACAAGCTCGATCCCGGCGCGCCAGTTGTCGGCAATGGCTATGAGGCCAAGGTCGATGCGCCGCCCATGCCCGGCAATTGGTTTGCCGCGGTTGAGCGTTTTGAGCAGTCAGCCCTGATGCAGGAGTATCTGGGGGCACGCTTCGTCAAGATGTACAGCATCGTCAAGCGGACCGAGCAGGAACGCTTTTTCGCCACTGTGCCAGTGCTGGACTATGAGTGGTACTTGCGAACCGCCTGAGCGCGGTGCCGGGCCGGGTTAGCGGCGGCGTTTCAGCGGTTGCGCGGGCGCGGCCCAAAGAGGACGTTGATCAGGCTCAGGAACATCAGGGGACGCATGGGTAATCTCTATCAATGTATGCCGCAGCGGTTGGCGACGGCAGAGTCTATTTATGCTGCACTGCACAAAAAGTCAAGTTTACCGGCCCTTGATCCGCGCACTGCTTGAGGAATTCGGAATTCCTGCGCCACGGACTGCGCCCATAATGCCCGGATTCAAGCCATTTGCGGCGACGTTGACCGTCAGGTCGCGTTGAAGAAAAACGGCCCGGTAACAAGTCGCTTTTCCTCGGCGTAAAACTGGTTAGTCTTGCAGAATCGCAAGCCAACAAATCGAAAGGGGTCGGGGTATGGTGGATCAAATCAAGCTTAAGCAACTCATTGCGGACAGGCGTTCGCTGCTGAAGGGGATGGGCGCTGCGGCAATCGGGATCAGCTTCGGAGGCGCGCTCGCCGGGTGCGGCGAAAAGACGCCGCAAGGCGCGGCCACCAAGATTGCTTCGACCGGGGAAGAGCCCAAGCTCAACTTCTACAATTGGGACACCTACATCGGCGAAACCACGCTCGCCGATTTCAAGGGCGCCAGCGGGGTTGATGTCAACATGTCGCTGTTCGCCACCAATGACGAGTTGTTCGCCAAGCTGCGCGCGGGAAATCCGGGTTTCGATGTGATCGTGCCGTCGAACGATTTCGTCGAACGGATGATCCAGTCGGACATGCTGATGCCGCTCGATCAGGCGCAGATACCGAATTTCAAGAACATCGAACCCAGCTTTATCGATGTCGCCTATGATCCGGGGCGCAAATATTCGATGCCTTATACCTGGCTGGTGCTGGGCATCGGCTATCGCAAGTCCAAGGTGAACCCGGCGCCGGATAGCTGGAAGGTGCTGTTCGATTCCGATCAGTATAAAGGCAAGATCGCCCTGCTGTCCGAGGCTGGAGACCTGTTCCGGCTTCATGGCAAATATCTCGGCAAATCGGTCAACGAGCTGACCGCAGCTGACATCAAGACCATCGAAGCGATGATGATCAAGCAAAAGCCCAATGTGAAAGCGTTCCACGAAGACAATGGGCAGGATCTGCTGGTCAAGGGCGAGGTTGATCTGGTGCTCGAATACAACGGCGACATTGCCCAGAAGATGATCGAGGATCCCGATATCGGCTTTGTCGTTCCCAAGGAGGGCAGCCAGTTCAACTCGGATACGCTGTGCATCCCCAAGGGTGCGCCGCATCCAAAGAATGCGCTGGCCTTCATCAACTATTTGCTCGACGGGGAAGTAGGCAAGGGGATCACCGAGACGATCCAGTACCCGACCCCCAACATGGCGACAAAGGAACTGATGGGCGCGGACTATGCTGCCAACACGGCCATCTTCCCGCCCCCGGCCCTATTGGCGAAGTGCGAATACGCAAAGTTCAGGGCGGACATGCAGCCGCTTTACGAAGAGGCATTCACTCGCGTTCGCGCAAGCTAGGGCAAAGCTGCGGCAATGCAGAACTGGAAAGAACAGCGGCGGGCCTTCGTGACCATCGCGGCGGCACCGATATCGTGGTTGCTGCTGTTCTTTCTGGTGCCGCTGGCGATCATGTGGGCTTACAGCTTTGGCACCAATGTCGGGCTGACCAAGATCGACATCACCGGGACTTTCGCCAACTATGCCCGGGCGATCGAGCCGCTTTATCTGGGAATTTTCCTCAAATCGGTGGGTGTCGCGGCGCTTACCACGCTGATCTGCCTGATCGTCGGCTTTCCGGTGGCGATGGCGATCACCTTTGCTGGCGCACGCTGGAAGCCATGGCTGCTGATGCTGATCATGCTGCCGTTCTGGACCAATTTGCTGGTCCGCACCTACGCGCTGCTCTCGCTGCTCGGCACCAGAGGGGTAGTCAATCAGATGCTCGAATGGTGCTGGGGCAAAGCGAATGCGGTCGCCTTGCTGATCGGCGCGGGTCCGATCGCGCAATTTGAGCCGCTACCCCTGCTCTATAACAATTTCGCGGTGATCTTCGGGCTGGTCTATGTCCATTTGCCCTTCATGGTCCTGCCGCTCTACGCCGCGCTCGACCGGCTCGACCGGTCGTTGATCGAGGCCAGTCTCGATCTTGGCGCAGGGCAATGGACCACCATCAAACGCGTCGTCCTGCCTCTGGCTGCACCGGGCATCATCTCGGGGCTGATCATCACCTTCGTGCCCGCGCTCGGCGCTTATCTGACCCCGGATCTGATGGGCGGCACCGACAGCCAGATGATCGCCAATGTCGTCGAACGCCAGTTCAAGCGGGCCAACGACTGGCCGTTCGGATCTGCGCTGTCCTTCCTGCTGATGTATGCCACCTTCATCCTGATTGCCCTGCAAGCGCTGCGCAATCGCAAGGCGGAGGCGGGCCGGTGAGCTTGTTTGCCCGCAAACCTATCGCGCCGCTCGATTACAACAGGCGACTGTGGATGCGCAGCTGGATCGGGGGGGTGACTTTCTTCCTTTACGCGCCACTGCTGGTGCTGTTCGTGTTCAGTTTCAACGACAGCAAGGCCAATGTGGTCTGGCGCGGATTTACCTTCAAATATTATGGCAAGGTGTTTCAGAACGAGTCGCTGATGGAAGCGCTCGGCAATTCGCTGACCATTGCCTTCCTGGCGACGATCATCAGCCTGGTGCTGGGAGCATTGGCGGCGGTCATGCTGTGGCGGTTCCGATTTCCGTTCAAGGCAGGCGTCGAGGGCACGATGTCGCTCCCGATCGTTGTCCCGGAAATCTGCATGGGTGTGGCGATGCTGATCTTCTTCGCTTCGATCGGCTGGCCGACCGACCTCCCCTGGCCGCTGAGCCTTAGCGCGATTACGATTGCACACATCACTTTCTGCTTTCCGTTCGTCACCATGGTTGTCCGGGCGCGGCTATCGAGTTTCAACCGGGAAGAGGAAGAAGCCGCCAAGGACCTGGGCGCGACCGAATGGCAGGCGTTCCGCGATGTGCTGATCCCGCATATGAAGCCGGGCCTGATCGCCGGTGCGCTGCTCGCTTTCACGCTCAGCCTGGATGATTTCGTGATAACCTTCTTCACCAGCGGCCCGAATACGACGACCTTCCCGGTCAAGGTCTATTCGATGGTCCGGTTCTCGGTGACGCCCGAGGTCAATGCCGTATCCTCGCTGCTGATCATTTTGACCATTATCCTCACCGCGGTTGCACTCAAGCTGCAGGACATCTCCGGTGAGGCGGGAACCCATTCATGACCGGACCAATCATCCAGATCAGGAACGTCACAAAACGCTTTGGTAACATGGTCGCGGTCGACAATGTTACGCTCGATATTGTCGCCGGTGAATTTTTCGTCATGCTCGGGCCATCGGGTTGCGGCAAGACAACCTTACTGCGGATGATCGCTGGTTTCGAACTACCGACCGAGGGCCAGATCCTGATCGATGGCCAGGACATGGCCGGGGTTCCGCCGAACAAGCGTCCGGTCAACATGGTTTTCCAGTCCTACGCCGTTTTCCCGCATATGAGCGTGCTCGACAATGTCGGCTACGGCCTCAAGATTGCCGGCACGGCGAAATCCGAAATCGCCTCGCGGGTCGAAGAAGCGCTCTCGCTGGTCAAGCTTGACGGACTGAGCACGCGGATGCCGGATCAGCTGTCGGGTGGTCAGCGCCAGCGGGTTGCCCTCGCCCGCAGTCTGGTGATGCGGCCCAAGGTGCTGCTGCTCGACGAGCCGCTCTCGGCGCTGGATGCAAAGCTGCGCGCGCAGATGCAATTCGAGCTGGCTGACCTGCAGGACAAGGTCGGGATCACGTTCGTCACGGTGACCCACGATCAGGACGAAGCCTTGTCGATGGCCAGCCGGATCGCTGTCATCAACAAGGGCCATGTCGCGCAGCTGGCCAAGCCAGCGGATCTCTATGAATATCCCGCCAACCGTTTTGTGGCGGACTTTATCGGCTCGGTGAATATCTTTGAAGGCAGGCTGACCGTCGACGAGCCCGAGCGGGCGGTGGTAGACAGCCCGGAAGTCGGCAAAATCTACATCAACCACGGCGTCACCGGCCCGCATGACGCCAATGTCTGGGCCGCAATTCGCCCGGAGAAAATGACCCTGTGCCGTCCGGGAACGGCCGAGGTCCGCGATGCGCCAGAAGGCCACAACCTTGCCAATGGCACGATCAAGGGCATGTCCTATCTTGGTGACTGCACCCACTATGAGGTGGAGCTTGAAAGCGGCCGGATGGTCAAGGTATCGCGAAGCAATCTCTCGCGGTTCGATCAGGAAGCCTTTACCTGGGACGAGAAAGTTTCGATCTGCTGGCACCCGTCGAGCGCGGTGATCCTGCTCGCCTGAGCAAATACAAGGAGCCGAGACATGGCGTCGCGTCCCGTTCTGGGCATCATCTGTTGCAACCGCATCGTCGGAGCCGACACAGCGCAAGCAGTGATGGACCGCTACGTCAGCGCGGCAATGACTTATGCCGATGTAGCCGCCTTGCTGGTCCCCTCGCTGCCGGGGTTGATGGCCGCGGCAGAAGTCGCGCCGCGGCTTGATGGGATACTGCTGACCGGCAGCCCCTCGAATATCGAAACCCAGCGCTACCAAGACGAAGGCGGCGAAGGCCCGTTCGATGCCGCGCGCGATGAAATAGCGCTAAGCCTGGTCCACCGGATGATCGATGCAGGCAAGCCGGTGTTCGGGATTTGCCGCGGGTTTCAGGAAATCAATGTCGCCCTGGGCGGAACGCTGCGCCGGGATGTTTCGGCCAATCCCGAATTGCTGGCCCATCATGCCGCCGATGGGGTCAGCTTTAACGCGATGTTCGAACATCGGCACCGGATCGAACTGACCGAAGGCGGACGGTTGGCTGCGGCCTATGAGCGGTCCGATCTGATGGTCAATTCAGTTCATTATCAAGGGGTTAGTGAATTATCCTCGCAACTCTGCATCGAAGCCCAGGCAGACGACGGGCTGATTGAGGCCTATTCCGCAACGATTTCTGGTGCAGCCGTGCTGGCCGTCCAGTGGCACCCCGAATGGAAGACCGCTGAAAACGGCGAAAGCCAGATCTATTTCCAGCTGCTTGGCAAAGCGCTAAGAGGCGAATGGTAATGTGCACGCGAGTCACCCGACTAAACCGCTATCTGGCGCGGCTGGGCTTTTCTCCCTGACAGGACCGGCTTGTCCAAAGACCGTCTGTCACTTTTACCGGGAGATTACCCATGCAACGCAATTACGATATCGCCGAACTGAAGCGCCTTGATATCGCGCACCACCTTCCAGCCCAGGCTGACTGGCAGGAGATCGAAGACCTGGGCGGCAGCCGCATCATCACCCATGCCGAAGGATGCTACATCTACGACGGTGACGGCAACCGCATCCTCGACGGGATGGCCGGGCTGTGGTGCGTCAATGTCGGCTATGGCCGCAACGAACTGGCCGATGTCGCAGCAGCGCAGATGAAGGAGCTGCCGTTCTACAACACCTTCTTCAAAACCGCGACGCCGCCCACGGTGCTGCTCGCCCAGAAGATCGCCAGCCTGACCCAGAACCGCCTACCGCACGTATTTTTCAACGCATCAGGCTCTGAGGCCAATGATACGATCTTCCGGATGGTGCGGACCTACTGGAAGCTCAAGGGCGAGCCCAAGCGCTCGATCTTCATCAGCCGCTGGAATGCCTATCACGGCTCGACCGTCGCCGGCGTGTCGCTGGGCGGCATGAAGATGATGCACGCCCAGGGCGATCTGCCAATCCCAGGGATCGAGCACGTCCGCCAGCCTTATTGGTACGGCGAAGGCCGCGATTTGAGCCCGGAAGATTTCGGCACAGCCTGCGCGCAGGCGATCGAGGAAAAGATCCTGGAAGTCGGCCCCGAAAATGTCGCGGCCTTCATTGGCGAGCCGATCCAGGGCGCGGGCGGTGTCATTATCCCGCCCGCCAACTACTGGCCGCTGGTCGAGGCGATCTGCCGCAAATACGGCATTCTGCTGATCTGCGACGAAGTGATCTGCGGCTTCGGGCGCACCGGCAACATGTGGGGCCATGAGACCGTCGGAGTGAAACCCGATATCATCGCCATGGCGAAGGGGCTGTCGTCTGGTTACCTGCCGATCTCGGCCGTCGCAGTCTCACCGGATATCGTCAAAGTGATGAAGACCGGCGGCGATTTCGTGCACGGCTTCACCTACTCCGGTCACCCGGTCGCGGCGGCGGTCGCGCTGCGCAATATCGAGATCATCGAACGCGAAGGCCTGGTCGAGCGGACTCGTTCGGAAACCGGTCCCTATCTCGCCAAGGCGTTGGCCAAGCTGGCCGAGCATCCGCTGGTGGGAGAGGCCCGCTCGGTTGGCCTGATCGGCGCTGTCGAGATTGTTGCAGACAAGGTCAGCGGCGCCCGCTTTGGCGGCAGCGAAGGGACTGCCGGGCCGATCGTGCGCGACCTATGCATCGCCAATGGCCTGATGGTCCGCGGCATTCGCGACAGTATCGTGATGTGCCCGCCGCTGATCATCACGACCGAACAGATCGATGAACTGGTCGGCAAGATCAGGAAGTCGCTCGATGAAGCCGAGCCCCGGCTCCGCGCCCTGTGAAGCGCGGGCTGGTGCCGAAGCTTGATACCCATTCCATCGAATCCCGCTCACCATCGGGGAGGGGCTAGGGGTGGGGGAGTGGTGCACAGTACCGCGTCCTCGCTGGCGCCGAACACCCCCACCCAGCCTCCCCCTCCAGGGGGAGGGGCAGAATGGATCAACTATAAGTCATCACGCGCTAAGCCGCGAAACCTACGAACACTGTGGCCTCATCGACGGACTTGCGCTCGGATACCACCGCATTTGCCGGGAAGCTGTGGTCCGGCCAGCCCAGGGCTATGCTTTTCATGATGATTTGATCGTCAGCTATTCCCGCGTGCTCGCGCACCACGGGTGATTGCATGATGCCCTGACTGTTGATCACAGCGCCCAGCCCGCGCGACCAGGCGGCATTGACCAGTGCCGTCGCCACCGCGCCGCAATCAAACGGAGTATCGTCGCTGCCGTCCAGCACGCGGTCATAGGTAACGATCACGCAGACTGGTGCATCGAATTGGCGAAAACCGCGCAGCACCCAGTCCTGCCGCCGATCCTTGTCATCGCGTTCGATCCCCATCGCCGAGAACAATTGCTTGGCGACGCCGACCTGCCGGTCGCGGTGGGGACCGGCAAAGGCCTGGCCAGTCCGAAATTCGCGCGATTGCGGCACGCCGGCCACCATCCGTTCGGTGTTGCCCGCGCGGATCCGGTCCAGCGGCTCGCCGGTGATAACGTAAAAATTCCATGGCTGGGTGTTCATCGAGGACGGAGCACGCATCGCCAGACCGATGATCTCTTCGATCAGCGCCCTGGGAACAGGATCGGGCTTGTAACCGCGGATACTCCGGCGACCCAAGACAACATCGTCAAATTGCATTTTTGATCCATCAGACAGATTGCTCATGCCCGCTCGGTAGCGTTTTGTGGAGCAATTGGCACCCATAAATCCGGGCAAGCCGCCTTGCTTGGTCGCGCGGCGGAGGTCAGACAGTGCTTAGACCTGCAACCGCTCCCACGAAAGCAAGGGGTTGTTCGATATCTGGCGGAAAGGCAGTCCGTAGAACTTTAACAGTATATATTTGTTTTTATTTGTGAATATATTACGACTGATAATTGCTCCCACATAATTACCCACGTCAGCGCCGCGTCACCCGCTTTCCAGTCGCGCGCGGGCGCGCGCATCCCCGCCTCGCGCTAACAGCGTCCCCACCGCTTCCAATGCAGAAGCAGTGGCCCGGATACTTGGCTATACCAGTTCGATGGCGTTCGAGAAGAAATGGTTTGCCAGCCAAATCAGCTTTGCAACATAATGAGCGAGCCAAAGGGGACGTTCGGCAGGGGCAAGGTCTAGTGGTGAAAATCTGACATTTGGTACCCAAAGACCAAGCGAATGGAACGTCCGAAATGGGTGGAAAGCCGCCACTACGTTGGGCGTCAGCCAAAAGACCAAAATTCATGACGGGCCTCGTGGTCTATCGCTGCTTAGGATTGCA
>JBKJTN010000002.1:0-30652 GCA_046590275.1 Novosphingobium sp.
ACCTGTCCACACCAGCCTGCCGGTGTCGGGAAACCCCGAATTATGGCCCGATATCGGGTCCTCCAGCCGAGAAGGCGCGCTCTTGGCGAAGCGGCGCGCTGCTGTCAATGGCGCATCTCTGGTGAAGGGTAGCTGTCTTGTCGGCTGCGGTCCGCTTCGTTAGAAGACACGGCATGAGCTCAGCTGTCCCCGTCATCTCCGCCACCGGGCTGTTTACGCCGCCTGAATCGATTTCCAATGCTGAGTTGGTCGATAGCTTCAATCGCTATGTCGAGAATTTCAATACTGCCAATGCGGCGGCAATCGTCGCGGGGGAGGTGGCAGAATTGCTGCCAAGCTCGGTAGAGTTCATCGAAAAGGCGAGCGGCATCAAATCGCGCCACGTGATGAGCAAGGCGCCTCTGCTCGATCCGCAAATCATGGCACCGCGCTGGCCAGAGCGGCCGAATGATGAAATCTCGGTGCTGGCCGAGATCGGCGTTGCGGCCGCCAAGGATGCGTTGGCGCGGGCAGGGCGCGATGTTAGGGATGTGGATGTCGTGCTCTGCGCAGCTTCCAACATGGAGCGTGCTTACCCGGCGATAGCGATAGAGATCCAGGATGCGCTGGAGATCGAAGGCTTCGGTTTTGACATGAATGTCGCCTGTTCCTCCGCAACATTCGGGATCCAGACGGCGGCGGACTATATCCGCTCTGGCAATGCCCGTTCGGTGCTGGTGGTCAGTCCGGAAATCTGCTCCGGTCACCTCAACTGGCGGGACCGCGACAGCCATTTCATCTTTGGCGATGTGGCAACGGCAGTTCTGGTCGAGGCAGAGGACATGGCTCCGCACCCGCATTGGCGCATTCTAGGTACGAAACTGAAGACAGTTTTTTCCAACAACATCCGCAATAACTTCGGCTTCCTCAACCGGGCGAATCCTGGCAGCCGCGACGGGGCCGACAAATTGTTCGTCCAGGAAGGGCGAAAGGTCTTCAAGGAAGTTGTACCGATGGTCGCCAACATGATCATTGAAGAGGCGGGGAGATTGGGAATCGATCCTGCTGCGTTGCGGCGGATGTGGCTCCACCAGGCCAATGCCGGCATGAACCGCCTGATCGCCCAGCGCGTTTTGGGACATGAGGCGAGCGAGGAGGAAAGCCCGACCGTGTTAGATACCTACGGCAATACCTCCAGTGCAGGCTCGATCATTGCGTTTCATCTCAACAGCCTGGACCTTGCGGCGGGAGACATCGGCTTGATCTGTTCGTTTGGCGCAGGCTATTCGGCGGGCACCGTTTTTGTCCGAAAGGTGGCATAAGCCGCGCCTCGTGGCTTGTCCTGCCTCTCTGCAACACCTAGATGCTGCCCATGGCCGGAGAAATATTAGATAATCGCGGACACGGCGACGTCAGCTGGAGCTGGCCGAGTGTCCATCCTGAAGGTCGCAAGTTCGCTCTGATCGCGGGTGTTGCATGTCTGGTGACAGCCTTTTTTGCTTGGGAAACGATAGCCTGGCCACTGGCCATGCTGACTGGCGGGATCCTCGCCTTTTTTCGCGATCCCCATCGCGTTACGCCGCAAGGCGATCAGTTTATCGTCGCGCCAGCCGATGGCCTGATCACTCTAATCCAGCAGGTTCCGCCGCCGCGTGAGCTTTCGCTCGATGACGGTAGCGGCTCTGCGGTCATGGGGACCGAGCCGGTTACCCGGATTTCGATCTTCATGTCGGTGTTCGATGTGCATATCAACCGCACGCCGATCAGCGGCACAGTGCGCCGCGTGGTCTATATTCCGGGCAAGTTTCTCAGTGCCGATCTCGACAAGGCGAGTGAGGAGAATGAGCGTCAGCACATTCTGATCGAACGCGGCGATGGGTTGATGATTGGGTTTACCCAGATCGCCGGTCTGGTGGCGCGGCGGATTGTGCCGTTCGTCAAGCCGGGCGACATTCTTGCTGCCGGACAGCGGGTCGGGCTGATCCGCTTTGGCAGCCGGGTCGATGTCTATCTTCCCGCCGGAACCGAGCCGCGCGTGCTGATGGGACAATCGGTGGTGGCCGGTGAAACCGTGCTTGCTGAGACGGGCCAGCAATTGCTGATCGAGGGCGTCAGCCAGTGAATGACCAGGCGCAAGCCTTGCCGCTTGGCAAGTTGCCTGGCGGACTGACTTTGCGCGGACTGGTCCCAAATGCGATCACAGCTGCGGCGCTATGCGCAGGACTGACAGGCATTCGCTTTGCCATTCTTGGCGAATGGGAAAAGTCCGTTCTTGCAATCGTCCTGGCAGGAATGCTTGATGGGATCGACGGGCGGATAGCGCGGTTGCTGAAGGCTGAATCGCGGTTCGGCGCAGAGCTCGACAGTCTGGCCGATTCGATTTCGTTCGGCGTGGCTCCGGCGCTGGTCCTGTTTCTGTGGTCGCTCGAAGATCTCCCACGGCTGGGCTGGTTCGCATCGCTCGCCTTTGCGATTTCCTGCGCGCTTCGGCTTGCCCGCTTCAACGCGCAGATTGACGTGGTGGAACAGCCGCACAAGTCGGCCGGGTTCCTCACTGGTGTTCCTGCGCCAGCGGCTGCGGGACTTGCCTTTCTTCCGCTTTATTTGTGGATTGTGACCGGACGTCCTGAGTTCCGCGAACCGATCCTGGTAGGGATCTGGCTAACGGTTATTGCCTTTCTGATGATTTCCAGCGTTGCTACTTTGTCATGGGGTTCGATCCGGCCACGCCGAAGCATGCGGCTCGCACTGCTGGCGCTGGTCGGACTTGTTGGCACTGCCGCTTTGACCGAGCCGTGGCTCACCCTGATCGGAATTTGCGCGCTTTATCTGGCGATGTTGCCAGTCGGGATTGTCAGCTATTCGCGAGTTAAGCGGCAGCGCGCAGCGCGGGCTGCCTCATCGGACGACGCGTCGAAGGCTTGACGGGCAGAGCAACGATCTGGGCTGGTCCGCGGGTCGGCACGTCTTGCGTGATGATCCGATAGTCGAAACCCCGCGTCGCGTCGCATTTCTTGAGCTCGCCGCGTAGCACCAGCGCTGTTGTTCCATACTGCCGCCAGCTTTGCGCTATAGCAGCAACCGCAAGCAGGGCGGCACAGGCAAACAAGGCAGTCAGGGCAAGAGCAAGCATCGGGTTAGTCCTTTTCGATCCGGCCATCCGCGCCTGTGGACAGGGTTGTGGAAGACTTGGGGATAATGCAGTTTCGAGCCGAATGTTCCGCCCCAACCAGCATCATGGCGTCTGTGTTCCCTATTTGTTCTAGCACGTCAAGAACTTTGAGCACGGCAGCTGTTGGCCAATTTGCGCTATTTCGTCCCATCCAGCCTATTCGAGACTGGATTTCCGTTTGAAACCGCGCTAGGGGCCGCGTCGTCCGGACAGGCTCGAGCCATTTGGCTTAATGTTTTCGCGTCGGACAAATCCACATGGGAAGCGCCCACACCGGTGCCGCAGCGGGCTTTTCCGCACGGTTCCAGCTTTCCAGAGGCATAACCGGAAAAGGAAATACCTATGGCGGCTCCTGTCGTTACCATGCACCAATTGATCGAGGCCGGCGCCCACTTCGGCCATCAGACCCACCGCTGGAACCCGCGGATGAAGCCGTATATCTTCGGCGCCCGCAACGGTGTTCACATTCTTGACCTTTCGCAAACCGTGCCGTTGATGGCCCGCGCGCTAGATTTCATCGCTGCTACCGTTCAGGCGGGTGGCAAAGTTCTGTTCGTTGGCACCAAGCGCCAGGCCCAGGAGCCGATCGCGCAGACTGCGCGGGCATGCGGCCAGCACTTCGTGAACCACCGCTGGCTGGGCGGAATGCTCACCAACTGGAAGACGATTTCGGGTTCGATCAAGCGCCTCAAGACGCTGGAAGAGCAGCTTTCGGGTGACACCACCGGCCTGACCAAGAAAGAAGTCCTTCAGCTCACTCGCGAGCGCGACAAGCTTGAAATGTCGCTTGGCGGCATCCGCGATATGGGCGGAATTCCTGACGTGATGTTCGTGATCGACGCCAACAAGGAAGAGCTGGCGATCAAGGAAGCCAATGTTCTTGGTATTCCGGTCGTCGGTATCCTCGATTCGAATGTCGATCCCTCGGGCATCGCTTTCCCGATCCCGGCCAACGACGACGCCAGCCGCGCGATCCGCCTGTACTGCGATGCAGTGGCGCAGGCCGCAACCAAGGGTCACCGCGAAGGCGTGGTCGATTCAGGCGCTGACATTGGCGCGATGGACGTGCCGTTGCCGGAAGAGACCGCAGTAGTCGAAGAAACCGCAGTTGTTGAGGCCGGCGCAGACGCTCCTGCTGCCGTGGAAGTAGCCGCTGCAGCCGAAGAAGCCGTGGCGGAAGCCGCAGCTGAAGAACCCGCCACCGAGGCTTGAGTCCAGGTGGTATTGAACTGGCGGCGCGCCGAGCTTTGAGAGCTCGGCCGTTTCCAAATTTTTCGGAAGGAAATGCGCAATGGCTTATACCGCCACTGACGTGAAAAACCTGCGCGAGCGCACTGGCGCCGGCATGATGGATTGCAAGAAGGCACTGGACGAGACCGGCGGCGATATCGAAGCTGCGGTTGACGGTCTGCGTGCCAAGGGTCTGGCCGCTGCCGCCAAGAAGTCCAGCCGCACGGCGGCTGAAGGCTTGGTCGGCGTAGCGGTTGCGGGCCTGAAGGGCGTTGCGGTCGAGGTTAACTCGGAAACTGATTTTGTCGCGAAGAACGACCAGTTCCAGGACTTCGTTCGCAAGACCACCGATGTGGCATTGGCCCAGAGATCGGATGATGTCGAAGCCCTGAAAGCCGCAGCCTATCCCGATGGCGGAACCGTGGTCGAGAAGCTGACCAACAATGTAGCCACTATCGGCGAAAACCAGCAGCTGCGCCGGATCAAGAGCATTTCTGTCACCAGCGGCGTGGTTGTGCCCTATATGCACAATGCCGCTGCCCCGAATTTGGGCAAGATCGGCGTACTGGTCGCGCTTCAATCCGATGCTGGTGCCGACGTGCTTGAGCCTCTCGGCAAGCAGATCGCGATGCACATCGCAGCAGCTTTCCCGCTGGCGCTGAACGCGGATGGCCTCGACGCTGATATGATCGCGCGTGAGCGCTCAATTGCGGCGGAAAAGGCTGCCGAAAGCGGCAAGCCCGCCGAAGTGCAGGCCAAGATGGTCGATGGCGCAATTGCCAAGTTCGCCAAGGACAACGCCCTGCTCAGCCAGATCTTTGTGATGGACAACAAGACCCCGGTCGCCCAGGTAGTCGAAGCGGCCGGCAAGGCCGCCGGCACCAAGATCGAACTGGTGGACTATGTCCGCTTCCAGCTGGGCGAAGGCATTGAAAAAGCTGCAACCGACTTCGCTGCAGAAGTGGCCGCGCTTTCGGCCTGAACTGATAAAATTTAGAGTTAGCCTGCGACGGTAGGCTTTGGGGGGCGGCGTCTGAAAGGGCGCCGCCTTTCCCGTTCAGGGAGCGCGCGTCGCAATTCCCACGGGTTTGAGGGTAATCAGCCACATATCGGGCACGGCCCCGAAGCGGAATGGCAATAGGCTGGTCCCAAGGCCCGCAGTCACAACCAGAGCTTGCCCATTCTCATCTATACGTCCGCAGGAATAGCGTTCACCAAATCGCGACATCGTCGCCGGCGATCCACCCCAGGGGTATTGGATCTGCCCGCAATGGGTATGTCCCGCTAGCATCAGGCCAATATCCCTTGGCATTTCTGGAAAAGCGTCAGGGCTGTGGCTCAACAAGATTGGAGTGCCGGTGAGTTGACGAAGGGCGGAGACAGTTTTGCGCATGTCCGCATGCCCGGTGAAATCATCATCCAGCCCGCCGATCGCCAAGGGGCCGACCAACTTTGCGCTGTTGTTCAAGGCGATGATGCCGACTTTTGCTAGCTCTTCGCGCGCTAGATCGGCGTCGCGCCAATGTTCATGGTTGCCCAGAACTGCCACAACAGAGAGACGCGGTGTCAAAAATTCAAGCGGTGCAAGTGCCTCACGATAACTGTATTTCCGTGTGGCGAGCTTCCGATCGCTGATGAGATCACCCGCGATCACGACAATATCGGGTTTCAAATTATTGGCTTGCCGTACAATCCTGAGCAAGCGCGAGGGCGGCATGTCGGGACTGCGACATGCAGGTCAGAGAAGAGCAGCAAGCGCAATGGCGGCGCGTCAGGTGGAAGGCCGCTTAGATGCACATCAGTAGTCCGGGCGATGGGATCAGCCATCGTGTCATGCCACGCTTTGGCGCACGGGATCAAAGCCGTGACAAAAATCGCCATCAGAAACAGTCTGATTGCTGCACTGCGCGGCTTTCTTCCCGGTTCCAAACAGCCTATCCCTTTACGCAAGAGCCCCGACACGGTTAAGGACCGCTCGCAACAAGCCTCGTTTGCCGGATAGTTCTCCTATGTCCATGCCCAAATTCAAACGCATATTGCTGAAGCTCTCGGGCGAAGTGCTGATGGGCGAGCAGAAATATGGGATCGATACGCTGTTCGTTGCGCGTCTTGCCGAAGAGGTGAAGGCGGCCAAGGAGACCGGGCTGCAGCTCTGCCTGGTGATCGGCGGCGGTAACATTTTCCGCGGGATGGCGGGGGCAGCCCAGGGCATGGACCGGGCGCAGGCCGACTATATGGGCATGCTGGCAACGATCATGAATGCTCTGGCAATGCAGAATGCGCTGGAGCAAATCGGGGTCGAAACTCGGGTTCAGTCGGCGATCCAGATGGACGCGGTGTGCGAGCCGGTAATCCGCCGCCGCGCCGAACGTCACCTTGAAAAGGGCCGGGTGGTGATTTTCGCCGCTGGAGTGGGCAGCCCCTATTTCACCACCGACAGCGGCGCTGCATTGCGCGCAGCGGAAATGAAGTGCGACGCCTTGTTCAAGGGGACCAGCGTGGACGGCGTCTATGATGCCGATCCCAAGAAGGTCAAATCGGCAACGCGTTATGAAACATTGAGTTACGATACGGTTCTCGCCAACAACCTGAAGGTAATGGACGCCTCGGCGGTGGCGTTGTGCCGTGACAACAAGATCCCGATCGTGGTCTTCTCGATCCGCGAGCAAGGCAATCTCGCCAAGGTTCTGGCGGGTCAGGGCATTCAAACGATTGTGCAAGAGGAAGCCTGAACATGGCCAAGTACGACAAGTCCGATCTCGAACGGCGGATGAAGGGTGCAGTTGAGGCGCTGAAGGGCGATCTCTCGGGTCTGCGGACGGGCCGCGCCAATGCTGCGTTGCTCGATCCGGTGACCGTCACGGTCTATGGCAGCAATATGCCGCTCAACCAGGTCGCGACCGTTTCGGTGCCTGAACCGCGCATGATCTCGGTGCAGGTGTGGGACAAATCAAATATCGGACCGGTGGAAAAGGCGATCCGTTCGGCAGGCCTGGGGCTCAATCCGATCAACGATGGCAACACCCTGCGCCTGCCGATCCCGGATCTGACAGAGGAACGCCGCAAGGAACTGGCCAAGCTGGCTGGGCAATATGCGGAAAAGGCTCGTATCGCGGTCCGCAATGTCCGTCGGGACGGCATGGAAATGCTTAAAGCCGATGAAAACAAAAAGGAAATTTCGGAAGACGAGCGAAAGCGCGCCGAAACCGAAGTTCAGAAACTGACTGACGATATCATCAAGGCAGTCGATGAAGCGGCCTCGCACAAGGAAAAGGAAATCATGACGCAGTGAGCAGCGCGGCGGCCTCTTCAGGCGGTGGCGAGGGTCATGGTGCACGGCATGTTGCGATCATCATGGATGGCAATGGCCGCTGGGCCAAGGCCCGCCATTTGCCGCGCGCAGTCGGCCACAGCCGAGGGGTTGAGGCGGTCCGGACGCTGGTTCGGGCGGCGCGGAACATGGGGTTGGAGGCGTTGACGCTATATGCCTTTTCGACCGAGAACTGGCAGCGTCCCGAGGATGAAGTCTCGGCACTGATGGGGCTGCTGCGGCGCTATATCCTTGCCGACCTTGCCGAATTTGTCGCCAACAACATCCGCCTCAAGGTAATCGGTGACTACACCGCCTTCGCTCCGGACATTGTCGCGATGATCGACGATGCGCTTTTGCAAACGGGTAGCAACGACGGTACAACGCTAGTGATCGCGCTTAACTACGGCTCGCAAGATGAAATCGCGCGCGCTGCCATCAAGGCGGCGACCAAGGGCGTGATCTCGCCCGAGACGATCGAGGCGGAACTCGATACCGCTGGTCTGCCTCCGCTTGATTTGCTGATCAGAACTTCGGGCGAGGTGCGGCTTTCCAACTTCCTGTTGTGGCAGGCGGCCTATGCCGAAATGGTGTTCACCGATGTGCTGTGGCCCGATTTTACTCCGGCCCATCTGGAAGAAGCGCTGGCGACGTTCGCAAAGCGGGAGCGGCGTTATGGCGGGCGATAATTCCTCCCCCGTGGGGGAGGGGGACAACCGCAGGTGGTGGAGGGGCACTAGCCTCATCACAAAACCTCGTGCGGTTGCGCCAATCCTTCGCCGTTCGATCGCGCGCCGGATCGAAGTCTTGCCATGCCTGGCGTGCCCCTCCACCCCCCTGCGGGCGGTCCCCCTCCCCGTGCCGGGGAGGATTTGCGCATGACCGACGCCCAGCCCAAAAAATCCGACCTCGGTGTGCGGGTCGCTTCTGCGGTGGTGATGGTCGTGGTCGCCGGTGCGGCGCTGTGGCTCGGCGGTTGGGCTTGGGACATTTTCGTCTTGCTGCTCGCAATTGGCGTGCTGTTCGAATGGTGGGGCCTGGTTCGCAAATTTGGGATTTCGTCGCGTGCCAAGGCATTGTGGGTCTTCGGCGGGATTTTCTACGTTGGGCTGGCTGCCGCGATGATGATGGTGCTTCGGCAGGCTTCTCCGCCGATGAGCAGCGAAGCGGTGTGGGTTTTGCTGGTGTTGTCGCCAGTGATCGCGACCGATATTGGTGCCTATTTCACTGGTCGGGCCATCGGCGGGCCAAAGATCGCAGCTTCGATCAGTCCGTCAAAAACATGGTCCGGCTTGCTGGGCGGTGCCTTTGCGGCGGCGGCGGTAATGGTTTGGCTGACAATCCTAAGCCGCACCCCCGGCGATCTCGTCGCTTCAGGCATTCCTTGGCCGTCGGTCGGTTTTGGCGTTGCTGTTGCCGTAACGGCACAAATTGGCGATTTCTTCGAGAGCTGGATGAAACGCCGGGCTGGCACCAAGGATTCGGGCCGTCTTATCCCGGGGCATGGCGGCTTGTTTGACCGTCTCGATGGACTGCTTGCGGTGCTGTTTGTTTGCGGCCTGGTGATGGTTGCTGCGATTGCGCAAAGCCTGCTGTTCGGCGAGGGGCTGTTGCCCAAACCAACATGACCCGCACCATCTCCATCCTCGGCGCGACCGGCTCGGTAGGCGCTTCCACGCTTGACCTGATCCGGCGTGAGCGGGGCGAGTGGCGGGTGATTGCGCTCACCGCCAACAGCAATGCCGCGGAACTTGCTGCACTTGCCATCGAATTTTCGGCTGAGATTGCCGTTGTTGCCGATGAAACCTGCCTGCCCGCATTGCGCGCCGCTCTTTCTGGTTCCGGTATCGAGACCTCGGGCGGACCCACAGCCCTCATCGAAGCGGCCTCCCGCCCGGCAGACCTCACCCTTGCCGCAATTGTTGGCTGCGCTGGCCTCGCCCCGACCATGGCGGCCATCGAGCAGGGTCGCACTGTCGCGCTCGCCAACAAGGAAGCGCTGGTTTCCGCGGGCGAAGTGATGACCGCCGCTGTTGCCCGCCACGGCGCGACACTGTTGCCAGTGGATTCAGAGCATAATGCCATATTCCAGTGTCTTGCTGGGAATAGCTTAGACCATGTCCGGAACATAACCCTCACCGCCAGCGGCGGCCCGTTCCGTGACTGGGCGCCGGAGCAGCTCCACGCCGCCACCCCCGCGCAGGCGGTCAAGCATCCCAATTGGGACATGGGCGCCAAGATCAGTGTCGATAGCGCCACCATGTTCAATAAGGGACTGGAACTGATCGAGGCGCATTATCTGTTCCCGGTCGGTCTCGATCGCTTGCGGATCATTATCCACCCGCAATCGGTGGTCCATTCGATGGTCGAATATCGCGATGGCTCGACCCTGGCTCAGCTTGGTCCGTCAGATATGCGCGTGCCGATCGCCTCGGCGCTGGCCTGGCCCGCCCGCATGGCGACTCCTTGCGCCCCGCTGGATCTGGCCGCGCTGGGCGAGCTGACCTTTCGCGCCGCCGACGAGCTGCGCTTTCCGGCCACACGGATCGCCCGCGAGGTTGCGCAGGCAGGCGGGGCTGCCCCAGCAGTGCTCAATGCCGCCAATGAAGTGGCCGTGGCCGCTTTCCTGAACAGTCAGATCGCGTTCACAAGGATTTCGGTAATGGTCGAGCAAGTGCTGGCGCGCTATGCTCCGGTTGCCCCTGCCTCTTTGGCAGATGTCTTTGCCATTGATGCCGAGGCGCGAATCCACGCCCGGATGATGCTGGAGTTAGCTTAAGTTGGTCAATTCCCCCTCTATCTTGATGATGATCGGCGCTTTTGTTCTTGTGCTTGGCCCGCTGGTGCTACTGCACGAGCTGGGCCACTATCTGGTCGGCCGCGTGTTCGGCGTGCGCGCTGATGCTTTTTCGATCGGTTTTGGCAAGGAATTGCTGGGCTGGACTGACAAACGCGGAACCCGCTGGAAGCTCTCGGCGCTGCCCCTTGGCGGCTATGTGCAATTCGCAGGCGACATGAACGCTGCCAGTGTTCCTGATCCGGCTTTTGCCGATGCTTCGCCGCAAGACCGCCAGGGTATTTTCCAGGCCGCGCCGCTGTGGCAGCGCGCGCTGATCGTGCTGGCCGGGCCAGTGATGAACCTGTTTGTGGCGGTCGCGATATTTGCTGCCTTCAACATGATTTATGGCCGCTCGTTCGCGCCGCCAGTGATCGATGGTTTTTCCGAGACTTCGACGGCGCAGGCGGCGGGGTTGAGGGTCGGGGACCAGATTGTTTCGATCGAAGGCACGGCCATTGCCAGCTTTGGCGACGTGGCCCAGAATATCGCCATCTATCCGGGCCGAACCGTGTCCATCGTGGCCAAGCGCGGTGATCAGGTGCTGACGGTCCCGGTCAGGATCGCCGCCGATCTTCAGAAGGACCAGTTTGGCAACGAGGCGCAGCGCGGGCTGATCGGAATTCGCTCGCCCCGCGATGTGAGGGAACGGTTCGGGCCGGTCGAAGCAGTCGGGCTGGGCTTTGTCCAGAGCGCTGACATCGTCAGGATGATGGTCACCGGGATCAGCCAGATCGTGACCGGCGAACGCTCGGTCGACGAGCTGGGCGGGCCGATCAAGATCGCCAAATTCTCTGGCGAACAGTTCTCGCTTGGCTGGCCGGAGTTCGTGTTTTTCGCTGCATTGATTTCAATTAACTTGGCATTCATCAACCTCCTGCCAATCCCGGCGCTCGACGGTGGGCACCTGGCTTTCTACGCCGCAGAAGCGGTCCGCCGTAAGCCGATCGGTGCGCGTGGTCAGGAATGGGCGTTCCGCACCGGCTTTGCATTCGTGCTGGCTTTCATGCTGTTCGTCACGCTGAATGATCTGGCCTCGCTCTCGATGTTCGCGGGTTAGGCCTGAAAGACCTAGGAACTGCGGATTATAGGGCGACTCTGCTTGATTGGCGTGGCGGCATCGGGCAGAGGGCGACGACTTGTCCGCAGCAAGCGCGGCCCCGCATCGGGGAGGGCCGATCATGCTACGCGAATTACGGGATAATCCGTGCCGATGATTGGATATAAAATGGTTCGCAGTGATGCCGTTTGCGCCGGAAATTTGGATGGGCGTGGCGGCTCGGGCCGCACGGAAAGATCCGTTGCGGCAACCCGCCTCGCAGCGCTTCTCCTGGGAACTTCGATCCTTGCCTGCCTCCCTGCGACGGCAATGGCGCAGAAGGCTCCTGCTGCGCCCGCCGGGCGCGCTGAAACACCTGTTGCTGTTGAAGCGCCGGCCCAGCCGGACGCGCTGATCGAGTCAATCACCGTGACCGGCGCTCAGCGGCTCGAACCCGATACGATCCGGTCCTATATCAAATTGCGACTGGGCCAGCCTTATACGCAGGTTGCAGCCGATCAGGCCTTGAAAGACCTCTACGCGACCGAGCTGTTCACCGACGTCCAGATCCGCAACGACAATGGCGCTGTGGCGATCGAGGTGAAGGAAAACCCGGTCGTCAACCGGATCGTTCTTGAGGGCAACAAGCGCCTCAAGGAAGACAAGATCATGCCTGAGATCAAGCTTTCTCCGCGGCAGATTTTTACCCGCTCCAAGGTCCGCGCCGACGTGGCCCGGATTATCGAGCTGTACAAGCGGCAGGGCCGGTTTGCCGCAACGGTCGAGCCCAAGATGGTGATGCTGGATCAGAACCGCGTCGATATCGTCTATGAAATCTCCGAAGGGCCCAAGTCCAAGGTCCGCCAGATCAACATCATCGGCAACGACAATTTCTCGGACGGCGATCTGCGCGGCGAGATGGTGACCAAGGTTTCCGGCATAACCAAGATATTCAGCTCGGGCACGAGCTATGATCCCGATCGGATGGCGTTCGATCAGCAGAAGCTGCGCCAGTTCTATCTGACCAAAGGCTATGCCGATTTTCGGGTCGTTTCCGCCGTTGCCGAGCTAACGCCCGACAAGAAAGACTTCATCATCACCTATGTGGTGGAAGAAGGTAAGCGGTACAAATTTGGCGATGTTAAGGTCGACAGCCAGCTGCGCGATTTCGACAGCGAGTTGCTGGCGACCCAGCTGCCGATGAAAAAGGGCGACTGGTATGACGCCAAGCTGGTCGAAGACACGATCGAGCGCCTGAATGAGACTGCCGGTACCTTTGGCTATGCCTTCGCCGATGTTCGCCCGAACTATAATCGCAACAAGGAAGAGCTGACCATGGGTCTGGTGTTCCAGATCGCAGAGGCGCCGCGGGTCTATGTCGAACGGATTGACGTCAACGGCAATACGCTGACCCAGGACAAGGTGATCCGCCGTGAATTCCGCCTTGCCGAAGGCGATGCCTTCAACTCGCTTCAGGTCAAACGCTCGACCGCGCGGATCAACTCGCTCGGCTTTTTCCAGGAAAAGTTCGAAATCGAGCAGAAGCCGGGCGCCGCACCAGACCGTGTTATTCTGGAAGCGAATATCGAGGAAAAGCCAACTGGCGAACTTCAACTCTCGGCCGGTTTCTCGTCGATCGAGAATTTCATTCTCCAGGCTTCGATTCAGCAGCGCAACTTCCGCGGCCGCGGCCAGACGGTCGGGGCCAGCGTCAGCTATTCGCGCTATTCGAAGAGCGCCGAGCTGAGCTTTACCGAACCCTATCTGTTCGATCGCAACATCTCGGCTGCAGCCAGCCTGTATCGGCGCGATTCCAACAGCTTCAATTACCTCAACAATTCGCGCAACACGACCTACAAGCAGTCGACCACGGGCATGCAGCTGCGCGCAGGTGTGCCGCTCACCGAATACATCTCGGCGGTTGGCAGCTACACCTTCAACATCGATGACGTGACGCTGGACCAGAATCAGTTCTTCACCAACCGGCAGAACGCACCGCTGTTCGAATGCGACCCGTTGCTGGCCGGACGCTATCTGTGCGAGGCGATCGGCAAGCGGACCAGTTCGATCCTCGGCCTGACGATGATATACGATTCGCTCGACAACCGTGCTCGTCCTTCGCGCGGGCGGGCAATGTCGGTCGGGGTTGATTTTGCCGGGCTGGGCGGTTCAGTGAAATACGCACGGCTGCGCGGCAATGCCAAGCAGTTCTGGCCGGTTGGCAAGGGGTTCATTTTCTCAGTCTCCGGTGAAGCCGGGGCGATCAAGTCGTTCGAATCCAGTTCGACCCCTGGCAGAGACAGCGTCCGGCTGACCGACCGGTTCTATCTGGGCGAACCGCAGATCCGCGGCTTTGACATACGCGGCGTCGGCCCGCGCGTGCTGCGCAAGCCGACCATCGATCTCGATCCGTCGCCCACGGTGGTCACCCCCGGTCCCAACCCCGATCGCAATAGCTGGTCGGATGATGCACTGGGCGGCAAGTACTATTACCTCACCCGAGCCGAGCTTGAAATTCCGCTCGGCACCGGAGCCAAGGAATTGGGGCTGCGGCCCTCGATCTTCGTCGATGCCGGGGCGGTCTGGGGCATCAACACGCCGGTCGCAACGTCAAGCCCGTTCCCGAACGGCATCCTGATCCCGCAGCGCGACGCGACCGGGTTGGCGCAATATCTCCAGATTAACGTGGCGACTTTGATCATTCCGACCGGTGGAACCGTCGCCGTCTGCACCCCGGGCACGGCGGCTGGCAACGTTACGACGGTTACGAACGCGATCAATCCCACTCCGCCTGCTTGCCTGGCTAGCCCGAACAACACCGCACTGGGTCAGTCGATTGGGCCGTTCACCGAGGAATTCCTCGGCAACTCGGCCAAGCCGCGCCTTTCGATCGGCATCGGGGTCAACTGGAACTCGCCGTTCGGGCCGTTCCGTATCGATTTTGCCAAGGCCCTCCTCAAGCAGGACGGCGATGATACCAAGAGCTTCACTTTCAACGTAGGAACCCAATTCTGATGAAAACCATTCTCAAGCCGATCATCGGTGCCAGCCTGTTACTTGCCATAAGCGCGCAGCCAGCCCTGGCCGCCAAGAAGGAAGCCGCCCCAGCCACCGCTGGTCCAGTGGTAGCCGGGCTTGGCGTTGCCAATATCGAAGCGATCAAGGTCAATTCGAACGCCAACAAGGTGGCCCAGCAGCAGCGCCCGACCACCTACAAGCCGCAGATCGATCAGGCCAATGCCCGCGCCGTGGCGATCCAGACCCAGCTTAAGCCGCTGGTCGACAAGTTTGACCGCGATCGTGCGGCAGCAGCGCCCAATGCCACCTTGCTCCAGCAGCAGTATGCCCAGATCCAGCAGCTTCAGCAGAGCGGCCAGCAGGAAATCAACCGGATCCTCCAGCCGGTTGCCTACTCCGAGGCTTATGTCGAAGAACAGATCAACGAGCAGCTTGAAAAGGCGATCAGCCAGGCCGCTGCCAAGAAGCGCGTCGGCCTGATCATCACGCCCGAATCGGTGATCTATGCCGATGCCGCCTACAACATGAACCAGGCGGTGCTCGAAGAGCTCAACACGTTGATCCCGAGTGCGCAACTGGTGCCGCCGACCGGCTGGGAACCGCGCCAGGTTCGTGAGCAGCGGGCCCAGCAGCAAGGTGCAGCCGCTGCCGCGCCGCGTCCGGCCACTCCGGCCGCTCCGCGTCCTGCCACTCCGGCAGCGCCGCGCCCGGCCGGTCCGCAGCCAGACGGCCGCTAAGCCTAGCATCAGGGGGCAGCGATGAGCGATCCATCAGAGCCGGGTGCGGAAACAGGGGCCGCACCCGCGCCCGCATCGGCAGGCCCGGTTTACGACATCCGCAAGATCCTCAGCGCTTTGCCGCACCGCTATCCGCTACTGCTGGTCGATCGTGTCCTGTCGCTGGAAATCGGTGAAGCGATCCACGCGGTAAAAGCGGTGACGTTCAACGAGCAGTTCTTTCAGGGCCACTTTCCCGGACGCCCGATCATGCCCGGGGTGCTGCAGATCGAAGCTTTGGCGCAGGCCGCGGCAATCCTGGCGATTGAGTCGCTGGAGTTGTCGGGCTCGGGCAAGCTGGTCTATTTCATGGCGATCGAGCAAGCCAAGTTCCGCACTCCGGTGGAGCCGGGCTGCCTGCTCGATCTCCACGTCGGCTTCCTGCAAAAGCGCGCCCGGGTCTGCAAGTTCTGGGGCAAGGCCATGCTGGAGGGCAAGATCGCCTGCGAAGTCCAGTTCACCGCAATGATTGCCGATAGCTGACTGGCAAAACGGGGCCCCCGGCCACGCCTGGCAGAAGCGGCCCGCTTCCAGCCGTGGGCTGGACAAACCCCCAAACCGCGGCTATGCGCCGCGCTTCCTTTTCAGGCCGGTCGGAACCGGTCACAGCGAAAGTCTGATCCGATGAAGGCCGAAATCCACCCCGATTACCACATGATCAAGGTCCAGATGACCGACGGCACCGTGTATGAAACCCGCTCCACCTGGGGCAAGGAAGGCGCCACGCTCGTGCTCGATATCGATCCGACCTCGCACCCGGCCTGGACCGGTGGCCAGCGCCAGCTCGAAGCCGGTGGCCGGGTCGCCCAGTTCAACAAGCGGTTTGGTGGACTTTCGCTCAAGAAGAATTGAGTGCGAGCCGAATTCTGAAACCTCGAGCAAGATAATCGGGCGGCCTCAGGGCCGCCCTTTTTTGTTCGGCAAAGGCGGCGGTCAGAAGCCCTGTTGCTTCAACAAGGCTTGCCAATCAGCTTGGGCGGCGTTCAACGGCCGGAAGAACTCTACACCGGCTTTGCCGCCGCGAACCCAGCGGGTGATCGCCTGCACCGGCGGCTCATTCTCGAGAACGATCGAGACTATCATCCCCAGACGCAGCCAATTGACTTCGCCCTTGATGCTGCATCCGTGGCAAGAAAGATCCTCAACCCTCATGGCGGCTTTGGTGCCCGATGCATTCACCACCTCGACGGCCGCCTCGACCAGATACCGGGTGACTTCTCGCCGGCTCGGGATGATCCGGGGTGCGGTGTCATCATCCAGCTCGACGATTTTAAGCATTCTACCCATCCATTGCCTCCACCAGTCCCCTCCCTTGCCGGATCGATCCGCGCGAAGGACAGAGTCCTGCAAACATGGTTCGTTGGCTAACAGGAGGCGCTTAACAATTGATGTGCAAGCCAGCTACGCGATCCGGAGCCTGCTGGCGTGGCGCACCGGGCGGCGCTAAGCCGTGCGACACAAAATTACGTCTGCGCTCAAACCACGCACTTTTTGCTTCCAAACCGGCGGGCCTTGTGTAACAGGCCGCACCCGCGCTAATCGCCGCTTGCGGAGTGGCTTTGCCCTCCCTAACAGCGCGCTCCTTGGCATGCGTAGAAGACTATGGCGACCGTAGCTCAGTTGGTTAGAGCGCCGGTTTGTGGTACCGGAGGTCGGGGGTTCGAGACCCCTCGGTCGCCCCAGTCTTTCCGCTATAAGCATGCCTCTGTTGGAGGTGCATGTGCCCGCATTCTGGGAAGAGCCCGATTTTGATGATCACGAGCTAGTCCAGCTGGTGCGTGACCGTGCCTCGGGGCTGACCGCGATCATTGCGCTGCACTCCACCCACCTTGGGCCCGGCGCGGGCGGAACCCGGTTCTGGCATTATGGCAATCCGGCAATGGCGATGCGCGATGCGCTGCGCCTGTCGCGCGGGATGAGCTACAAGAACGCCATGGCCGGGCTGCCGATGGGCGGCGGCAAGGCAGTCATTCTTGCGGATTCGAGCCGCGCCAAGACACCTGCGATGCTGGCAGCCTTTGGCGATGCGATCGAGGGGCTGGGCGGACGCTACGTTACAGCCGAGGACGTTGGGATCAGCGAAGCCGATATGGTCGCCGTGGCCCGGCGTACGGCCCATGTCACCGGCCTGCCCAATACCGATAGCGCCGCAGCGGGCGGCGATCCTGGTCCGTTCACCGCCATCGGCATCTATCACGGCGTCAAGGCGGCAGTTGCCTACAAGCTGGGCAAGCAGAGCCTTGCGGGCGTCCATGTGGCAGTGCAGGGCACCGGCAGCGTCGGCGGCGGTCTGGCGCGGCTGCTGGCCAAGGACGGCGCCAGGCTGACCCTGGCCGATGTCAACGCCGATCGGGCAGCTGCACTGGCTGCCGAGCTCGGCGCCGAGATAGCGGCCGCCGATGCGATCATGGATGTCGCTTGTGATGTTTTCAGCCCCAACGCACTGGGCGCGATCCTGGATGATGGCGGCGTTGCCCGCATCAGCGCCCCGATCGTGGCGGGCGGGGCCAACAACCAGCTGGCCCGGCCCGAACACGGCCCGGCACTGGCAGCGCGCGGCGTACTTTATGCGCCGGATTACGTTATCAACGCGGGCGGGATCATTGCAGTGACGCTAGAGTATCTGGCGCGCCAATCGCGTGAGCATTGCGCGGTGGAGGAAGTTCACGCGCGGCTTGAGCAAATTCCGGCCCGGTTGACTGCGATCTGGCATGAGAGCGATGCCTCGGGCCGGTCGTCCGATCAGGTTGCCGATGCGATGGCTCAAAAGTTGATCGGGCGCTAATCCCGCTTGCCGGGAAGGGTGCTAACTGCCAAAGGGCGCTGACTTTCGAGCACCCATAAATTCATGCACGGTTTTGCCAATCCAGCCCGTTTTCTGCGCATCGCCCGGTGGCTGACACCGGTGCTGCTGCTGAGCGGTATTGCGATCGCCGGACTTAGCCTGGCCTGGGGCCTGTGGTTCGTTCCGCCGGATCGGCTGCAGGGCGAGACCGTCCGTATTCTGTTCATCCACGTGCCTGCCGCATGGCTGGGGATGGGCGGCTGGACTGCGCTCGCGGTGGCCAGCCTGACCGAACTGGTGTGGCGTCATCCGCTGGCGAGTATCGCCGCTCGGGCGATCGCGCTGCCCGGTGCCGTTTATACCGCGATATGCCTTGCCACCGGCTCGCTGTGGGGCCGTCCCGCCTGGGGCGCCTGGTGGGTGTGGGATGGGCGCCTGACCAGCATGCTGATCCTGCTGTTCCTCTATTTCGGCTATATGGCACTGGCGGACGCAACCCAACGCGATGGGCAAGGAAACACCCGCGTCGTGGCGATTTTCGGGCTGCTCGGGGCAATCAATGTGCCGATCATCAACCGCTCGGTGGTGTGGTGGAACAGCCTGCATCAGCCGCCCAGCATCACGATTGGAAAATCGGCAATAGATACTGCCTTCCTCTGGCCGTTGCTGGCCGCGACCATCGGGTTTTCGCTGATCTTTGGCGGTGTGGTGCTGGTCCGAATGCGCACGATCCTGGCCGACATCCAGGCCGAGGCGCGGTTGCGCCGGATGGCGATGGAATAGGCGATGCGGGAGGTCCTTGATCCCTGGAGCTTCGTCTGCGCTGCCTATGTCCTGGGCATTGGCGGAACCGCGCTGATGATCGGCTGGAGCTGGCTGGCGATGGTTCGCGCCGAAGCGCGCCGTGACAGGACCAGAAACGGGACTGCGGAGGGCAAATGAGCGCGCTTAAGCCCAAACATCAGCGCTTGGTCCTGCTGCTCATCGCTGTTGCGGCGCTGATCGGTGCGGCGCTGCTGGCGGCGTGGGCGCTGCGCAATCAGGCATCCTATTTCTATGTCCCGAGCGAGATTATCGCCAATCGCCCCGAGCCCACGCGCGGTGTGCGGCTGGGCGGGATGGTCGAGCGCGGGTCGCTCAAAACGGCAGCCGACGGTGTTACCGTCAATTTCGTCGTCGGCGATGGCAAGGCCCGCGTTCCGGTCCGCTTCAGCGGGATTGTCCCCTCGTTGTTCGTCGAAGGATCGGGCGTGGTGGCCGAGGGCAAGCTGGGCGCCGATGGGACTTTCGTGGCCGACAATCTGCTCGCCAAGCATGACGAGAAATACGTGCCACGCGAAATGAAGGACATGACCGAGCAGCAGGCCCGCCAAACGGTAGCTGAAACGAAATGATTGCCGAGCTTGGCCTTGCTGCGTTGTGGCTTGCGGCGGCGCTGGCCGGGTTGCAGCTGATTGCCGGCGCGCTGGCGCTGACACCGCGCGGGCAAGCACTGGCCGGCATCGTCCGTCCGGTGGCGATCGTCCAGGGTTTGCTTGCAGGGATCGCCTTTGTCGCGCTGATCGTGCTGTTCTGCCAGACCGACCTGTCGGTAAAACTGGTCGCGCTGAACTCGCACTCGGCCAAGCCGTTTCTGTATAAATTCGCCGGAACTTGGGGCAACCACGAGGGCTCGATGCTGCTGTGGGTGACTGTGATGGGGCTGGCGGGCGGCTTTGTTGCGCTGGTCGAGCGCCGCCTGCCAGAGCCGGCGATGCTGGCCACGCTGGCCGGCCAGGCGTTTGTCAGCCTTGGCTTTTACGCCTTCCTGCTGTTGTCATCCAATCCGTTCGAACGGCTTCCGGTTCCGGCTCCAGAGGGGCAGGGGCTCAACCCGCTGCTGCAGGATCCGGGGCTCGCCTTCCACCCGCCAACGCTCTACCTCGGCTATGTCGGCCTGTCGGTGGCGTTCAGCTTTGCGATCGGCGCGCTGGTCACGCGTGAGGTCGGGCCGGCCTTTGCCCGGGCGATGCGGCCGTGGGTGCTGGGGGCGTGGATATTCCTGACACTGGGGATCGCGGCGGGCTCATACTGGGCCTATTACGAGCTTGGCTGGGGCGGCTGGTGGTTCTGGGATCCGGTCGAAAACGCCAGCCTGATGCCGTGGCTTGCGGCAACCGCGCTGCTCCATTCGGTCAGCGTGTTGGCCGCGCGCAACGCGCTGCGGGCCTGGACGGTCATGCTCGGCGTGGTGGCGTTCTCGATGTCGATGGTCGGCACATTCCTGGTCCGCTCAGGCATCCTGACCAGCGTCCATGCCTTTGCCGTCGATCCCGAGCGCGGCACCTTCATTCTTGCGCTGCTGGCGATCAATATCGGCGGCGCTTTGGTCCTGTTCGGCTTGCGCGCCTCGACCGTGACCGAGGGCGAGCGGTTCGCCGTGGTCAGCCGCGAGAGCGCGCTGGTGGTCAATAACGTGATGTTATCGGGCACGCTCGGGATCGTTCTGATCGGCACACTGTATCCGCTGCTGGCCGAGGCGCTGGGGGAAAAGGTCTCTGTCGGGCCGCCCTATTTCAACCCGGCGGCGGCGATTTTCGTGCTGCCGATGTTGATAGTCATGGCGATCGGGCCGCTGCTGCGCTGGCGCAAGGACAATTTTTCGCGGGTTCGCGCCTCGCTGGTGGTGCCGGCGATGCTGGTGCTCCTGATCGCCGCCGGCTTGCTGACCCGTACTGGTATCGGCTTGCTGCCGCTGCTTGGCATGGCGCTGGCCGCGGGTCTGGCGGTGGCAAGCCTGATGGCGCTGCGGGGCCGTGACTTGCGCCGTGTGCCCTTGCCGACCTGGGGTATGGTCGTCGCTCATTTCGGGATCGCTGTCGCACTGTTCGGGATTGCCTGCGACAGTGCTTTTTCGACTGAACGTCTGGTTGCGGCGCGAATTGGCGATGCCAACAAGGTTGGCCCGTGGCAGATCACGCTGGAGCGGATTGAGCCGGTTGCCGGGCCCAACTGGACGGCGCTCGAAGCCACCTTGCAGGCTAGTTACAATGGCGCTGCACCAACCGAGCTCCACCCGCAAGCTCGCAGCTTCTGGACCCCGCCGCAGCAGACCAGCGAATCCGCGCTCGTCACGCGGTGGAATGGTCAGCTTTACGTCGTGCTGGGTGAAGAGGCCGATGACGGCCGCTGGCAACTGCGCCTGTGGTGGAAGCCGTTCGTGCCGATGATCTGGTATGGCGGCATCCTGATCGCGCTGGGCGGGCTGCTGGCGCTGGTTGGCCGGGTGTTGAGCGACCTGCGCCGGATCATGGCGCGCGAGAAGATCGCTTTCCGCCGTGAGAGTCAGGGACGATGAGCGCGCATCGGAAGAAATTCCGCTGGGCGCTGTGGCTGCCGCTGGCGATTTTCGCGGGCTTCGTCGCCCTCGTCATGATCGGCCTGTTGCGCCCGGCTGACCGCGAAGTGGCCAGCGCGATGATCGGCAAACCGCTGCCGCAGTTCGTGCTCCGCGCGGCAACCGCCGACCGCCCTGGGCTGGCAACAGCGGACATGGCCGGCGGCAAGCCGCGACTGCTCAACATCTTCGCCAGTTGGTGCGTCCCTTGCGCGGTCGAGGCCCCGCAGCTGGCCTATCTTGCCACGCAAGGCGTCGAGATCAACGGCGTAGCGATCCGCGACCGGCGCGAGGATGTCAGCGCGTTTCTTGCCCGCAACGGCAATCCCTTCACCCGGATCGGCGCAGATGACGTCAGCGCGGTCCAGCTCGGGATCGGCTCATCGGGTGTGCCCGAGACGTTCGTGGTGGATGGCCAGGGGATCATCCGCTATCAGCATATCGGTGAAATCCGCCCCGATCAGGTTGATCTCATCCTGCGCAAGCTGGCGGAGGCCGGACAATGAAGCGGCTAGTGCTGATCCTCATGCTGCTGGTTGTAGCGCCGCTTGCCGCGCAGGACAGTCTGCCGCCCGCCCCCTATGCCTATCGCCAGCTCGACGATCCCGCGCAGGAGGCCAAGGCGCAGGCGCTGATGGAAACGCTGCGCTGCCTTAAGTGCCAGAGCCAGTCGATTGCCGATTCGGACGCACCAATGGCGGGCGACATGCGCAATCAGGTCCGCCAGCGGATAGCAGCGGGCGAAGAACCCGAGGCTATCCGCGCATGGCTGGTTGAGCGCTACGGCGATTATGTCTCCTACGCCCCGCGCGTCACTGCGCTCACCTGGCCGCTGTTCGCTGCGCCGCTGGTTCTGCTGCTGATCGCCGCTGCCCTGCTGCGGCGGCGTTTCATCGGGAGGGCCGGGCAATGAGCTGGGCTCTCATAATCGCGTTGGCCGCTCTCTCGTTTGCTGCGCTGACCTTTCTGTTCAAAGTGCCGCGCGGCGGCTGGGATGCCGTTGGTGCGGCCTTGCTGCTTGGGCTTGCGGGCTATGCGCTGCAAGGCAGTCCCGCTCAGCCAGGTGCGCCCAAAGCGCCCGCCGCGCAGAACAAGGGTAACGGGCAAGCGCTGGTTGCGGCACGGCAGCAGCTGCAAGAAGGTGGTGCTCAGGGAGCAAGTAGCTGGCTGGTGATTGGCGATGCCATGGCCCGCAATGGCCAATATGCGGATGCTGCAAGCGTTTTGCTCGGTGCGGTAGAACAGAACCCCAACGATACCGACGGCTGGCTGGCGCTGGGCAATGCTCTGGTCGGCCATTCCGAAGGGGCGCTGACCCCGGCCGCGCTTTATGCCTACCAGCGTGCAGCAACCGCCGGTCCAGCACACCCGGGGCCGCCGTTCTTTCTCGGTCTTGCGCTCGCTCAAAGCGGGCGGTTGAATGAGGGGCGGGCAATATGGGCAGAGCTGCTCGCCCGTTCGCCCAAAGACGCGCCGTGGCGCGCCGATCTGGCCGAGCGCTTGGGCAAACTCGATCAATTTATCGCCGCAAATGGCGTTCGTTAGGCTTTGTTGCGGGGGACATGGCATGCTGCTAAGCGCTGACGCCTTGACGCCGCCTCATCGTAGGCGAAGCAACAGGTTCTGCCAGGGGCGCGCAATATCATGAGCGATGCGGTTGTTGATAGCGCGGCGGTGCCAGGGGGCGGTTCATCGGAGGAAACCGGCGCCAGGATCACAGGCGGGCATGGCCATCAAAGTGGCGGGCTGGCCAAGCTGACCATCGGCGCGGTTGGCGTGGTGTTTGGCGATATCGGCACAAGCCCGATCTACGCTTTTCGTGAAACCTTTGCCGGACACCACAAGATCGATGTCGATCCGACCCATATCTATGGGGTGCTGAGTCTCGTCTTCTGGTCGATGATGATCGTGGTGACGATCAAATATGCGCTGACGATCATGCGCGCGGACAACAAGGGTGAGGGCGGAAGCCTAGCGTTGCTGGCCCTGATCAACAAGGAATCTCCGGGCAAAAGGTGGTCAGCCGGGATCATTCTGCTGGGCGTTTTCGCGACCGCCTTATTCTATGGCGACAGCATGATTACGCCTGCCATGTCGGTGCTTTCGGCAACCGAGGGGCTGAGCTACGTTCACCCCGGATTCGAGCGCTGGATCATCCCCATCGCAGTGTTCATTCTGTTTGGCTTGTTCGCGATTCAGTCGCGCGGCACGGCCAAAGTTGGCGCGCTATTCGGCCCGATCATGATCTTGTATTTTGTCACACTGGCGGCGCTTGGTCTGATGCATATGGTCAAGATGCCGATGATCATCCTTGAGACGATCAATCCGCTGAATTTTGTGCGGTTCTTCATGGTCGACGGGTTTCGCGCCTTTATCGCGATGGGCTCGGTCGTGCTGGCGGTAACCGGAGCCGAAGCGCTCTATGCCGATATGGGCCATTTCGGGCGTAAGCCGATCACGATCGCGTGGATCTGGTTTGTCCTGCCGGCGCTGATGCTCAACTATATGGGGCAGGGCGCGATGGTGCTGAGCCTGACACCGGCCGAAGCGCTAGAGGTGATCAAGGACCCGTTCTTCCTGATGGTGCCCGATATGGTCCGGATTCCGGTCGTATTTCTGGTCATCATGGCGACGATCATCGCCAGCCAGGCGGTCATTACCGGGGCATTCTCGCTTACCCAGCAGGCAATCCAGCTTGGCTTTATCCCACGCATGACGATCAAGCACACCAGCGCTTCGGCGGCCGGGCAAATCTACATTCCGATTATCAACTGGGCCTTGATGATCATGGTACTGACGCTGGTCCTGTTCTTCCAGTCATCCAGCAATCTCGCCGCCGCCTATGGCATCGCGGTAACGGGCGCGATGGCGATCGATACGGTACTGCTCACGGTTGTGCTGTTCAGCCTGTGGAAGTGGCCGGCGTGGAAGGCACTGCCGCTTGTGGCGGTTTTCTTCCTGGTTGATTTTGCCTATCTTGGCGCAAATCTGCTCAAGGTTCCCGATGGCGGATACTTCCCGTTGCTGATCGGGCTGGTGATATTCACTCTTTTGACCAGCTGGTCGCGCGGTCGGGTGCTGATGCGCCAGAACATGGCGGAAGGCTCGATCCCGATCGAAGTCTTCGCCAAAAGCGCGCATTCCAGTGCGGCCCGCGTGGCTGGAACCGCGGTGTTCATGGCCTCGTCCAGCGCGGGCGTGCCATCGGCGCTGCTGCATAATATCAAGCACAACAAGGTGTTGCATGACCGGGTGGTGATCTTGACGGTTGAAATCCAGGATGTGCCGTATATCGAATCCATCGAGCGCTATTCGGTCAAGGATCTGGGGCAGGGCTTCTACCGGGTGGTGCTGCGCTTCGGCTTTCTGGAGGAAACCGATGTTCCCGCTGCGCTCAAGGGCGTTACCATGTGCGGCGAGCCGTTCGAGATGATGAAAACCAGCTTCTTCCTCTCGCGCCAGACGCTGATTGCCTCGGCCAAGCCGGGCATGGCGATCTGGCGTGAAAAGCTGTTCGCCTGGATGCTGCGCAATGCCGCCAGCGCGATGGAGTTCTTCCGCCTGCCCTCCAACCGCGTGGTCGAATTGGGCAGTCAGGTCGAGATCTGATGTCACGTGCTGACCGGCTCGAGCGAATGGATGGGCTGCGTTCCGAGCTGGAAAACGAATATCGCGAGGCTCTGATCGCCGCGTTGCAGGTCACTGCGGCTGGCACGTGGGGGCTATTTGGCCACAGCAAGGACAAGCATATTCAGGCTGCCGCTGCGCCGACTGTCGAGCATCTGTGCGATCTTGGGCTATCGATCGATGATCTGCGCGAGAAGCTCGATCTGCCGCGCTTTGAATTGCACGAGCAGTTCGAGGCATCGCGCGGGCCGGTTGCGGCGAGCGCGGTCGGCGAACCCAGGCAGGCCAGAGCGTGGCTTGATCGCTTGCAACAGACATAGAAAAAGGCGCGGTACCCTGCGGAACCGCGCCTTTTCTGATTGTCGGTAATGCGGCCGGCTCAGCCTAGATTTGCGCTGGTCATGCAATAGAGCATCGGCAGCGAGAGCAGCAGATTGGTGCGGCTGGCCATCAATGCACGCGGCGCAGCAGCAGCCTTTTCCTCCGCCGAAGCTTCGACGATGCCGAGGATTTTCTTCTGGGCGGGCCAGATGATGAACCACACGTTGAACGCCATGATCAGCGCCAGCCACATACCAAGGCCGATCAAGTTCTTACCATTTGATGTCCCGCCTTCACCTTTGAAGGTCAGAGCTTCGACCGCGTAGCCATTGTGGAATGCAATCACGAGTCCGGTCACCACGGTCAGCAGCGCGGCCCAGCGGAAGAAGAAGAACACTTTCGGCGCGATATGGCCGGTGATCGCGCCTTTCTGCTCGGCCGGAATCGATGGCATGGTCGGCACCTGAACGAAATTCAGATAATAGAGCAGCCCGATCCACAGAATGGCGAAGAACACGTGCAGCCAACGAAACAGGTCGTCGGTGAGCGCTTTAGCACCTTCGCCGGTCCAGCCGGTAAATGAGAGCATCACCGCGATCGCAGCAACCAGCCCGACTGCCAGCACCAGATGAAGGTTTCCGAAAAACTTGGCCATTGCGTTTCCCCTAGTTTTAGCGCGTTGTTGTCCGCTGCGGACTATCGCCCGATTCCAGCCGCTTGTCACTAGCTTTGCGCATTTGCCCCTCCTCTTGGGGGGAGGGGCAGTGAGACTTGGCAGCTTGCTGCCTAGTCGCAGCGGGGTGGGGCCTCACCTCTCGGTATGACCTGGAGGACAGGCCCCACCCCAACCCCTCCCCTGAAGGGGAGGGGCTTTACTCACTCATGCGGGGGATCGGACAAAACCTCGGCCTCGGCGGCTTCGGCCATGCCGTGTCGGAGCAGCATCGGGATCTGGACCATCGTGAACAGGAACGACAGCGGCATAAAAACCCACAGCTTGGCCGCAATCCAGCTTCCGAAATTGCCGTTCTCGACATTGTAGAAGTAGCGTAGCACCTCATTCATCGCTGCCAGCACGAAAAAGAACCAGCCCCAGTTGCGCGACAGCTTCATCCAGCCTTCGTGGTTGAGGCCTTCGAAAGCGGCTTCAAGCAGGTATTTCAGCAGTGCCTTGCCGCGCATCGCGCCGATCAGCAGCGCCGAACCGAACATCAGATAGATGATCGTCGGTTTAAGCTGGATGTAGAACGGATCGCGCAGCAGCACAGTCACGCCGCCAAACACCACGATCAGGCCGGTGGACAGCCACAGCATCGGCGAAATCCGCCCGAGCTTCCAGTTCGAGATGATCAGGGCAATGATCGCTGCGACCATGAAGCCGGCCGTGCTCTTCACAACTGCCAGTACTTCGGCCACCGCATTGTCGCGGTTTTCCGGCGAGAAGTTCCGGTAAAGGAGGAAAAACACCACCACCGGACCGTAATCGACCGCGATGTTGAGCCAGCCCGATTTGGGCTTCTTCGCGGGCAAACCCGCGGAATTGTCGGCACTCATTGGGCTACTCCTGCAATGACACGCGCGACCAGATCGGGATCGAACGGACGCAGATCATCGATCTTCTCGCCAACGCCGATGGCATGGATCGGCAGGCCATATTGTTCGGCCGCCGCAACCAGCACGCCGCCGCGCGCGGTGCCATCCAGCTTGGTCATGATGATCCCGGTCACCCCGGCGACTTCCTTGAATGTTTCGATCTGCTGCAGCGCGTTCTGGCCGTTGGTCGCATCCAGCACCAGCACCACGTCATGCGGCGCCTCGGGGTTGAGCCGGCCCAGCACCCGGCGAATCTTGCTCAGCTCGTCCATCAACTCGCGTTTGTTATGGAGCCGCCCGGCGGTATCGACGATCAGCGCATCGATGCCGGTTTCGGTCGCCAGCTTGACCCCATCAAACACCACGCTGGCAGGATCGCCGCCTTCGGGACCGCGAATGATCGGGACCCCCAGTCGTCCGGCCCAAACCGCCAGCTGCTCGATCGCGGCGGCGCGGAACGTGTCGCCAGCTGCCAGCATCACGCCGTAGTCCTGCTCCTGAAACAGATGGGCCAGCTTGGCGATGGTTGTGGTCTTGCCCGACCCATTGACCCCTATCACCAGGATCACCTGCGGGCGGGGAAAGGCGATGATCTCAAGCGGCTTGGCAACGGGGCGCAGGATCGCGGCGATTTCCGCGGCCACCGCTTCGCGAATCGCGGCCTCATCCACCCCGCGTTCAAACCGTTCGTCGGCCAGCCGCGCCCGGATCCGGGCCGCAGCCCGCGGGCCGAGGTCGGACAGGATCAGCGCGTCTTCAAGATTGTCCAGCTGCGCCTCGTCCAGCTTGGTGGTCGAGACGATTCCGGCGATATTTTCGGTCAGGAGCTCAGACGTCTTGCGGAAGCCGCCCATCAAGCGTTCGGACCAGGTCTCAGCGGTCATGCCAGCAGGCCTTCGATGATCCGGGTGGGGGTTGCAGTCACGATCGTTCCGGGCGCTGTGCCGGGAGCCAGCTGCACCCGCGCGAAGTTTTCCGCATGGCCTGTCCCGTCGCGCTCGGCAAGCACGCGCTGCGGCTGGCCGATCAGGGTGGCAAGCCAGTTCTCGCGCTGCGCCGCCGCATCACTGCGCAATTCAGCGGCGCGCGCCCGCACCAGCCGCGGATCGACTTGCGGCATCCGTGCTGCCGGAGTGCCGGGACGCGGCGAATAGGGGAAGATGTGGCCGTGAACGATGCCGAGCTCGGCAATGATCGAGCGGTTGCGCGCGTGCATTGCCTCATCCTCGGTCGGAAATCCGGCGATAATGTCTGCGCCGATCGAAATGTCGGCGCGGGCTTTGCGCAAGTCATCGACCAGGCGGGTCGCATCGCCGCGTGAATGGCGCCGTTTCATCCGCTTGAGGATCATATCGTCTCCCGATTGCAGCGAGAGGTGAAAGTGCGGCATGACCCGGGGCTCGCTGGCGAACAGTTCGAACAGCTGCGGATCAATCTCGATCCCATCGATCGATGAGAACCTGAGACGGCCGAGCGACGAGTTGCCGTGGAGGATCGCAGCAGCCAGCGCGCCCAGCCGCGGTGCGCCCGGCAGATCATGGCCCCAGCTGGTTACATCGACCCCGGTCAGCACCACTTCGCGCGCGCCGGCATCCAGATGGCGCTGCACGTCGGCATTGACCTGAGCGATGGAGCGCGACCGGCTGGGGCCGCGCCCTTGCGGGATGACACAGAAAGTACAGGCGTGATCGCAACCGTTCTGCACCGCAATAAAGGCGCGGGTGTGGGACTGGCTGGCCGTTCGGCGCGCGGGTGCGACATTCCAGGCGCGCGGATCAAGCTTGCCGGCGTTGGCAATCAACCCGTCGACCTCGGGCATCGCCGTCAATGCGGCTCGCTCGATCTCGGCGGCACATCCGGTGACCAGCAGCCGTGCATGGGGCCGGGCCTTGCGTGCGCGGCGGATTGCCTGACGGGTCTGGCGGACGGCTTCGGCGGTGACCGCGCAGCTGTTGATTACAACCAGATCATCCGCGCCGGACAGCAGCCCGCGCAACTCCTCGCTTTCGGACAGGTTCAAGCGGCAGCCAAGCGAAATGACTTCGACCGTCACACCGGGACTCCGAAATCCGCAGGATCGAAATCGCCGCGGAAAGATTCGCAGGCGCTGCCGCTCATTATAATCCGGCCCGCTTCGGTCCATTCGATCTGCAGCGGACCACCGGGCAGGGTGACTGTCACGCTGCGCTCGGCCAAACCGCGCCGCATTGCGCCTACAGCCGTGGCGCAAGCACCAGTGCCACAGGCGAGAGTGAGGCCAGCGCCGCGCTCCCACACCCGAAGCCGAATTGCGGAGCGGCTGGTGATCGTCGCTACATTGACGTTGACGGCTTGTGGGAACAGCGGATCAAGCTCGATCAGCGGGCCGAGCCTAGCCAGCTCCACCGTATCGCAATCATCCACGAAGAAAATCACATGCGGATTGCCGACATTGACGGCGGTGGGGCTTTCCAGCTCTTCCCAGCCCACCGGCAGTGTCAGGGTGTCCATCGCGTAGGCCAGCGGGATTTCGTCCCAGCCAAACCTCGGAAGGCCCATATCAACCGACGCGCCGGTTGCGGTGGGAGAAGTGGCGAGGATGCCGCCGAGCGTCTCGATCGTCGCGGGTTCGCCGTGCAGCATGCCAACGGCCCGGGTGGCATTGCCGCAGGCCTCCACCTCGCCGCCGTCCGAATTGAATATCCGCATCTTGAACGTGGCGCGGTCCGATGGTTCGATCACGATCAGCTGATCGCAGCCTATTCCGGTATGGCGATCGCCAATTGCGCGGGCCAAGTCCTGATTAAGCGTGGGCAGCACATCACGGCGTCCGTCGAGCACGACGAAGTCGTTACCCAGGCCATGCATCTTGATGAAGGGGACGCGCATTATGCGCGTCCCTCTATGCGCTGCGGCGGGTTGCGTCCAGTGTGGGCAAATCGTCCGCCACGATCCCGGCGGACGAAGCGGGGGTCAACAGCAGCCCGAGCTCGGCCAGCCGCACGCGGGTCTGCATGGCAGATAAGGGTCGGCCATAAAGGTAGCCCTGACCTCTGAATGTCCCTAACTTTTGAAGGAGGAGCAGCACGTCCTCGCTATCGATTCCTTCTGCAGTAATCGGGAGTCCAAGCCCCTCACCAAGCGAGGCGATCGCCTGCATGATTGTCGTGTTGTCACCGCCTTCGGCAAGATTTGAAACAAAACTGCGGTCGATTTTGATGCGGTCAAATGGAAGCGTGCGCAACAGCGAGAGCGAGCTGTAACCCGTGCCGAAATCATCCAGACTGACAGCGATCCCTTGGTTCTTGAGGCTGGCCATCAGTGAGCGAACTTCGGTGATGTTTTCGTGCAGCGAGCTTTCGGTGATTTCGATGTCCAGTCGGTTCGGCGGGAAATTGGCCTCGACCAACAATTTGAGCAGCTTTTGGGCGAACCACGGGTCGCGCAGCTGGATGGGCGAGATATTGACCGATAGGGTCAGTTCCGGATCCCAGCTGCGCGCATCGACGAGGGCCTGGGCGATGACGCACTCGGACAATTCGGCAATCAGGCCGATTTCTTCGGCGATCGGGATGAAGATGTCCGGTCCGATGCCGCTTGCCGTCGGGGAT
>JBKJTN010000165.1:0-8521 GCA_046590275.1 Novosphingobium sp.
CTCGCGTTCGGTGGTGGTAATCCCCGCCAGCATTTCTTCAATCAGCCGGTCGACGCATTCGCGTAAGCCAACGATCATCGCCTCGCTCTTGTCGGTCAGGTGCAGCCGCCAGGCCCGGCGATCGGCAGGATCGCGCCGCCGCTCAACCAGCCCTGCGTCTGCCATCCGGTCAACCATGCGGCACAGGGTAATCGGTTCGACGTCGAGTTGTTCGGCATAGAACCCCTGATTTTCGCCCTCGTAGCGCGAGAGATACATCAGCAGCCGCGCCTGCGGACCAGTCACTCCGACCGCGCGGACCCGGTCATCAAACGCTCTTCGCAGCAGGCGCGAGCGGTCACCCAAGAGATAGCCGATGTTTTCCATGATTAAGGCCACGTATAATAAGTAGGCTTAGTAAGTCAAGCTGGCGGATCAGGATGGACTTGCCGCGGGTGGATCGGCACGCCATGGTCGTCCCATGCACACAGAGATGATCGCAGGATTTGACGGCACGAAACTGGCCGTGCACCGGGTCGGCAGCGGGCGCCCATTGGTGCTGCTCCACGGCCTGTTTTCGAGCGCTGCGATGAACTGGATCAAATATGGCCATGCCGCCTGCCTTGCCGAGGCGGGGTTCGCGGTGATCATGCCGGATCTGCGCGCGCATGGGCAAAGCGAGGCGCCGCATGATCCGGCCGCCTATCCTTCCGATGTGCTGGCCAAAGACTTGGCCGCACTGATCGATGCGCTGAAGCTTGACGATTATGACCTCGGCGGCTTTTCGCTCGGTTCGCGCACTGCGGTGCGCGGGGTGATCGGCGGGCTAAAACCGGCTCGGCTGATATTGGGCGGAATGGGGCTGGATGGCCTTGCCGGATGGGGCAGGCGACGGGAATTCTTCACCGATGCGATCGACCGCTTTGACGAGGTGAAACAGGGCGATAAGCACTATTTTGCGGTGCAATTCATGAAATCGACCAAGGTTGACCGGGTCGCGGCGCGGCTGGTGCTCGGCAGTAATCTGGATACCCAGCCTGAGGCGCTGGCCGCCTTGACCATGGCAACACTGGTCGTCTGCGGCGAGCAGGATCAGGACAATGGCTCAGCCGAAAAGCTGGCCAACGTCCTCGCCGATGCCACGCTCCGCATTATTCCCGGCACCCATATGAGTTCGGTGACATTCCCCGATCTGGGACAAGCGATGCGCGACTTTCTGATCGATGAACCGTCGTCCCGGTCAAGCCGGGGATGACGCATCATCTAAACGGCGGCTCGTTGAATGCCCTGAGCTTTCTGCTGTGCAGCCTTGCTCCCTCGGCCCGCAGCAATTCGCAGGCAGTGGTGCCGATCGCAAGGTGAGCTGCAATCGCTTCCTCGTAGAACCGGTTGGCCTGCCCCGGCAGCTTTATTTCGCCGTGGAGTGGCTTGTCCGAGACACACAGCAGCGTCCCGTAGGGCACCCGGAACCGATAGCCCTGTGCGGCGATCGTCGCGCTTTCCATGTCGATCCCGACCGCGCGGCTGAGGCTGAGGCGCCGGGCGGAGCTGGTATAGCGCAGCTCCCAGTTGCGATCGTCGGTTGTGACGACAGTGCCGGTCCGCATCCGCTTCTTGAGGTCAGCTCCGCCTTCACCGCTGACCATCTCGGCGGCCTTGGCCAGCGCCATCTGGACTTCGGCAATCGCTGGAATCGGAATTTCGGGCGGGAGCACCGGATCGAGCACATGATCATCGCGCAGATAGGCATGGGCCAGCACATAATCGCCGATCCGCTGCGTATCGCGCAGGCCCCCGCAGTGGCCGATCATCAGCCAGGCCTCGGGCCGCAGCACCGCCAGATGATCGCAGATCGTTTTGGCGTTCGATGGCCCGACCCCGATGTTGACCAGTGTGATCCCCGAACGGTCGGGGCGGATAAGATGATAGGCCGGCATCTGGTGGCGCCGCCATGCCGTGTCGGACAGCAGCATCCGCGCGTCCGCAACCGGCTGGTTCAGATAGAGCCCGCCAGCGCCCGCCAATGCGGTATAGCCGTCCTTGCCCAGCTGTTGCCCCGCCCAGCCAACGAATTCATCGACATAGCGGTGATAGTTGGTGAACAGGATATAGCGCTGAAAATGCTCGGTCCCGGTGCCGGTGTAATGGGCGAGGCGCGCGAGGCTGAAATCGGTCCGCAATCCGTCGAACAGCGCCAGCGGGATGGTTTCATCCGCCCCGCCCAGGCTGATCCCGTCGGCCAGCTCGTCGCCGATCGCGGCAAGTTCGGTCGAGGGGAAGTGCCGGGCCAGATCCTGCGGGCTGAGCGCGCCTAGGCCGGTATTGGAGTCGATCACATAGGGGAAGGGGATTTCTTGAGCGGATCGGATAACCTCGACATTGATGTCGTAATCGTCTGCGAGGAGCGACAATTGATCGGTCAGATAATCCGCAAACAGCGCTGGGCGGGTGACTGTGGTGGCATAGGTGCCGGTATGGGAAAGTCGGCCAAAAGCGCGGGCCAGATCCGGTCGTGTCTCGCGGCCGGCGTAATGGACCCTGAGCTCGGGATAGCACCAGGCACGCGAAACGCGGCGATCTGCGGGGGGGAGGGTGCCGTCTGTGGCAAAGGCAGCGATGTCTGACCTCAGCGTGGTGACGGCGGCTTCAAATACGCGAACCAATTCCGCGATGATCGTTTCTGTTTCTTGCATCGCAAGTTTATAGCGCCGCGAATGTTACAAAGCAAAGGGGGCGCCATTTAGACGCCCCCTGCTTAGGTCTGCACAGCCGAACCCTTATTCAGGCCTCGGCTTCGCCTTCGGGCTGATCTTCGAGCATATCGGCGGGAATTTCGCCCGGCTCGGCGTTCGGATCATAAGCTTCGGTGAAGCCTGAGGCATCGCTGTCGAACATCGCAGCCATCACATCGACGCCCTGCGATTGCAGCGCGGCTTCGTCTGGCGAACGGGCTACGTTGACCTGCACGTTCACGGCAACTTCCGGGTGCAGCGATACGCGCACAGTGAACACGCCAATCGTCTTGATCGGGTGCTCAAGAACAACCATCGACTTGGTCAGCTTTGCGCCATCAGCGTTGAGTGCTTCAACGATATCACGCACCGAAACCGAACCATACAGCTGGCCCGAGTTCGAAGAAGCGCGGATCAGAACGATCTGCATGCCTTCGACCGAGGTTGCGTGGGCTTCAGCATCCGTGCGGCGTGAAGCGTTGTCGGCTTCGATCTTGACGCGGTTGCCTTCGAACACCTTGCGGTTGGCATCATTGGCGCGGAGCGCCTTCTTGTTCGGCAACAGGAAGTTACGAGCGTAACCGTCCTTGACGGTGACGACATCACCGATGGTGCCGAGCTTCTCGATCCGTTCGAGGAGGATGATTTGCATGGGTCTGGCCCTCCTTACTTAACGAGGTACGGCAGGAGGCCGACCTGGCGCGCGCGCTTGATGGCCTGGCCCAGTTCACGCTGCTTCTTTGCAGAAACGGCGGTGATACGGCTCGGCACGATCTTGCCACGCTCGGACATGAAGCCCTGCAGCAAGCGCACATCCTTGTAGTCGATCTTGGGAGCATTCTTGCCCGAGAACGGGCATGATTTGCGGCGGCGGAAAAACGGACGAGCCATGATCAATACTCCTCACGGTCGCGGCGACGGGGACGTTCGCGGTCGGTCTTGCGCAGCATGACCGACGGACCTTCTTCATGTTCTTCAACGCGGATGGTCATGAAACGGATGACATCTTCGTTGATCGAGGTCTGGCGTTCCAGCTCCGCCACGACGCCCGTGGGGGCATCAATGTTAAGCAGCACGAAATGCGCCTTGCGGTTGCGAGCGATCTTGTAGGCGAGGCTCTTGAGGCCCCATGACTCGGTCTTGACGACCTTGCCCTTGCCTGCTTCGACAATCTCGGTGGCGTTGGCGGCCAGCGCATCAACCTGCGCTTGGCTCAGATCCTGGCGGGCCAGGAAAACATGCTCATAGAGCGGCATGTAATGCCTTTCACTTGGTAACCGATCGCTGGCTGATCCGCACAATTGCGGGGCCCCTCCGGCTTTCTTGGATTCCCCGGCGAACCGGAGAAGAGGCGCGCATAGCGGGTTCCGGCCGAAATGCAAGGCAGAGCTGCTGGTACCGTCAGATTGTTGTTCGGGTCATTGACTGCTTGAACGGTCTGGCGGGTTGCCCCAAGAGATCGCTGCGGCTCGCTTCGCCGCGCTGGTGCCATCCTCTCTTTCAGGAGCTTCTGCCTTGCCTACAGGTCTTGTGGCCCTTCTCGATGATATCGCAGTGATCGCCAAGCTGGCCGCCGCTTCGCTCGATGATGTCGGCGCGGCGGCGGGCAAAGCTGGATCCAAGGCGGCGGGCGTGGTGATCGACGATGCAGCGGTGACGCCCAGCTACGTCACCAATTTCACGCCGGATCGTGAGTTGCCGATCATCTGGTCAATCTCCAAGGGCAGCTTGCGCAACAAGCTATTGTATCTGCTCCCGGGCGCACTGGTTCTTAGCGAGTTCTTGCCTTGGGCGATCGTACCGCTGCTGATGCTGGGCGGCCTGTATTTGTGTTTCGAGGGTGCCGAAAAGGTGCTGGAGAAGCTGGGCGGGGCCAAGCACGGCCAGACATTTGGCGACCCGATCGAAGATATGGCGGCGTTCGAGCGCGAGCGGATCGGGGGCGCGGTGCGGACTGACTTCATTCTCTCTGCCGAGATCATGGCAATCGCGCTCGCCGAAGTGGCGACATCGCCGCTGTTCCAACGCGCGGTTATCCTCGCGCTGGTTGGGGTAGTGATCACGGTCGCTGTCTATGGCACGGTCGCGCTGATCGTGAAGATGGACGATATCGGCCTGCATCTGGCCGAACGAAAGAACTCAACGTCACAGCGCCTCGGCCGGGTGCTGTTGCTGGCGATGCCGAAGGTGCTGACGACGCTGTCTTCGCTGGGCACCGTGGCTATGCTTTGGGTCGGCGGCGGCATCATGCTGCATGGATCGCATGAGCTTGGCCTGCATGGCCCATCGGATGCAGCCCATGCGATCCAACATAGCGTCGAACAAGCCACGGGCCAGCTCGGCAGCGCGCTTGGCTGGCTTAGTTATGCAACGCTCTCTGGGCTGGTTGGATTGCTGCTGGGCGCGCTTGTGGCCCTGGCAGTGCACAAGTTCACCTCGGCTGCGAATGGCGCGGATTAGCGGTTGTAACCAAACGGTAACGGAGCGTCGGCATAGGCTGAACTCAATTACAAATTTCGCGGAGGTTGGCCACAGCAGCTTGGCATGACTGCCCTTTCCATCTCGATCAATCAGACGGAACCGGTCGCCTTGCTTCGCTGCTCGGCCAGGGCGATCTTGATTGCGGTACCGCTGCTTGTGCTGCTGCCGCTGCATCTGATCTGGCACGTCCTGCGCCAGCCCTCGCCCTGGGCCATGCTGTTCCTGCGGATCGCGGCCCGGGTGCTGGGGGTGAGGGTAAAAGTCAAAGGCAAGTCGCTGCGTAACGACGTGTTCTTTGTGGCCAATCATGTTTCGTGGATCGATATTCCGATCCTTGCCGGAATCAACGGCACCGCATTTGTCGCGCAGGATGGCGTCCGCAGTTGGCCGATCATTGGCTGGTTGGCGGACCTCAACCGCACCATCTTCATCTCGCGGACCGACCGGCAGAATGTCGGCGAGCAGGTGGCGCAGCTGCGCGCTGCGATCGCCGAAAACTGGTCCGTCACCCTGTTCCCGGAAGGGACCACTTCGGACGGACAGGGGCTGTTGCCGTTCAAGCCGGCGCTGTTCGAAACTCTGGTGCCGCCGCCCAAGCCGATGATGATCCAGCCGGTCCTGCTCGATTTCGGAGCCGCTGGCCCTGAAGTTGGCTGGCTGGGGGTTGAGACTGGGTGGGAAAGCACGTGGAAAGCCTTCACGCGCAAGGGCAGCTATAAGGTCTACGTCCATTTCCTCGAACCGTTTGATCCGGCACTGTACAAGGACCGCAAGGAAATCAGTGCATTGGCGCGTGATCGAATTGCCGCGGCGATGGCAGCAAGCCGGCAGGCGCCCTAGCCGTCGGAGCAATTCCCAGCAGAGCCGGATGACGGTTTGCAGGAAGTGCTGTCGAAAGTTCCCATGGTCATCGACCCGATATCGCTCCAGGCTTGCGGACTGAACTTGTAGACAAAGCGTCGATAGTCGCCGTCGGACGGCCAGTGTAGTACCAGCAGGAATGCCGCCACCGCAGCAACCGGCAGGCGCATGGCTTGCTTCATCCCGAATAGGTCGCGCTTGTCGTCCTCGCGCCATTCATACCAGTCAATAATAGCTGCATTATAGCGCCGATAGGCAGCCCAATCGGTGAGCATCAGCTTGAGCAGCGCATTGTTGTCGAGCAGCTTCGGCTTGACCCGCTTTGAACCGGGCGGCGGACCCTGTGGCACAAAGTCCCGTGGATCGACTTTGCGGCCAAACGCAGTCGCAGCACGCTGCGGATTGGCGCGGGTATCGCGGCGCATCCGGCCGGGCTGCATCAGATCGCGGCCGAGCGTCGCGATGGCAGCAAGCCGGTCGACAACCGCCGGGTGGGTGCCTCCCTCGGCATCGGCGCGGCCATCGAACAGCAGCTCGTCAAAGGCAGTGCTGCCAGGAAACCCGCCCTTGCCGGCAACCTTGCGGAGCGCCGAATGCAGTGCATCGGGCCGGTGGGTGGCGCGCACCGCTTCGCCATCGGCAATATGATCGCGCGACAGCTTGACCGACCGCCGCGCCATCCGTGCGATCTTCATCGAGGAGATGGTGATCGACCCGCTAAGCAGCATGATCAGCAAAAACGGAGGCAGGAACAAGGGGAGGATCAGCTGCCTTATGTCCTCGAAGCGCAGCGCATTGTTGACCTGCAGGATCACCGCAGTGCGCATCAGCGCATGGTTGGCGGCCAGAACCTTGGTATCGCCATTGCGGATATGTGAGGCCTCATGCGCGATCACTGCAGCCAGCTCGTCATCATCGAGCGCTTCAAGCAGGCCGCGCGTGACCGCAATCATGCCGCGTTCGGGGCCTTCACCCACGGTTATTGCGTTGGGTGCGTCAACCTCAATCAGGCCAAACCGCGGCAAGCGGATGCCCAGCGTCATGCATTGCTCCTCGGCAATCTGGACAAGCCGTGGTTCGTCAATGCGGGAAACCGGTTTGACATCGAGCGCGCGGGTCACGGCATCGGCATGGCTGCTGTAAAGCCACAGGAAGATAGCGCAGGCCACCAGCGCCATCGGCACCCCATAGCGCAGGAAGTAACCGATCGGATCAACCAGCAAGACATGCTGGGGATCAAACAAGGGAAGGAACAGCATCCCGATCATGCCACCGATCATTTCGAACGACAGCACATAAAGCGCGATTAGCCAGCCGATCTGCCGCCGGTTCTCATCGGCGTGCGTAATGTAGCCGAGCGCGGCCATCTGTGCGACCTAGCTCTGGAAGGAAATCTGGACCGGTTCGGCCAACGCCTCGCGGCTGCTGCCCAGAGTGAATTTGTCGTGGCGCCCAAAGGTGGCAAATTTGTCGATGGCGTTGCCCGGAAAGGCGCGGCGCACCGCATTCAGTTCTTCCACGGCAAGGTTGTAGAACCGGCGGCCGGCTGTGATGCGGTCTTCCATCCGGGTCAGCTCTGCGCGCAACTCGCTGAAATGGCTTGAGCTGGCGAGCTCCGGATAATTTTCAGTGATCGCAAACAGGCTGTTGATAGATTGGCCGATCTGGGTTTCCGCTTCCAGCTTCGCCTGTCCGACCGAAGCCATGGCCCGGGCGCGTGCATCGATCACGTCCTTCAGGACTTTATGTTCCTGGCCGGCGAAACCCTTTACCGTTTCAACCAGATTGGCGATCAAAGCATGACGTTCGGCCAGTAGCGCATCGATGTCGCCGAACGCGGCCTCACAGCGTTCGTCCAGCTTGCCGAGCAGTTCGTGCTGGTGGCGGACTTTGAGGAACAACCAGACCGCCACACCCAGCACCAGCCATAGCCACCAATGATCGAGCATATAATTGGTCGCTCTGACCATCCGGCCAAAAAGATCGGTTTCCGCAGCAAAGTCTTGCGGCGCGGGCTGGTTAATCGTCACGGCAGGACCCCCAAATTGCGGATGGAGGAATAACAAGCAGTTGTTGCAAAACACTTAAGCGAGGCTAGCCAACACCTCTTGCGCAAAGAGGCTCAGCGTATCGTCGCGCGCGCCCATGATCACGATCCGGTCCCCCGAGCGGGCGAATTCAGTGATCCGCCTGCCGCAATCCTCGCGCGAGGGGATATACTCGGCATTCCCGCCCGCCGCTTTGATCAAATCGACAATCCGCTCAGCGCCCAGGCTGCGATCGACCGTGCCGCCAAAATAGACCGGGTCACACAAGATGGTAAGGTCATCGGGTGCCAGCTTGACGCCAATAACCTCGGCGAGTTCTGCGCCCATCTGGCGCAGCGGGCCATAACCATGGGGCTGGAAGAAAGCGATCACCCGCCCGGAATGGGCTTTGAGGGTATCGAGCGTGGCGGAGACTTTATC
>JBKJTN010000068.1:0-4742 GCA_046590275.1 Novosphingobium sp.
GTCATCGGCCTTGCCGGTCTGGGGCACATCCTTGAACATGTATTGGGCCGGCATGGAGAATTGCTGAAGCGTCTCGGCATCCTTGATCAGCGGCCGGAACGCGGCGAACCATTCAGAGCGGTCCTCCGCTTCGGGAATGCCAAGCATGCAATCTATGATCTTGATGTTGTTGGGCATGCCCATGTCACGCGTCTCCGTGGAAGCCGGGCCACATCGCCCTGAGTTTGATTTTATCGACCTTGCCCACGGCATTGCGCGGCAGCGGCTCGGTCGCAAAGCTGATCTGGCCGGGCGCCTTGTAGCGGGCGAGTTTGGTCCCGACTTCGTCGATGATCTGCCGGGCTTCCAGGTTCTGTGCCAACACAACCACAACCATCAGTTCGCCCAGCCGCTCGTCGGGAATGCCAAAGGCAGCGCACTCCATCACACCCGGCATCTCGCCGATAACGCGTTCGACTTCGGCGCAATAGATATTCTCACCGCCCGAAATGACCATGTCCTTCTTGCGATCGACGATGAAGATATAGCCTTCGCTATCCAGATAGCCGACGTCGCCGGTGCGAAACCAGCCATCGGCTGAAAGCACCGCAGCCGTTTCTTCCGGCCGGTTCCAATATCCCGCCATGACCATCGGTCCGCGCACCACGATCTCGCCCGCCTGGCCTGCGCTCAGCACCGCGCCGTCCGGCCCCTCGATCCGCATCTCGACCAGATTGAGCACCCGGCCTGCCGAGGCGCGGTTGCGGATGAAATCCTCGCCCACAGCCATTGCCACACTGCCCGAAGTTTCGGTCAAGCCATAGCCAGTGCCAAGCACTGCCTGCGGACAGGCTTGCCGCACTGCATCGAGCAGGTTGATCGGCAGCGCTTGCCCGCCGGTGCCGATATTACGGACCGACGACATATCCGCCTCACCAAATTTGGCGCGGTTGAGCACATCCCACAGCATCGTCGGGACGGCGGTGAACTGGGTGATTTTTTCCCGCGCGATCAGTCGAAGCGCCTCTTCAGGCTCCCAACGCGGCAAGATGACAATTTTTGTACCTGACAGGAACGGCGACAGGAAAGCCGAACCCAGCCCCGAGATATGAAACAGCGGATAAACCTGGAGGACCGCTTGTCGGGGCAAATTGGCCAGGATCGTCTCAACCGGAATGCCATGGGCTTTGGCGGTGTTGTGCAGCACCATCAGCCCGGCAAGCTGGGTTGCCGTGATCCCGGTAATGAGATTGCCATGGGTCAGCACCGCGCCCTTAACCCGGCCGGTTGTCCCCGAGGTAAACAGGATTGCCGCAGGATTGCTCGCCTTTCCGGGAATATCAGGAGCAAGCAACGGGCCGGTAACGGGGAATTCTTCCGCCGTGATAATCCGCCCGGCAAAACCGCCCTCGCGCAGTTTTGCTGCGCGCTCCCGATCGGCCAGAACGATGCTTGCCGACACATCATCCACCATCCCGCATAATTCGGCAGGCGAGCCTCGGCTGTTGAGCAGCGCAGCCACCCCGCCGACACGCATCACCGCCAGGAACCCTATCATCCATTCGGCACTGTTGCGCATACAGATCGCAACCCGGTCTCCGCGCGCGATCCCAAGTTCTGCGGCAAGTGCGTCGCGGCGCTGGAACACATCGTCGAAGCTCAACCGCCGATCGCCTTCGACAATCGCGGTCTTGTCGCCGTGCCGCCGAGCACTCTCGGTCAACAGGCACAGATCAGATGGTGCATTGACGAAGCACCGCATCGAATCCTGCATCCCGATTTCAAACGGAGATCCCGCTGCGGTCACCGCTTCAAAAATGGGGTCGGACAGGGTCATCTGTGGGACAGTGTCATCAGTTGGAGCGTGCCATCAATAGACTGCGGCAGGGTTCTTGGCTGGCGGATTGCCGAGCATCTCCCGATAGGACGGTTTTTCCTTGCCCCGATCTGTCACGCCCAGCTCTTTGGCGATCTCGGCGCCGATCAACGTGCTGCCGGACAATGCCTCGCCGCGCGGATCGGTTGCCAATGCGTGGAGAATATGCGCGGTGAACTCGGGATTTTCCGCGCTTTCGATAAAGCCTTCATACTGTTCGGGATGCTGGGTCCGTGCGATCATTGATCGTTCGGTGATCAATGGCCCCATCCAGATCGAAAAAGCGCGGACCCCGGTGCCTTCAAGATCATGCCCCATATCATGCGCGAACTTGTCCAGCCCGGCCTTCTGCGCTCCGTATGCCGGGCCATGCATGTAGCAGGTCGCGCCAAAGGAAGAGCCGAAGCCGATCAACCCGCTGCCGCGCGCCACCATCATCTTCGCGGCATGCCAGCTGGCAACATAGGCTGAGCGCAGCCCGACATCGAGAATGCCGACGGCTGCAATCTCCTTTTCCCAGAATTTCTTCTGCTCAATCAGCTGATGATGCATATAGGCCGCATTGTTCACGAGCACATTAAGGTGCCCTTGCTCCGCTTCGATCTGGGCAAAGACGCTGGCGACCTGCAAGTCATCGCTATGATCGCACAGAACCGGGATGCCCGTGCCTCCAGCCGCAGTAACCGCAGCGGCGGTTTCAGCCACCGTCCCGGGCAGGACTGAGCCGTCCCAGCCCTTGGCGACGCCCGGGGTAATTGTGCGCCCGGTGACATAAACAGTATAGCCCAACTCACCAAACCCACGAGCGATGCCCGCGCCAGCTCCGCGGCTGGCTCCGGTGACCAAGGCAACTTTCGATTCAGGCATCAACTTTCCCTCTCTATTCGACGCACATTGGCGATATAATTGACATCTACCCTATCTTTGCGAATTTAGAAATGGTATTTTCTACGCATATGTCAGGAGAGCTTATGGACGACATTCCCTATCTGGCCCGCGGTATCAACCTGCTTGGCACTGATTCAAGCCTACTTGTCTCGTCCTCGAAATACCTCAACAATTCGCGTCTGCGCGAGTGGATTGCGATGATCGCGCTCAAGCGGAACGGGCCTGATTACCCTCCTGCCGCGGAAATGCATGAGCTGATCGGTATTCTTCAGGAACTGCGCGATTTCGATCATATCGAGGCCATGTTCACAGCTGAGCGCAAGGTCAATCCCAAGCTCGATGCCTGGTTCAACGCGTGGTTCGTATCCGATTACAAGATCGACGATCTGGCCGATTGCGCACCCGGGACAGTCGGCGGTATCTATTATGACGTCGCAAAAAACGGCAATTACGAGATCCAGATCGTGCCGTTTTACGAGCCCAAAAGCCAATGGGATTTCTACTCGATCCGGTCCGGGCAGACCCATGATTATGAGCATATCCTGACCGGCGGCGGCTTCAACTATATGGGCGAGCTGATCCCCTACTGGTTCCGCCTTTCCACCATTCACACGCACATCCAGAACAAGGAACTTGCCGGTGAAATGAGCGTAATCTCGATCCTGGGGACGATGCGTTACGTGATCCGCACCATGCTTCATTACCCGCAAGTCTGGGAAACCGCGCTCAAATGCATCCAGCAAGGCATTGCCGTCGGCCAGCAATCCGACGCATTCTGGATGGCGAAGATGGAAGACGTCTGGCACACCCCGCTGGCCGAGGCACGCAAGAGACTCGGCGTGCGCGGCGCGGCCGATCTCGATACGAGAGCCGAAGGCGAGATCTGGAGCGGGAAGATTCTGGCATGAGCAACTATGACATCATCATCCGCGGCGGCACGATTGCCGATGGCAGCGGCGGCGATCTCGTCACGGGCGATCTGGCGATCAAGGACGGCAAGATCGCCGCTATTGGCTCATTCAGCGGCAGCGGCGCGGAAGAAATCGACGCGCGCGGACGGATCGTCACGCCCGGCTTTGTTGATGTGCATACCCATTATGATGGCCAGGCGATCTGGGGCAAGGAAATGGCGCCTTCCTCATCGCATGGCGTCACCACCGTGGTGATGGGTAATTGCGGGGTCGGCTTTGCCCCGTGCCGCGCTGAAGATCACGCGATGCTGATCAATGTTATGGAAGGGGTAGAGGATATTCCAGGCGTCGTGATGACCGAAGGCTTGCCCTGGAATTGGGAGACTTTCCCCGAATATCTCGATGTTCTTGAGGCCGGGACACGCGATATCGATGTTGCGGTTTACCTGCCCCACTCCCCCTTGCGGGTTTATGCGATGGGCGAACGCGGCGCGAACCGCGAAGTAGCTACTGCGGATGATCTTGCCCGGATGCGGGGCCTTGCCAAAGAGGCGATCGAGGCGGGCGCGATCGGCTTCGCAACCTCGCGGCTTTCGATCCACAAGACCGCCGACGGTGGCTCGATCCCGACCTTCAAGGCCGACATCGCCGAGCTTGAAGCAATCGGCGCGGGCATGAAGGATGCCGGCAGTGGCACATTCCAGATCGTGCTCGATGCGTTTGTTGGCTGGGACAAGGAATATCCGGTGATCGACGCGGTCATGCGCGCCAGCGGACGCCCTGCCACTTTCACGTTGGCCAGTGGGAATGAGGGGCCACCGCGCTGGCGCAATGTGCTTGATATGATGGCAAAGTCAAAGGCGGAGGGCCATCAGGTCACCGCGCAAGTCATGCCGCGCCCGATTGGCCTGATCGCTGGGCTGGAGCTTAGCGTGCACCCGTTCAGCCTCTGCCCCAGCTACCGGAAAATTGCGCATTTGCCGCTGGCCGAGCGGGTGGCGGCGATGCGCGCGCCCGAAGTGAAGGCTGCGCTGCTGACCGAGGAGTTCGGCGAAGGGCATCCCTTCAATGCACTGGCGCGCAACTGG
>JBKJTN010000116.1:0-6149 GCA_046590275.1 Novosphingobium sp.
TGCGGCCGCAAGGCATCGGGCCACGGCCCGGTGGCCGCCACACACAGCGGCGAATGGACCTGGTAGACGGTGGCGAGCGCCGCGCCGGGCATGACTGCAGCCACCGCTCTTGCGCGATTCGTCGCCACGGCCGCATCGTCATCGCCTGCGCCCAGCCCCACATTGAGCCCCGCCACGAGCCCGGCAGAAACCCCGCCGCGCCTTCCCAGGAAGCCGTGCGGCAGACCGGTCAGTGCATCGGCGCGAAAGACCTCTACCTCCTCGCGAAGGCGGGGATCAGCCAAGACTCTTGCTCACCTGCTCGAAGCTGTCACGCGACAGTTTTGGCGCGGCGGCGATCCGTTCCAGCTCGGCCCGCATCAGCGCCGAGCGCACCGGCTCGATCCGCCGCCACCGGCCCAGCGGTGCAACGAACCGCGCTGCCGTCTGGGCGTTGAGCGGATCGAGGCAGAGGATCAGATCGGCAATCATCCGATAACCCTCGCCGCTCACCGCATGGAAAGCCTGCGGATTGGCCGCAAGTGCCATGTAAAGCGCCCGAACCCGGTTGGGGTTGGTCATGGTGAAGTCGGGATGCTGGGCCAGTTGCTTGACATGATCGAGTGCGCAGCGATGGAGCGAGCCCGCCTGGAGCGAGAACCACTTGTCGATCACCAGCGGGTTGTCGGCATAGTGGCCATGGAAGTGCGCCAGCTTTTCAGCCCGCTGCGGCGTATCGAGGCCGCATAGCACCATCAACGCGCCTTGCCGGTCGGTCATGTTGTCGGCGGCGTCATATTGGGCGGCGGCGAGCGGTGCTGCCACCTTGGGCGCACCGGCTGCGAGGTACAGCAGCGCCTGGGTCTTGAGCTTGCGGCTGCCCCGCGCGGCGGCATCAAGACTATAGGGAACCGCGCTGGCCCGGGCATGGAGCGTGAGCAGCTGATCCTGAAGGGCGCGCCCGAGGAACGCCTTCAGTCCCTCACGGGCATCATGGATCGCACCGGGGTCAGAAACCGGAAGCTGTTCGGCAAGGTAAGTCTCGCCCGGCAGGATCATCAGCTCGCCGCGCATCAGATCGTCGAGCGCCGGATCGGCGATGATCGCGTTAAAGGCTTCGCGGATCGCCGCCCCGCCGCTGCCCCGCGCGGCCGGATCAAGTGCGCCGCTGACGTCCGCCACCAGATGCCGGACCACCAGCTGCTGCATTGCCTCATAGCGGGCAAAGGGATCGTCATCATGGGCGGCGAGGAACACCAGATCCTCGGTGCCGGTGTCCGCTCCGATCGCAACCGGCGCAGAAAAGCCGCGGTTGAACGAAAGCACCGGGCGAGAACTGAACCCATCAAAGTTCAAGTTCGCTTTAGGTTCCATCAGCGTAACTATTTGTTCACCATGGTGTTTCCCGGTTTTCCGATCGAACAACGCCAGCCGCAACGGAATCGGTACAGGCAGCTTGGTGCTCTGGCCCGGGGTCGCCGGGATGCTCTGCGCCAAGTGCAGTGTCGCGGTGTCGCCGTCATGGGTGAGCGAGACTTCGACGCGCGGCGTCCCGGCCTGCTCGTACCAGCGGCGAAACTGGGTCAGATCAAGCCCAGCCCCGTCCTCAATCGCACAGATAAAATCCTCGCAGGTCGCCGCCTCGCCGTCGTGGCGCTCAAAATAGAGGTCGGTGCCTTTCCGGAACCGTTCGGGCCCAGCAAGTGTCCGCATCATCCGGATGACTTCGGCGCCCTTGTTATAGACCGTGGCGGTGTAGAAGTTGGAGATCTCCTGATAGCTGTCCGGGCGGATCGGATGGGCCAATGGGCCTGAATCCTCGGGGAACTGGGCGGCGCGGAGCACGCGGACGTCCTCGATCCGCTTGACTGCAGCACTGCCCATGTCCTGGCTGAACAGCTGATCGCGCAGCACGGTGAAGCCTTCCTTGAGGCTCAGCTGGAACCAGTCGCGGCAGGTCACCCGGTTGCCCGACCAATTGTGGAAATACTCATGCGCGACCACACCCTCGATCCCGTCGTAATCGCCATCGGTCGCGGTGTCAGGATCGGCGAGGATATAGCGGGTGTTGAACACGTTCAGCCCCTTGTTCTCCATCGCCCCCATATTGAAATCGGACACGGCAACGATGTTGAACAGATCGAGGTCATATTCACGGCCGAACACCTCCTCGTCCCATTTCATCGAGTCTTTGAGCGCCTTCATCGCATGATGGGTCCGATCCTCGTCGCCGGCCCGGACCCAAATATTGAGATCGACCTTGCGGCCGCTCATCGTCGTGAAGCTGTCCGAATTGGCGACGAGGTCACCTGCCACCAGCGCGAACAGATAGGCCGGCTTGGGCCAGGGATCGTGCCACTCGGCCCAGTGGGCGCCATCGCCGACTTCACCCCTAGCGGTGCAATTGCCATTGGCGAGCAGCACCGGAAACAAGGCGCGCGGCCCCTCCATCCGCACCGTATAGATACTCAGCACATCGGGACGATCGGGGAAGAAAGTGATTCGGCGGAACCCTTCGGCCTCGCACTGGGTGCAAAGCATCCCGTTCGAGGCATAGAGCCCCATCAGATGGCTGTTAGCCGCCGGGTTCACCGTGGTTTCGACCGCAACCTCATGCGCGTCGCCGGGCAGATCGATCAATAGGTCGGGGCCGTCCATGCGCCAGTCGTTCGATGCCTTGCCGTCAACCAGCACGACGCGTGCGGCGATCCCGTCGCCGTTGAGGCGCAGGGTGGCGCTGCCCGAACCCGCCGGATTCCGGCGCACGCTGAGCCGGGCCGTAACCTGCGTTTGATCGAGGCCGAGCGCAAAGCTCAGCGATACTTCGGGGACCAGCCATTCGGGCGGACGATAGTCCTCGCGGCGAATGACGGGGGGCGAGGCTTCCGGGGTTGCGATAATGTTCATACTTCTTTTCTAGGGACAGCTGTGGCGGTTTGCCAGCTTTCCCGTTTCCCGGCCTTTCTGTTTTTCAGTCATGCCGCTAACGGGAATGCCATGCCGCGCATGTTTATCTTCGGGCTTGGTTACAGTGCCAGCTACATTGCCGCCGCGCTCACCGCGCTGGGCTGGGAAGTCATCTCGACCGGGCGCGATGGCACGCTTTCGTTCGACGACAGCGGCAGCGTCCGGCTCGCTCTGGCCGATGCGAGCCATGTGCTGTCCTCAGTCCCGCCCGTCACCGACGGAGACCCGGTGCTGGAGCGCTATGGCGATTTGCTGGAAAGCAAGTGGCTGGGCTACCTCTCCTCAACCGGAGTCTATGGCGATGCCGGCGGTGCCTGGGTCGATGAAAGCGCTCCCATTGGCGCGGGCCGCCGCGTCACCCGGGCCGAGGCCGACGCTGCCTGGCTGGCGCGCGGCGCGCGGGCGTTCAGGCTTCCGGGGATCTATGGTCCGGGACGCAGCGCGCTCGACCGGGTTCGGACAGGCAAGGCGCATAGGATCGATTTACCAGATCAAGTTTTCGGCCGGGTCCATGTCACTGATATCGTCTCGGGCGTGGTTGCCGCACTCGCTGGCCCGCCGGGAGCGTATAATCTATCGGACGACGCGCCGTGCAGCCAGAATGCGGTGATCGAGGAAGCCAGCCGCTTGCTGGGCCTCGCACCGCCGCCACTGCAGAGCCTCGAAGAGGCAGGCCTTTCGCCAATGGCGCGGGGGTTTTATGCCGAGAACCGCCGGGTCGCGAACGGCAAGGCCAAGCGTGTATTGGGCTGGAAGCTGCGCTATCCCAGCTACCGCGAGGGGCTGGCGGCGCTGCTTGGTAGCTAGGAATTCTCGGCAGGCCGGGCGATGCGGCCAATTGTATTTCGGCCCGAAAGCGCAATCAACAGGCCAAACATCGCCAGAACCGCGCCGCTACCCGCCAGCAAGCTCCACCGATAGCCCTCAAACAAGGTGGAAAGCGACATCGCCACCACCGGCACCGCCACAGAATTATAAGCCGCCTTGCCCGGCCCCCAATCGCGAATCAGCGCGAAATAAAGCGGAAAAGTCACCACCGAGCCCATAATTGCGAGATAACCGATCCCGAGCAGATATTGCGGGCGCGGATCGAACACCGGCGCGCCCACGGTGACTGCGGCAAACACGGCGTTCGCCAATGCCCCGAACATCATCGACCAGGCGATCAGCGGGAGCGCGGTTTGCCGCTGAGCGAGGCGGCTGGCCTGCATGATATTGCCGACCGAAGCACAGAGCACCGCGCCGGTGCAAAACGCAATTCCCAGCGGCACCGAGGTTCCGGCGGGCGCAATGTTGTATTCGTGGAGCAACAGCAATCCGATCCCGCTCAACGCAACGGCCGAACCAGCCAGGAACCTCGGGCTGATCGGAATGCCCAGAAAAATCCGCGCCAGCCCGGCATTGGGCACCAGCAGCAACGCGAAGAAAACCGCCACCAACCCCGAAGTCAGGTAATGCTGCGCCCCATAAACAAACTGGAAGTTGGCCCCGAACTGAACCAGCCCGATCACCATTCCCAGCCCGATTGCCGCCCGGTCGAGCCGCAGCGGATCGCGGCGTATGATGGCCAGCAGAAACATCGCCGCTGCCGCCAGTGCGAACCGCCAGGTGACCGACCAGCTTGAGGGAACCACACTGATCTGATCCTTGATCACCAGCCAGGTCGAACCCCAGATAAACGTGATCAGGATGAAGGAAGCGATGCCGCGCAGGCGCTTGGAACGTTCAGCTGCGCTCACGGGGCTGCACTCACAAAACGTCGATCGCGCGGGCCAGCGCGGCGACATCTGCCGCAGCGCTGTTCCAGGCCGTGACCAGCCGGGCCGCATCGCCGCCCCAATCGTAGAAACTGAAGCCTTGCGTCCGCAAAGCCTCGCGCTCTGCAGGCAGGAGTGTCAGAAATATCTCATTCGCCTCGACCGGGTGGAGCAGTCTGGCCCCGGCAGAACGGGCGATTTCCTGCGCGGCACCATTGGCGGCGCGGGCATTCTCGAGCCATAGATCGCCGGTCGTCATGGCCAACAGCTGCGCCGCCAGATAGCGCCCCTTGGACTGGAGGTGCCCAGCGCGCTTGCGGCGATATCGGGCCACATCGGCCAGGCTCTCGTCAAAAAACACCAGCGCCTCGGCGCTCATCCCGCCATTTTTGACGCAGCCAAAACTGAGCGCGTCAGCACCGGCACACGCCTCCCACGCAGAGCTGTCGAGGAAGGCGACGGCATTTGCGAACCGCGCGCCGTCGATGTGGAACTTGAGACCGCGGCCCCCCGCCAGCGCTGCGATCGCGCTGACTTCGGCGGGCCGATAGACCCGGCCATATTCGCTTGCCTGGGTGATCGAAATCGCGTGGGGCTGGACCTGGTGGACATCATCGCGGAGCGGATCGATCAACGCAGCGATGGCGGCAGGCGTGATTTTCGCACTCTCGCCGTCCACCAGCATCAGCTTGGCACCATGGGTGAAAAAGCCGGGCGCTCCGCCTTCGTCCACCTCGATATGCGCCTCGCGGTGGCAAATTACCCCGCCGTGCGGTGGAACCATGGTCGCCAGCGCAAGGCAGTTGGCGGCGGTCCCGGTGGCGGTCCACAGGACCACACAAGGGCGGCCGAACAACCCCGAAAAGGTCTCGTCCAACTTCTGGCTCAAGCCATCGCCATCATAGGGTGCATCGGTTGCATCGGCAGCCTGCATTGCGCGCCATACGGCGGGATGGACTGCGGCGGCGTTGTCGGACAGGAATTGCATCGCCATGTTGCATGGTAGGAGCCAATCTTCCCGTCAAGCGGCAGGAGTGCAATATGGATGATGTCACGATTACTCGCCACGGTTCCGGCACCTCGGGCGCATACCATGCCCATGTTGCGGGCAGCAGCCATATCGGCCGCTTGAGCTGGGTGCTGCGCGGCGCGGTCAGAGTTGCCGAACATACTCTGGTGCCTCCGGAGATTGGCGGGCGCGGCGTGGCGGGGAAGCTGGTCGCTGCGCTGATGTCCGATGCGCGCGAACAGGGCTTTACCATTGATCCGCAGTGCAGCTTTGTAGCCGCCGCCTTTCGCGAACACCCCGAATGGGCCGATCTTCAAGCTTAGGGTCAGGACCTGTTACCCGCACCTTCGAGGCGGCAAAATGGCGAACATATCGGGCGGAAATGCGCGCCGTTAAGACTGGACGTCTTTGCAAGCGTATTTCTGTTCGAGATGGAA
>JBKJTN010000201.1:0-16217 GCA_046590275.1 Novosphingobium sp.
GTTCTCGCCAGCGAGCACAGCGCCACTGCGGCCCTGACCCAGTGGTGCCGGGTACGCGGTATGGCCAATCCTCCTGCGATTGCCGCACAGCGCGATCTGCTGGAGGAACTTCCCCCACCGCCCGCAATCCTCGCACTGCTCCAGCCCGGTGCTGCCGAGCGGGTCGCCTATCGCCGGGTCCGGCTGATCTGCGGCGAGACGGTTTTGTCCGTGGCGCAGAACTGGTATGTACCTGATCGGCTGAGCGCGGAGATGAACCACGCGCTCGATACGACCGATGCGCCCTTTGGCCGCGTCATCGCCCAGACGAACTTCACCCGCGAACTGCTGGCAAGCGAGCATGGCCGCACCGCGGCTTGCCCGACTGACACCATCCTGATGCAGCGGGCGGTGCTGCGATTGCACGATGGGCGGCCAGTCAGCGCCGTGGTGGAATGCTATACCAGCGCAAATTTGGCGATTGCCACGCACGCGCGGTAACCGATTAAGTTTACCACAACCGCGGTGTTCAAAACGGCACAGCACAATCTGCGCATTTGCACTTTTCGTCAGGCGGCTCACTCATGCAAGCCGATAGCGAAGCGTGCCCGGCCAATGTCGGCGACCGCTTCGGAACCAGGGAGCAGTTGAGGTGAAAATCGAAATCGGCGGCAGCAGCAGCAGTGGCAATTTGACCGAGCGTCGGCGGAATATCCGTCAAGGCTTGGTGCTGGATTGCACTGTGCGTGAGAGAAGCCGGACGGCGGTAACAGCCGCTGCCAGTGATTTTTCGGTCAGTGGAATCGGCATCAAGAGCCACTCCTCTCCGCTGCCTGGCAATCAAATCTGGGTTAAGATCGATGGCCTTGAGAGTTTGAGTGGCAGGGTAGCCTGGTCCAATGGCAGCGTAGCCGGCATCGAGTTCGAAAATCCGATGCATCCCGCCGTTGCCCAGCGGTTTGTGCCAAATGTCACGATCGAAGCGCTCCCCCATCCACCGCTCAATCAGGGCGAAAGCAATGTCGTGGAACTCGATCCGCTACTGTCCCGGCGTGAACAGATCATGCAAGGAGTCAGCGGTTCAGACCTGTCGCCGCTCAAGCGACGCAAACAGCCAACTGGCGTCGGCATCCTGGGATCGATCAACCGCACCTTCGCCCGCAAAAGCGATCATCGCCACGAATTGCGCTTCACCGATCCAACCGCCACCGGGCAAATGGCCCTGACGATCAGCGCCCAAGCCGCCCAGATTGCAGATATATCCTCCAGCGGCCTGCGCGTTTGCACCGATCTGGAGGCCGAAATCGGCGCTGAGTTGCGAGTCGAGTTCGGCGACTTCGAACCGATCGTCGGTAAACTCATCTGGCAAGGCAAGGGCGAAATCGGCATCAGTCTGCCGCCCGAATCGATCGATCTGCACGGTAACTAAATTTCGATTTGCCGCCCCGATCCGATCGCCACGGCGGGCATGAAAAAGGCCGGGAGGGTTTCCCCTTCCGGCCTTTTCAATTGCGGTGCCTAAGCTCAGCCGCCTTGGACTTGCGCCACGTCGATCTTGAGGCCCGGACCCATTGACGAGCTGAGGCCGATCTTCTGCAGATACTTGCCCTTGGCACCAGCTGGCTTGGCCTTGACGATCGCATCGACAAAGGCGTCAAAGTTGGCGCGGATCGCATCGTCGGAGAAGCTCATCTTGCCGATCCCGGCGTGGATGATCCCTGCCTTTTCGACCCGGAATTCGATCTGGCCGCCCTTGGCTGCCTTGACTGCTTCGGCGACGTTGGGGGTGACGGTGCCCAGCTTCGGGTTCGGCATCAGGCCCTTGGGACCCAGTACCTTGCCGAGACGGCCAACAATGCCCATCATGTCGGGCGTTGCAATGACGCGGCCGTAATCAAGGTTTCCGGCCTGCATGTCTTCCAGCAGGTCTTCGGCGCCAACCTTGTCGGCCCCTGCGGCCAGCGCAGCTTCAGCCTTGTCGCCGCGGGCGAATACCGCAACCTTGATGTCCTTGCCGGTGCCCGAAGGCAGCGTCACCATGCCGCGGACCATCTGGTCTGCGTGGCGCGGATCGACGCCCAGATTGAGCGCAACCTCGACGGTTTCATCAAACTTGGTGGTCTTGAGGTCACGCAGCAATTGCAGCGCTTCACCGACACCATAAAGCTTCTGGTTATCGCCCAGCTTGGCGGCAAGCGACTTCTGCTTCTTGTTCTGATTGATCATGATCTCAGCCCTCCAACACTTCGAGGCCCATCGAGCGGGCAGAGCCTTCGATGATCTTCGTTGCTGCTTCGATATTGTTGGCGTTCAAATCGGCCATTTTCGTCTGGGCGATTTCCGAAAGCTGCGAACGCTTGATGGTTCCAGCCGAAACCTTGCCCGGCTCTTTCGAACCCGACTTCAGATTGGCGGCCTTCTTGATCAGATAGCTCGCAGGCGGCGTCTTGGTCACGAATGTGAAGCTGCGATCGGCAAACACGGTGATCACGGTGGGGAGCGGAATGCCCTTTTCCATTTCCTGCGTCGAAGCGTTGAACTGCTTGCAGAATTCCATGATGTTCACGCCGCGCTGACCCAGTGCCGGGCCGATCGGGGGTGACGGGTTTGCTGCGCCCGAAGGCACCTGCAGCTTGATATAGCCTTCAATCTTCTTGGCCACGATGGGCCTCCTTTCTTCCTGTTGGGGCAATTTGCCCCGCAGAGTGAGCGGTCAAACAGTGCAGATGCACCTCCCGCGTGGATACTCCCGAGGGAGCGTTTTCCGGCCGCAAGCGGCCAAAACTCATCTTACCAGTTCGACATGCTCGAAATCGAGTTCGACCGGGGTAGCGCGCCCGAAGATCGAAACCGCAACCTTGACGCGGTTCTTGTCGAAATCGAGCTCCTCGACCACGCCAGTGAAGCTGTTGAACGGACCGTCGAGCACCTTGACCACATCACCGATCTCGTAATCGACCGAAACCTGGTGCTTAGGCTGGGCGGCGGCATGATCGCGCGCACCGAAATAGCGGGCGGCCTCACGCTCGGAAATCGGCTGCGGCTTGCCATTGGGGCCAAGGAAACCGGTAACCTTGGGGGTGTTCTTGACGAGGTGATAGACGTCGTCATTCAGCCCCAGCTTGGCCAGCACATAGCCCGGCATGAACTTGCGTTCGGTCTGAACCTTCTTGCCGCGCTTCACCTCGGTGATCGTCTCGGTCGGCACTTCGACCGCCTCGACCAGTTGCGACAGGCCCATGCGTTCCGCCTCGGAGAGGATCGAATCGCGGACCTTGTTCTCGAATCCCGAGTAAGCGTGGATGATATACCAGCGAGCCATGAGTCTTTCCGTGATTCCCGTAATCAAGCCAGCGACAACAGCCAGCGCACCACAGCCCCGAACAACGAATCGACGCCAAGGAAGAAGATCGCAAGGATAACCATCATGATGCCGACGAAGATCGCGGTTGTGGTGGTTTCCTGACGCGTCGGCCATACGACCTTGCGCGCTTCTGCCTGCACTTGGCGCATGAATTCGCCTGGGCTGATCTTCGCCATGGCTGCCTTGCTCATCCGTTCAAAAATTGCATCACGTCTCACGCCACAGGATCAGCGCCGCCCCGGACGCCCTGTTCAAAAGGGCCATCCGGGAGGGGCAGCGATTCTCCGATGTCGGAAGACAGAGGCGCATTTAGCTAGGGTCCGGCGCTTTTGCAAGTCGCGCGAGCAAGCCATGGCTGCTGCGCCAGATAACGATTGCGCCGGATGGCAGCCGGCTCGGCTCGGGAGGGCCGACATACCACAGGTAATCGGCCTGCCGCGCCGGATAATAGTCGGCAAGATCGATCAGATCGCCGGGCCGGAACTTGATCCGCTGCGAGGCATCGAAGAAGTTGTGCCCACCGTCCCGCATCGTCAACATATGGACCCTGGGAACCGCAAAGTTCGAATTGACCAGCGCGTCGCGGCGCACCACCGCATAACCGCCGATATGCTCGAAAGTATTGAACCGCCAGCGCGACTGATCCGACGCCACCGCGCTGGCGATCCGCGCGCCCCGGGGGACGTGATCCAGCGCGCCGAGCAGCGCGGCGGTCTCGCGCGAGCCTTCTCGCCAGCCATCGGTGGTCGCGGCCAGTCGGCCCAGAAACAGCGCCGGCGCCAGATACAGCACCCCGCGCGGCAGCGGCCAGTCGATCGCCAGGCAGGCCACCAGCAGACCGGTCGAAATCAAGCGGTAATCGGCATAGTCTCCGCCGACGATCTGCCGCGGCATGGCGAGCGAGCCGATCAGCAACAGCAGCGCCGCCCAGCCCAGCCGCCCGTCGATCCGCTTGCGAAGCAGCGCGATCAGCAGCACCAGCAGCACCAGCGCCAGGCTCAACTTGTCGAACTCCATCGATTGATCGCGCATCGCCTTCAGCCAGATCGCCTGCTTGTAAATCAGCACATGGGCACCGTAGGAAAACAGTCCCTTGGTGCCGGCACCAAACAGCATTGGCAGAACCGGCGCGGCGAGCGGCCAGGGGGCCAGGAATGCGCGCCAGTTCTTGCTGCGCTGCCACTCATACCCGAACACCAGCAAGCCCAGCACGCCCCAGCCTGAGACATGACAAAGCCAGATGGCCAGGCCGATGGGCACAAACAAGGCCCAGCGCCAACGCCGCTGCGCCAGTCGCACCCAACCCGCGAAGGCAAACAGCGCCAGCGCCACCGACAAACCAAAATTGAGAAAACCGAGCAGCAGCGAGGGCGACCAGATGAACGCAAAGCCGAGCAGCGATCCGACCCCGATCCGCCTGCGCAGCGTCCATTCCACGGTCAGGATCGAGAGGCCCGTCAGCACCGGGATCAGCCCCGCGATCAGTCGCCCGGCGGGTTCCAGCCCGATCAGCTTGGCCAGCGGCCCGATCAGCAGATCGACGCCCAGATTACCGGTCAGCCGCCACTCGAACCCATAATAGCGGGTGAGCCAGGGGTTTTGCCCATCTGCCAGCATCACGTGATAGCGCGCCAGATGGGCAGGATAATCGCCCATTTGCGGATAGGCCGCGACCAGCACCGGCAGGCTTGCCAGCAGCGCCAGAACCACCCCCAACCACAGTCCTTCGCGCGGCCCGGGGGCCGCACCCAGCCATCTGGTGGGGCGCGGTGCAGGCTGCGCGGATCGGATTTCAGCCGGCATGGCAATTCGCTTTACTGGGGAAAGCTGGCAGGAGTGGAGGGACTCGAACCCACGGCCCTCGGTTTTGGAGACCGATGCTCTACCAACTGAGCTACACTCCTGCAGGCGACGCGGCCTCTAACTGCTCGGCCGCCGGATGACAAGCAATCCGCGATGGTCTATAAAAGAAATGCCGTGCACAGCCCCGCAACCCCGCCGATCATCGACCCCGATATGTTGTTGCTGGCCTATCGCAGCGGCATATTCCCGATGGCCGACAGCCGTGATGATCCGGATATCTTCTGGGTCGAACCGCGGCAGAGGGCGATCCTGCCGCTGGATGGATTTGTCTGTTCGCGCTCGCTGGCCCGGACCGTGCGGCGTGGGCGGTTTCGGGTCACCTGCAATACTGCTTTTGCCGAAGTGATGGAGGGCTGCGCCCAGCCCCGCGCCGACAGCGCCGAGACCTGGATCAGCACCCGGATCGCCGCCAGTTACCGCGCGCTGCATGAGGCAGACAAAGCCCATTCGATCGAATGCTGGCAGGATAACCGCCTTGTGGGCGGGCTCTATGGGGTAGGATTTGACCGGGTATTCTGCGGCGAGAGCATGTTCAGCTTAGTCCCCGATGCCTCAAAGGTAGCGCTGGCCTGGCTGGTTGCCGCGTTGCGGATGGCGGGCGCGCGGCTGCTGGATTGCCAGTTCATCACAGATCACCTCGCTTCGCTCGGCGCGGTCGAAATCAGCCAGAAGCGCTATCTGCAACTGCTCCGCGCGGCTCAGACACCGATCGAAGGCGATGGCGTTTCAGGCGTAGGCGAGGGAGAAGGCACGGGCGATGGCGATGCCGCAGGACTTGCCTTGCCCGCAGGTTTTGGCGAGCTGCTGGCAGCCGCAGCTGGATCTTCCTCTTCGCCCGGGAACTTCATCGCGCAGTCTTTCACCCAGACATCATAGACTGCATGCTCAACCACGTTGAGCGAGGGCGAGTTTTTGTAGAGCCAGCCGGAAAACACCTTGCGCCAGATCAGCGGATCGTTCTGCTGGACGCGCTCCTCGACGAACACCTGCACAAACGCGCCGGTTTCGGGCGGGGTTTCCCACGGCAGGGTGCGCTCGCAGCTGGCCAGCTTGACGATCACATTGCCGATCCGGCGCGCTTCGCCCGGCTTCATCAGCAGGTCCTGGGTCAGATTGTTGCGCTTGTTGAGCAGGCCCAGCGTCGCCACCCGGTCTTTCAGCGGCGTGCCAATCCCGCCTTCTACCGCGCCGCTGACAATCGGAGCGGCGGAAAGTGATTTGGGCACATCGGTGGCAATCGCCTCAGCAGCTTCGTCAGGCTCGCCCGAACAGGCCGAGAGCGCCAGCACCACCAGCAGCGAAAGCGCCCGCATCATTCTCAAGCGTCCGGCGAGGTCGCAAAATTGTCACCATCCGGCGACTTGGCCAAATTGTCGCCATCCGGCGACCAGGCCTCATAATCGCCAGTCGCGCGGGCGCGCTTGCCGCCGCGTTCCAGCGCGCCTTGGGGACGGTAAGCCTGCGCGGTGCCGGTGGCGTTGGGGGTATAATCCACCTCCCAGATCCGCGCCGGGGGCAGGTTGCTCTCCGGCACGCCATCAAACGAGCCGTGCAGCCAGCCATGCCATTCGGGCGGCACGCGGCTGGCATCATTGGCGCCATTATAGATTACCCAGCGCCGCTCCGACCCGCCGAACGGTTGCCCCGCAGCCCGGCGTTTCTTGGCGCGGTAATAATTGTTGCCCTGCGCATCGGTGCCGACCTGCTCGCCGGTCATCGCGCTGTTGAGCAGAGTGGTGATGGTCGCCCCATCCCACCAGGTGAAGATCTTGCCGAGTATTCCCATGGGCAGCGCGTTAGCGCCCCGGCTGCGGGCGAGCAAGCGCCGATAGCGCGATCGCGGGCTTGGCAGGCCGACTTGGCCGGGGATCGCTGCCCTTATCGTTCAGGGCTGACGTCGATCAGGCCGGTGGTTTCGGGTGAAGCCTGGAATTAATACACCGTCACCGTAATTCATTTTATGGCACCAGCCAGCGCGCAGCCCAGCCTTCCCCGCTGCGTTCAAACAGCGCGCGGCGGTGCCCGTCATGCGCGAGAAACAGCCAATCGATCCGGGTGAGAGCGACTGTTATCAACGCAAAATGGGCCCTCCCGGCTTCGCTCTCATCAAGCGACGGCACGCGCCCAGCAGCGGCGGCAGACAGGCCGCTGGTGGGCAATTCGCTCGTCGTCCCCGGGGCAAGCGCAGTAAGATAACAGCGCCGGCTGGAAAGCGCGCTTGCGGCCCATGCCGCATCCGCGGCCGCGCCTGTCGAGGTAACGCTGCCAATTCCGGCGCAGCGCAATTGCAGCTTGGCTGCCGCGTCATAGAACAGCAGTGACACCGGTGCGGCGGCGCCGATACGCGCCGCCTTGGGGCTTCGGGCATCGGTATGAAAGCGCAAGCTGGCTGTTGCCGGGTCGGTGTGGCGCAGGACCATAACGCGCAGGTCGCCGTCAGCCGTGCCGACAACCGGCGTGTGCCAGGCAGACCGAGCGCCAGCCGCCGCACTTGACAGCCGCGCCCATATGTCAGCAGCGATGTGGTCAAGATTATCGGGTACACTCATCGCGTCGATTATTCCTCAAAACGCTTCACCTGCGCCCCTGTAAAGCTCGCGCCCGGTTTCGTCGCAGTTCCGCAGATACATTCCTGCTTAGTCAATGCGGCCAATATAGGGAAATTGCGGCGTCCCATCCACCAACCCCCAAACTCACCTAACCACTCCACCAGATCACCCGCCACGATCCCCAACTGCGCCGCGCGCCTGCCGCTGAGCGCAAGCACGCCCTTGACCAGTCCGGTCGAGGCAGGCGACATGGATCCCTAGGGACTTACTGCGGCCGAAGCCATCGGAGCGCGCCTGCACACGGGACGCCTGATGGGCGCCGAGGCGTGGGCGGTGCGGGCCAGCGATGCCTCGTCAAGCGCGCGACTCGTCGGGGTGGGTGCTTGCTTCATGCGGTAGATGCGGCAGGGATTGGGGATTAAGTAAAGTGTCACCGTAATTTTCGTCTGGCTTCGTCTTTGGTACTGGCCCGCGTGAACCGGGCGCCAGTTTCCGCCTGGTTCACGCCTCCATCTCCGTCAGCCGCTATTCCGATTCCACGGGAGCGACTATGAAAGTTACCGCCGCCTATTCGCTCCCGGCAGCAATGGTTGGTTCTGGAGCTGCCACAGCGGGACTAACGGGTTGTTTCATCGGCACCGAAACGGGCCGTGTCAGCGCAATCGCAGTGCCCGGTTCCTTCTTGTGCGTCCGGGACCAGTCGACCACCGCATATCCGAATTCCTGCATGCAATCGGCCATCACGCGTTTGTATTTGCGCTCCTTGCCCGAGCGGATCATCCGGTTGACGCCGAACGCTGCCGCAAACCCAATGATCGGCATGGCTGCGGCAGCAGCAGCGCCAGCAGCGGACATCGAACCGCCAACCAATCCGGTAGTCCCGACTGCCACCGCTCCACCCAGCGCGGCAGCACCCCCTGCCGCGCCGGTCGCGGCTGCTGCCGCAAAACTGCTGCGGTGGCCACTGCGAACCAGCCGGTCGCAAGTGCTGAAATCCGCCGCCTCGCTGCCATTGGCCAGGCTCATCGTATCGATTGGTGTGACACTTGCCGAAAACTGGCGCGGCTTGGTGGAACATGCGCTGGTTGCCATCGCCGCAGCGAGGCATGTGGCGATTTTGAGCTGATGGTTCATGGTTTGCCCTCCTAGTCATGACGACCAGAAGCAACCCTGCACAAACCGCCCTGGTTCGGGCAGTTGCATCGCACTGCGCATGGCGCTGCCGCGATTTGCACATCGCCGCAATCTTGCTAATAATGGCAATATCATGGAGCATGTGCCCGCCTTTGCTGCCAAGCTCGATATCGCTCTCAAAACTGCGTCCTTGAGCAGAGTGGCGCTGGCGCATGAGCTGGGCGTAGACAAATCACTGATCGGCCGGTGGCTTTCGGGAGCAGTGCACCCAACCGAACACAATCTCTCCCGCCTGACCGGACTGATCGCTGTTCGCCGGGCTGACTTCAGACTGGCTGACTGGTTTGCGGAAACACCGCAGTTTGCCGCAAAGTTCGACTATGCCATCCCTTCCTTGCAACCGCTGCCGATGACCTCACCGCTTCCGCAACTGGGACCGCTGATCGCCATGGCCCGCGAGGAAGGGACACGCCGCGGCACAACTTACGAGGGTTTCTGGCGGACCACCCGCCCCTCACTGCTAAGCAACGACCGTGTGTTTCACGATCACGGCATGATCCGGATGGGCGAGGGGGGGCTGCTCGAAGTGCGGATGGCGGGATCCGGCCTATCATTTGAAGGCTGGATGCTGCCGGTCGCTGGAAACCTGTTCGTCTATCTCTATGATGCAGTCGGTCTGACCCCGATGTCGCTGGTTTTCCGAGGCGTTTCGCTGCCCCGCGCCATGGTGCTTGATGGATTGCTGCTGATGGCGGCGCTCGACCCGGGCCGAACCCCAGCCGCTATTCCGATTCTGCTGGAGCGCGTGGGCGACCTGACAAGGGATCGTGCCGCCGATGACGAGTTTTGCCGCACGCTCGATCAAGCCGCTCCTGAGCCGCTCGCTCCGGTCTCCGACGCGGCGGTCAAGGCAAGGCTCTACCGCGAGATCGGCGCGGCAGCTTCCGCGCAGTCGGGTGAGATGTTCCTGTCAGTCAGACCACAAGACAGCCTGTCGCGAGGGGTGACACTGACCGGCCTGTCTGGTTAAAATCGCGGTAGCAGTGGACCTAATTGTCTTTTGGCACAATTAGTTACGGTGACGGTGCACTTAAATTCCAATGCACAATCAAGCAAGAAAAGTCAGAAATTTAGTGCACAGTCGCCACAACTCGATCGGCACGGATGCGATTTGAAAAGTCGCTACGCGTGCAAGCGGCGGCGCAACCGCCACAGCGCCACCCCCACGATGGTCAGTAGGATCGGCACCGAAACTGCCACGCCGAGGTCATGGCGGACGCCGGGGATCGCCGCCAGGATGTAGCTGACCAGCCCCACCATATAATAGCTGATGGCGACCACCGAGAGGCCCTCGACCGTCTGCTGCAAACGCAACTGCAAGTCAGTGCGGGAGTCCATCGACCTCAACAGGTCCCGGTTCTGTTTGGCGAGAGCGATGTCGATCCGGGTGCGCAGCAGTTCGCTGGTCCAAGCTGCACGCTGCAGCAGATCCTCAATACGCGCCGAGAAGGAATCGCAGGTCCTCACCGCTGGCATCAGTCGCCGCTCCGTAAAATCGGCCAGACTCTGGAAGCCGCGGATCGGAACAATGCAAAGGGTGTCGAGCCGGTCCTTGCTGAGCTGCGCGTAGGCGCGCGTTGCACTCATCCGATAGCGGGTTTCTGCAGCCAGCCGAGCCAGTTCGGCGGACAGAAAAGTAAGTTCGTCGAGCAGCTTGTCATCTTCAGAGGTTCGCTCGGACACCGCATGGGTCAGGTCGGCCAGACGCCCCTCCAGGCTGGTGACCGACGGTGTCAGCTGCTGCGCGAGCGGAAGGCCAAGCAGCGCCATATTGCGATAATTGCCGAGTTCCTGCAGCCGCAGAACGAGGTGCGCCGGCTCGTCGCGCTCAAGCCCGCGATCCAACACGAGAAGGCGGCCAAACCCGTCACTGTTTAGCCGGAAGTCGGACATCACCCGGGCCAGCCCGTCGGCCACGTCGCACACGATGAGGGCATCAGGCGCGAACCATTGTTCAAGCGCTGCGGGAATGCGAGCTGGCAAGGGATCGGCCACAAGCGCGACCTGGGTTGCGCGAATGATTTCCCCCGGCATGTCGGCCAGCACAGTCGATATCACTGGCTCGAACAGGTCAGGATCGAACGATACCTCGGCTTCGCCCGGACACAGCAACGTGTAGGTCGCGAATTCTGTATGCCGTTCCCACACCAGGACGAAGTTGCCCAGCTTGAGCACACCATATTTGGCCGAAATTGGTACAATTTCGAGGGCCGATTTGGCTAGCGTGTCGATGTGGGCGCGCGCGTCGCCAGTCCCGGCTTCACCAAGCACCGTGACGATCTGAACCAGGCGGTAGGGCGCGGCAAAGCTCGGCAACCGGCGAAGGTGCATTTCTTCCGATAGCGCGGTGCGCAAGGGATGGTTGCGAACGACCATTTGTGTCAGTCTGTCGCCCGGAAAGGCAGGCTCCTGCCTCCTGTGGCAGCAGCGCGGTAAATGCTCACTTCTTCACAGTCCACACGGTCGACCCCTCGAACTCCGATTTGGTCCAGTTAAGTTGCACAGTGCAATCCATGGATGCTTCGGCGACTGCGGAATTTCAATCACCTACTAGAGCCATTCCCATGTGCTGACATCGCGCTCAATACGGCTTTAAGGCCACCATAGCGCTTCGCGAGAGAACATCATCATCGGCAAGGAGCTGGCGCCGGGGTTATGAGGGTTACTGTGGCAGGTGGGGGGTACGGTAACAGGTGGGTTACGGTGACAGTGCACTTAATTTCCAACGCACGATCAAGCGAGAAAAATCAGAAGTTGGGTGCACTGTCACCGTAATTTTAATTGTCCGATCGCTACAGTCCCAGCCGCACCTTTGCTCGGGGATGCGCAATAGCATGTCTCCGGTCCGCGCGAATCCAGCTGAGCCTCAAACACGCCTCACCACTCCACCAGATCGCCCGGCGCGATACCCAGCTGCGCCGCGTGGCCCGCGTTCAGTTCCAGCACAGCCTTGACCAACCCGGCCGAGGGGAGCGGGGTTTCATCATAGGGGACCGCATTGGCGGCGATGTTGGTGATGCGGCCGTCGGGGCCGACAAACACCAGATCAAGCGGGATCACCGTGTTCCTCATCCAGAAGCTGGCCGGGCGCGGCGGGTTCATCGGGAAGATCATCCCTTCATCCGCGCCCAATGCGGTGCGGAACATCAGCCCCTTGGCCTGCTGCGCTGAGGTACCCGCCACTTCGACCCGGAAGCTGTGGCGGGCCTTGCCGCTCGTCACCGTGAGCGGAACCACCGCAAGGCCGGATATGGCGTGTACCGCCGGAGCCGTCTGATCCGCCGCCGGGCTGGCTTCGCCCGCGCCGGGGGAACACGCGGCCAGTAGCAGCGCGGCACTTGCCATTAGTAGGCTCAATCGCATGGTTCATCCTCATCAGCGTCCGCCGCCCATTGCTCGGCCGCTTCCACGCTGATGGCATTGACCAATTCGCGGGCGCTGTCGAGGGGATGGCCGGCGCGCAGCATCGCGCCGATCTGCTTTTCGCGGCCCGGCCGGTCGCTGGCCTTGTCACCAAACGGGCCGAACCGGCGCTTGGCCGCCAGCGCCAAAGCGGCGCGGCGCTGGGCGCTGATCCCGGAGCGGACTTCCTCGCGCACTTCGGCGGCGATCCCGGCCGCGCCCAGCGCCTGGCCGATCCGGCGCTCGCCAAACCCGCGCCGCAGCAGGCTGCCGCTTTTTGAGCGGGCATAGGCGGTATCATCGACATAACCCGCGCTGACCAGCCGTTCGATCAACTCGGCGACCAAGGCGGCAGTGGGCGCCTCATGTTCTCCCTCCCAGCCCCGTTCGCGCAGCTTGCGCCGCAGATAGGTCTCGAGTTTGGCCGCGCTGGTCGCAAATCTTGCGACATAGGCCAGGGCAAGCTCCTGCAGCCGGGGCGCATCGAGCGGCTTTGGCACGCGGATTTCGCGGGAAAACTGGCGTTTGGGGCGGGGCTGGCTGCGCATTGGCCCTAATTGTGCCACAGTGTGACGCAATTGGGAAAGCCCACCGAAGCTTGGGAGCGTATTGCTCGCAGGTTTCAGGCACTGAAAATGGCTGCAGGTAAAGCCGGAAAACGGCGCCCTCCCCCAAAAATAGACGGGTTTTCGCATATGACAGACGCCGTAACGATGGCACCTGCCGCAATAGCTTCAATCGAGACCGCAGGTCTGGTTGCCACTCCCAATGAGGACAAGTTGCCGCGCCGTTTTTCGGACTTTGCCACCTTTGGCGAGGCACTGGATTATGCTGCCAGCGGCAAGCGCGGGCTGAATTTCCACGATCCGCGCGGCAAACTGGTGCGGGTCTATCCCTATTCCGAGCTGCGCCATGATGCGCTGGCCGCCGCTCGCCGCCTGATCGCGCACGGCATCCAGCCGGGTGACCGGATTGCGCTGGTCGCCGAAACCGGGCCCGAATTCGCCGCGCTGTTCTGCGGCGCGGTCTATGCCGGCGCATGGCCGGTGCCGCTGCCGCTGCCGACCAGCTTTGGCGGCAAGGATAACTATATCGATCAGCTGTCGGTCCAGCTGCAAAGCTCCGATCCCAAGGTGCTGTTCTACCCGGCCGAGCTGGCCGCGATGGCGGGGGCCGCTGCGCAGCGCCAGGGCTGCGAGGGGATCACCTGGGAGGATTTCGCGCAAAACCCCGCTGCCGAGTGCGCCCTGCCCGAGAGCAAGCCTGACGACATCTGCTATCTGCAATATTCCAGCGGCTCGACCCGCTTTCCGCACGGCGTTGCGGTGACCCATGCCTCGCTGCTCAACAATCTGGGCGGCCACGCGCATGGCATGAAGTTTCAGCAATCCGATCGCTGCATCAGCTGGCTGCCGTGGTATCACGATATGGGGCTGGTCGGCTGCTTCCTGTCGATGATTTCCAATCAGGTTTCGGCCGATTTCCTCAAGACCGAGGATTTCGCCCGGCGTCCGCTGGCCTGGCTCGATCTGATCAGCCGCAATCCCGGTACCTCATGCAGCTATTCGCCGACCTTCGGCTACGATATCTGTGCGCGGCGCATTTCCAGCCAGAGCCATGTCGCCGAACGGTTTGACCTGTCGCGCTGGCGGATCGCCGGCAACGGCGCCGATATGATCCGCCCTGATGTCATGCAGGGCTTCGTCAACGCCTTTGCCGATGCCGGCTTCAAGGCCAGCGCCTTCCTGCCCTCCTATGGCCTCGCCGAAGCGACCCTGGCGGTGACCATCATGCCGCCGGGCGAAGGCATCCGGGTCGAGCTGGTCGAAGAAGAGCGCCTGTCCGGATCACCGCGCGATCTCTCGCGCCCGGCCCGCTACCGCGCGATCGTCAACTGCGGCAAGGCGATGCGCGACATGGCACTGGAGATCCGCGGCGAGCACGGCCACGCCATGCCCGATCATCACATCGGCAAGGTCTGGTGCAAGGGCCCCAGCGTGATGCACAGCTATTTCCGCGATCCCGAGGCGACCGCCGACTGCATGATCGATGGCTGGCTCGATACTGGCGACATGGGCTATATGGTCGATGGCTATCTGTTCATCGTCGGCCGGGCCAAGGACATGATCATCATCAACGGCAAGAACCATTGGCCGCAGGACATCGAATGGGCGGTAGAACAGCTGCCGGGCTTCCATCAGGGCGATATCGCCGCCTTCTCGGTCGAAGCTGAAAATGGCGAGGAAGTGCCTGCGGTGCTGGTCCATTGCCGGGTTTCCGATCCGGCCGAACGCCGCAAACTCCACGAACAGATCCGTGACAAGGTCCGCTCGATCACGGGCATGAACTGCGTGGTCGAACTGGTCCCGCCGCGCACCCTGCCGCGCACGTCATCGGGCAAGCTCAGCCGCGCCAAGGCCAAGACGCTGTATCTTTCAGGCGAGATAGAGCCGTTCAAGCTGGCAGCCTGAGCTTGTCCCCAAACGGGATTCATCGCCAGTTGCCATTCACGCCCAGCCGCTTATTCTTCAAGTTCAGGCCGATCCAAACGACGGCGGGCCGGTGGGCGGGGGAGAGCATGCGATGGGGCAGCAAGAGCAATTGGACCAAGAAAGCTACGGTGTTCTGGTCGGTTGGACACACTCGAAGTTTACCGGGCGGATCGACTTGCGCCTGCAAGCCGTTCAATCCACCCGCAAGACGGCCCGGGGCGAGCCGGATTCGCATCATTTCATGATGACGCCCAATCAGGCCGCGCTGCTGGCTGAATATCTGTTCGACATTACGCACCGCAGCCCCGTACGCCGATCGGGTTGGCTGGCACGGTGGTTCGGAAACTGAGGCAACGGGGGCCGAAGCTCCGCTAACTGCCTTTCTTTCCCTGTCTTATATCGCTAATACAGCTTGCACTCGGGCGCGATGCATCCCATCTTGCCCGGCAGATTGACAAGATTTGGAATTAGCCATGGCCTCCACACCAACTGACACCGCGACCGCCGCTCCCACCATCACGCTGACCGCGCCCGATCCGGTGCCGGTGATCGCGCCGGAACAGGCGATCGGACTGGTCCCGGTCTCGCAAGGCGACAAGTCCAAGCTGGAAGGCAAGGTCGATGCGTTTATCGCCGATCTGGTGGCGCAGGATGCCAATTCGCCCGAGTTCGGCCAGCGGGTCGATCAGCTGACCAATATGGGCCGCAAGGAAATTGCCACTGCTGCCGGAATGTCGAACCGCTTTCTCGATCGACCGATCCGGGCGATGGACAAGGATTCGGGTGTGGGCGCAGACCTTGCCGCGCTGCGCCGCACGGTCGAGGAGCTTGATCCCGGCAAGAAGGGCAAGCTGTCGACCGGACGCAAGATCCTCGGGATCATTCCCATGGGCAACAGCCTGAAAAAGTATTTTGATAGCTACACCTCCAGCCAGGGCCATATCCAGGCGATCCTTGCCCGGTTGGGCTCGGGCAAGGACGAACTGCTGATGGACAACGCCGCGATCGATGTTGAACGCGGCAAGCTGTGGGAAGCCATGGGCAGCCTTGAACAGATGATCCATATTTCCCGCACGCTCGACACCAAGCTGGAAGAAACGGCAGGCGATCTCGATCACACCGATCCGGCCAAGGCCAAGGCGCTGCGCGAAAGCGCGCTTTTCTATGTCCGCCAGCGCACCCAGGATCTGCTCACGCAAATGGCCGTCACGGTGCAGGGCTATCTTGCGCTTGATCTGGTCAAGAAGAACAATGTCGAACTGGTCAAGGGCGTCGACCGCGCCAGCACCACCACCGTCGGCGCGCTGCGCACCGCGGTGACCGTGGCGCAGGCGATGACCAACCAGCGGCTGGTGTTGCAGCAGATCACCGCGC